>NZ_JAAKZX010000308.1 GCF_011045025.1 Streptomyces ureilyticus
CCCACCCGCCGCCCCCAACAAGGGCGACCGCTGGATCGCCCAGCTCTTCTCCGAGCCCGTCAGCGCGGGCACGGCCGCCAGAGACCAACGGCTCGCCAAGATCCGCCAGACCGTCCCCGAAGCCGTCTACGTCCGCAGCGACAACTTCGCCTCCCTGCGCCCCGGCTTCTGGGTCATCTACGCCCCGGGCCCCTTCGCCAACGGCCGAGCCGCCCTGAACTTCTGCCGAGACCGAGGCCGCACCAGCGCGAACACCTGCATGGGCCGCTACCTGAGCAAGAACGCCGCGGACTTCGCCCTCCAGTGCCGCCCGCCGGCCGCCGACCCGACGGGCCGCTGCACTCGCCCGTGATCAGGTCCGGCAGTGAAAGTGCAGGTCAGGGCCCCTCTGAGATACGGGTTTCCCCCCAGGGGTAGCCGTCGGGCAAGATGGGGTGTATCTGCCCACTGCCGATTTCAAGCGTCCGGACGGTTTCTCTTGGCTGAGTACATTTACACCATGCGCAAGGCGCGCAAGGCGCACGGCGACAAGGTGATTCTCGACGACGTCACCCTGAGCTTCCTGCCCGGCGCGAAGATCGGTGTCCTCGGCCCGAACGGTGCCGGTAAGTCGACCGTCCTCAAGATCATGGCCGGCCTTGAGCAGCCGTCGAACGGTGACGCGTTCCTGTCGCCCGGTTACACCGTCGGCATCCTCCTGCAGGAGCCCCCGCTGAACGAGGACAAGACCGTCCTGGAGAACGTCCAGGAGGGTGTCGCCTCGATCAAGGGCAAGCTCGACCGGTTCAACGAGATCGCCGAGCAGATGGCGACCGACTACTCCGACGCGCTCCTCGAAGAGATGGGCAAGCTCCAGGAGGAGCTCGACCACGCCAACGCGTGGGACCTCGACGCCCAGCTCGAGCAGGCCATGGACGCGCTCGGCTGCCCGCCCGGTGACTGGCCCGTCACCACCCTCTCCGGTGGTGAGAAGCGCCGCGTCGCGCTCTGCAAGCTGCTGCTCGAGCAGCCCGACCTGCTGCTCCTCGACGAGCCCACCAACCACCTCGACGCCGAGTCCGTGAACTGGCTGGAGCAGCACCTCGCCAAGTACCCGGGCACCGTCGTCGCCGTCACCCACGACCGGTACTTCCTCGACAACGTCGCCGGATGGATCTGCGAGGTCGACCGCGGCCGCCTGCACGGCTACGAGGGCAACTACTCGCAGTACCTGGAGACCAAGCAGGCCCGTCTCAAGGTCGAGGGCGCGAAGGACGCCAAGCGGCAGAAGCGTCTGAAGGAAGAGCTCGAGTGGGTCCGCTCCAACGCCAAGGGGCGGCAGGCCAAGTCCAAGGCGCGCCTTGCCCGTTACGAGGAGATGGCGGCCGAGGCGGACAAGATGCGGAAGCTGGACTTCGAGGAGATCCAGATCCCGCCGGGCCCGCGCCTGGGCAATGTCGTCGTCGAGGTCGAGAACCTCACCAAGGGTTTCGGCGAGAAGCTCCTCATCGACGACCTGTCCTTCACGCTGCCGCGCAACGGCATCGTCGGCATCATCGGTCCGAACGGCGCCGGCAAGACCACGCTGTTCAAGATGATCCAGGGCCTGGAGAATCCGGACTCCGGTGCCATCAAGGTCGGCGACACCGTCAAGATCAGCTACGTCGACCAGACCCGCGCGAACATCGACCCCAAGAAGACGCTGTGGGCCGTCGTCTCCGACGAGCTGGACTACATCAACGTCGGCCAGGTCGAGATGCCGTCCCGCGCGTACGTCTCCGCCTTCGGCTTCAAGGGCCCCGACCAGCAGAAGCCGGCCGGCGTGCTCTCCGGTGGTGAGCGCAACCGCCTCAACCTCGCGCTCACCCTCAAGCTGGGCGGCAACCTGCTGCTCCTCGACGAACCGACCAACGACCTGGACGTCGAGACGCTGTCCAGCCTCGAGAACGCTCTGCTGGAGTTCCCCGGCTGCGCCGTGGTCGTCTCCCACGACCGCTGGTTCCTCGACCGCGTGGCGACGCACATCCTCGCCTACGAGGGCGACTCCAGGTGGTTCTGGTTCGAGGGCAACTTCGAGTCGTACGAGAAGAACAAGATCGAGCGGCTCGGCCCGGACGCCGCGCGTCCGCACCGCGCCACCTACAAGAAGCTGACCCGGGGCTGATCTTGCGGCACATCTACCGCTGCCCGCTGCGCTGGGCGGACATGGACGCGTACGGCCACATCAACAACGTGGTCTTCCTCCGCTATCTGGAGGAAGCCCGTATCGACTTCCTGTTCCGCCCGGACAAGGATTTCCAGCAGGGGTCCGTGGTGGCACGCCATGAGATCGACTACAAGCAGCAGCTCGTCCACCGGCACACACCGGTGGACATCGAGCTGTGGGTCACGGAGATCCGCGCGGCGTCGTTCACCATCACGTACGAGGTCAAGGACCCGGAGCAGGTGTATGTCCGGGCCTCGACGGTGATCGTGCCGTTCGACTTCGAGGCGCAGCGACCGCGCCGTATCACCGCCGAGGAGCGCGCCTTCCTCGAGGAGTACACGGACTCCACAGAAGACGACGAAGACCCCTCGGAGGCCGTCGCCGCATGACGGCACTGCACCTCGCCGACGCCGGGGAGGCGGCGGACCTCGCCGCCTTCCTTGCCCGGCTGATCCACTACGACCGGGCGGCAGCCGTGCGGTTGCAGGGGTCGGGGACGGCGCTCGCGGTGTTCGGCCGACCCCCGTCGTTCGAGGTCCTCGCCATCCGTACGGCGCGACTGGCCAAGCCGTACGAGAACGGTCTCGACGCCTCGCTCGACGTGACCGTCTCGGCCGGCGAACTCCTGGAGTCCATCGACGAGCCGGCGGCCACGGCACTCGTGCCCACCGCCGTCACCGGCCCACCCTGGGCCGGCGTACTGCCACCGCGCAGCGGCTGGCGACCGGAGCCGGGACTGCCCACGCTGGACACGGTGCGGGCGATGGTCGCCTCGGCGGTCACCGAATTCCGTTCCCGTACGGGGGAGTTGGCGCCCGAGCGGCGCACCCGCACGGAGCTGGACCGGATCGGGAGGGAGATCTGGTCCCGCCCGATCGCCGACACCGAACTCCCGGTGAGGGCCGCGCACGCGGCACAGTCACTGGGCTTCCTGCGGCCGTCCCGCCCCGCCACACCGGAAGAGCCCGCCCTGGCACTGCTCTCCTCGGGCGCGTGGCTCAGGCTGCGGACGCCGTACGGGTCGATCGCGGTACGCAGGGCGGGGCTCGGGGCCTTGGACGTAAGCGTCCGCTGATCGCCCGCGCTGATCGCCGCTTGCGCGAGGGAGATTGGCGGCTCGGGGCGCCCATTCAGGGGCGCGGGGCTGTATCAATGTGCGGCTCCGCCGTGCGGGCCCAACCAGCCCCCACCGGGCCCGCAGGTTCATCACCGCTCCTCCAGCGAAGCGCCCCCGCTGTCGTCGGGCCGGACGGCGATGTGATCGGGCTCCAGCTCGAGGGCGACCCGGTCGCGCATCCCGAGAGCTTCGGTGTACTCGGCGGGAAGCTGAAGCCGCCCCGCCCGGTCGAGCATCGCGTACTCCCGGGCCACCACCCTCTCGTACCCGGTCGCCGCATCGACCTCGGTGCGGCGCAGCACCTCCGTGGAGGTGCGGCCGTCGCGGATGGCGACCGTGCGGCGGACCTCGCCGGCGACCGCCTGGTCATGGGTGACGATGACGATGGTGGTGCCGAGGTGCTCGTTCGCCGTGCGGAAGGCGGCGAAGATCTGCTCCGCGGTGTGGGAGTCGAGCTCGCCGGTGGGTTCGTCGGCGAGGAGGACGGCGGGGGAGTTGGCCAGGGCCACGGCGATGGCGACGCGCTGCTGTTGACCGCCGGACAACTGGTGCGGATGGCGCGCCCGGCAGTCGGCGATGCCGAGCAACTCCAGGAGTTCCAGGGCGCGTTCGGCCTTCGCCCGGCGACCGCGAGTGCCGTTGCGGGTGCCGCGCAGCTGCATGGGCAGGGCGACGTTCTGGGCGGCGGTCAGGTAGGGGAGAAGGTTGCGGGCGGTCTGCTGCCAGACGAAGCCGACGGTCTCGCGACGGTAGCGGAGGCGGTCCTTCGCGTTCATGGTCAGCAGGTCGTGATCGGCGACCCGGGCCGCGCCCGCCGTGGGGGTGTCGAGGCCGGCCAGGATGTTCATCAGGGTCGACTTGCCGCTGCCGGACGCCCCCACCAGGGCCATCAACTCGCCCTCCCGGACCAGCAGATCGAGTCCCTGGAGCGCCTGCACCTCCACACCGTCCGTGGAGAAGACACGGACCAGCCGGTCACAGGTGATCAGCGCGTCATGGCCGTAGGCGGGCCGGTCACGGCGATCGGCGGCGCGCTGGGCCAGGTCGGCGAAGGTCGGGTTCGTAGCCGTCATCGGGCGACTCCTGCCATCTTGATCGTGGCCGTCATCGGGCGACTCCTGCGGTCGTGGTCGTAGCCATAGCCGTAGCCGTCATCGGGCATCCCCCGCGCGGAGTTCGGTGACCGACCCCTTCCGCCCCGTCCACCACGCCTGAGCCGCCGCGATGCCCGTCGCGAGGAGGAGCACGGCCAGTGCGGGGAGCAACAGGGACGCCGGGTCGGTCCGCAGCGGGGCGGTGCCCGCTGCGGACCCGCCGCCGGGGGTGGCGAGCGCGATCGTGGTCAGGTCGACGCCGGGCGCCAGGAGGCGGACAGCCGCCCAGCCGGTCAGGGCGCCGCCCGCCGCCGCGAGGAGGGCACCCGGCAGCGCTTCCAGTACGAGCAGCCGGCGGCCCTGGCTACGGGTGAGGCCCATGGTGCGCAGCCGGGCCAGCAGGGCGGCGCGTTCCGGAGCGGCCCGGACCAGGGCGAGCAGCAGCGCGAGTACGGCGTATCCGGCGCCCGCCGCGACCGCCGCCGTGTAGACGCGCTCGGCGCCGGACTGGAGAGGGGAGTCCACGTACCGCGCCCGTTCCTCGGACCGCAGTCGTACGTCCGTGCCGGCGTCCTCGGCCTTGTGCAGCGTGCCCGCGTCGAGATGGTCGCCGGTCAGCAGCAGGGTGGACGGGCGCGCGGCCTCGGCGCTGAGACCGGAGCGGTCCACGACCAGGAACTCGGTGCCGGACACGGCCGGCGTCAGCTCCCGTACGAGAACGATGCGGACGGTGACCTCGCTGCCGTCCTCCAGGCGTACGGGGAGGGGGCGGGTGCCGTAGCGGTCGGCGACGGAAGGAGAGGCGAGGGCGGGAAGCACCCGCTGCCCCGAGCGGCTCAACTCGCCGCCGGGGAACGCCCCGAGGCCTGTCCGCCCGGCCAGCCTCGCGTACTCCTCCGGCTCCACCCCCGCGAGCGGCACCGTCACAGGACCGCCCTCCGGTTTCGCCTGATACGCGATGCTCAGCGCCGTGACCTCGTCCGCGCCGGACGTCGAGCGGACCTCCTCGGGCAGGTCGGCGGGCAGCGGACCGATGGCTTCGACGCGGGCGTCCGCGCCGAGGGTGAGCAGCGCCGCCCGGTCCCGCGCGTCCGTGACGCCCGCCAGCACGGAACCCCCGAACGCGGCCGTGGTCAGCGCGGTCAGCAGCGCGAGCAGCGGCAGCACCGTGGAGACGGAGGTGCGGCCCGCGCGCGCCAGCGAAAGATGGCCGACCGCACCGCGCAGCCGGGCCGCGGGACGGGCCAGGTGGCGCAGCGGGAGCGGGTAGACCCGGACCAGTACGAGAGCGGCGATGACGCCGATCAACACCGGGGCCAGCGCCACCAGTTGATCGCCGGACGCCGCCCCGCGCTGCCGCAGGGTGAACACCGCGGCCGACGCCAGGACGAGCAGGGTGAGCTCGGCGACCGTACGGCGGCGGGAGGGACGTACGGACGTCAGGTCCTCACGGGCGCCGTGGACGCGTACGGCACGGTGGGCGGTCGCGGCGCGCAGCGGGAGCACGGCGCAGGCGAGCAAGGTGACCGCGGCGGCGGCTGTCACGGCGTACGAGAGGCGGCCGTACGGGACGGCGAGCAGGGCGGCCGTCAGGCCGAGCGCGCCCGCCGGAACCGCGACCACGGCCGTCTCGGCGAGCAGCCGCCCCATGACGCCCCGCAGGGAACCGCCGCGGGCGCGGATCAGGGCGAGTTCGGCGCGGCGGCGGTCGGCGGCGAGGCCACCGGCCATGAGCAGGACGATCGCCGCGACGGTGCCGGTGCCGAAGACGGCGACGGCGACGAGGGGGGAGATGCCGGAGCGGAGCTCGGCGTACGAGGTGAGGACGTCGTCGAGGCCGGTGCTCGCATCGACCTCCGGGTCGGTGAACGCACGGACCTTCAGCAGGTCGGGGCCGGATTCGAGCGCGGCGACGGCGCTGCTGAGCCGGGACAGATCGCGTGCGGTCAGGCTGGCGGGGTCGGGGGCGAGCTGCCAGTAGCGCACCGGGTTTCCGGGCGTGCCGAGGAGGGCGGGGGCCGCTTCCGGGGCCAGCAGCAGGGCGCCCAGCCAGTACGTCTGCTCGTTGCCGATCGAGCCCGGGACCCGGGAGAGGGAGGGGCGGCGCAGCAGCGGCTGGGTCGTCCAGTACGCGCCCTCCGGATCGCGCGGGGCGACGATGCCCGTGATCCGGACGGCCAGCGGGGCGCGTTCCACGCCGGGTACGTGGATCACCGAACCCGCCTTGATCCGCAGCTTCGCCGCGGTCTCCGTGGTGACCGCCGCCTCCACCTCGGCCGTCGCGGCGGTCACCGTGCCGTCGGTGCGCGGGAGGCGTCCCTCCCGCAGCCGGGAGTGGTCGGCGAGGCCGTTCGGCGCGGCGAGCGACATCTGCGCGGGCAGCCCGCTCGGCCGCGGCAGCCAGGGCTCGGGCGCCTCGAGCGGTTGGGCGTTGCGGACGCCGTACGTGGACTGCTCACGATCGGGGACGAGAGGTGCCCGGACCACGTCCAGCAGCTGCGCGTACTGCTTGCCCAGCGTGTCCGGGAGCAGGGCCGACTCCCGTTCCCCCTGCGGGATTTCGGACCAGGGCGGCGGCGCGGACAGCTGTACGGAGCTCGACTGGGCCGTCGCCTCCTCGACCGCGTGACGCAGACCCTCGTCCTCGTAACGGTCGACCGCGCGAGGGAAGACGGCGGCCAGCGAGGCGGTCAGCGCGACGAGCAGGGCGAGGGCGACGGCGGCACCGGGGGCGGCGCGCAGGCGGGTACGGGTCCAGGGGGCGACCGTGTGGCGAGGTGCGGTCTTGTCATGAGGTGCGACCGTGTTGCGAGGTGCGGACTTGCCATGAGGTGCGGCGGTGTCACGAGGCGCGGCCTTGTCATGAGGTCCGACCGAGTCACGAGGTGTGGGCACCTCAATCACCCCCCGGGTAGCGCAGCGAACTCGCCGGATCCTGCCGGCGCAACGCCAGTACCGCCGTGACCAGCAGCGGCATGACGACGACCGCCGTCAGCAGGACCGCCACCTGACCCGGCGGGAGCTCCACCAGCACCTGCGGCACCGGCTGCGTGGCCCGTGGGGTGAGAACGATCAGCGGGATCACCGCCCGGGTCAGCACCGCCCCGAGGGCCACGCCCACCACCAGCGCGAGGGCGACCAGAACGCCCTGCTCGGCGGCGATCAGCCGGGCCAGCTGGCGGCGAGGGGCGCCCAGGGCGCGGAGGATCGCGAACTCGGTGCCGCGTTCCCGCAGCGAACCCGCCGTGCTCACCGCGAAACCGACCGCGGCCAGCGCTGCGGCGACCGCGGCCGCCGCCGCGAACGCCGACTGAGGCCCCGCCCCGAAGGGATCGTCGCGCAGGCCCTCCGCGACCTCGTCACGCACGACGACCTGCGACGGCTCGATGTCGGGCCGCTCCCGCAACTGCGCCGCCACCCGCGCCGCACTGCCCGGCTCGGCCCGCAGCCACCACTCGGTGGGCGTGACGCTCTCGCCGTACCGCGCCTCCAGCACCCGGTTCACGGACCGCAGATCGACCAGCAGCGCGCCACCACTGGTGGACGACGCGTCCTCGGTCGTCGGCAGTGCCCGTACGCTCCCCACGATCCGCACCGGCACGGTCGAACCGTCGAACGGCACATCCACCCGTTGCCCGGTGCGCGCGCCCGCCGACTCAAGGAAACGGTCGGTCGCCAGAGCCGCGATCTCCGGTGTGGCGGTCTGGGCGACCTGCAGCCGGACCGTGAATGGGAAGGGCTGCCAGGCGACTTCGCGGGGCACATAGCCGGTGCCGTAGCCAACCGTCAGCGGTCGGGAGGACTCCACGCGCGCACGGGTCGGGGCCGCGTCACCCTCGGGGTCCACCGTGGTGCTGTCGGCCCGGGACTTCGCCTCCCAGGAGGCGGGCTGCGGGAGCGTGCGCTTCTGGCCGTCGGCTCCCGTGGCCGTCAACTCATCGACGGAGAACCGGTGTTGCTCCGCCCTTCCGACCGGCTGGGTCATGTCCAGCTGCATCCCGATGAGCGTCAGCGGCTCGGCCGGGGCCGCCGCGACCCGCTCGAGGTCCAGGGTGAGGGTGTGCGCCCGGCCGTCGGCGGGGAGTGCGCCGACGGTGACCCGGTACGGCACCCCGTACCGGTCCTCCAGAGTCACCGCGACGTCTGCGATCACCTCCGAAGAACCCGCGCCGGAAGCCCCGGAAGCGTTGGAGGCACGGGAAGCGTCACGGAGCCGCAGGCCCAGACCAAGCCGGGTGGTCCCCTTCGGCAGCGTCGTACCCTCGGCAGCCACCCGAC
>NZ_JAAKZX010000309.1 GCF_011045025.1 Streptomyces ureilyticus
CCCCAAGCCAGCCGCCCCCCAGCCCTACGGCGCCCAGCCGCAGGGTGGTTACGGCTACCCGGGCGCGCCCGGCGCCCAGGGCCAGCCGGGCCAGGGCCAGCCGTTCGGCGGTCAGCCGGGACAGCCGCAGCCGGGCCAGCCGTTCGGTGCGCAGGGCGGCCCGCAGCCCGGTCAGCAGCAGCCCCAGCCGCAGCAGGCCCAGGCCCCGCAGGCGCAGCAGCCGCCCGCCGCGGACTTCTCGCCGTTCTGGTTCGCGGTGCCCGTGCCCCGTCCGCTGTACGGCGAGGACGGCTCCCCGACGCCGATCGCCGAACTGGCGCCCGGTACCTGGTACTTGGCCGTCGAGCAGCGCGGCCCCGGCCTGGTGGCCCAGACGCAGGACGGCCGCCGAGGCGTACTGCAGGACACCAGCGGAATCCAGCGCGGCTGAACCCTCCGCTTCCACGCACGGCCCCTCGCTCTTCCGAGCGAGGGGCCGTTGTCGTACAGTCACCGTCTCAACTGAAGGCTGACGATCCGTCAGGTAACGAGGAGGCGGCGGCTCATGCGACTCGGTCTCGCACTCGGCTACTGGGGACGCGGCCCCAACCCGGCCCACGTCCCGCTGGCGCAGGAGGCGGAACGCCTCGGCTACGACTCCGTGTGGACCGCCGAGTCCTGGGGCTCCGACGTCTTCACCCCGCTGACGTGGATCGCGGCGCACACGTCCCGTATCAAACTCGGCACGGCAGTCGCCCAGATGGCCGCCCGCTCCCCCACCACGACCGCCATGCACGCCCTCACCCTCGACCACCTCTCGGGCGGCCGCATGATGCTCGGCCTCGGTCTTTCGGGCCCGCAGGTCGTGGAGGGCTGGTACGGCCGCCCGTTCCCGAAGTCACCGCTCACGGCGACGAGGGAGTACGTCGATGTCGTACGCCAAGTCCTCCGCCGCGAGGCCCCCGTTGAGCTGAACGGCCGTTTCCACACCCACCCGTACCAGGGCCCCGACGCCACAGGCTTGGGCAAACCCCTCAAGCCCATCACGCACCCCCTGCGCCCCGAACTCCCCATCCTCCTGGGCGCGGAGGGCCCGAAGAACATCGCGCAGACGACCCGCATCGCGGACGGCTGGCTGCCGCTGTACTGGTCGCCCCTGCGTCCCGACGTATACGAGGCGTCCCTGACCGACGCACCCGAAAGCTTCCTCATCGCCCCCATGGCCCAGGCCAGAGTCTGCGACGACGTATCGGAAGGCTTGCTCCCCGTAAAGACGATGCTCGGCTTCTACATCGGCGGCATGGGCCACGCAAAGCGCAACTTCCACGCCGACCTCATGGCGCGCATGGGATACGAGGAGGAGGCGCGGCGAATCCAGGACCTGTTCCTGGAGGGCCGCCGCGAGGAGGCCGTCCTCGCCGTCCCCGACGCCTTCGCCGACGAGATCTCCCTCGTCGGCCCTCGCGAACGCATCGCCGAACGCCTGGAGTTGTGGCGGAAAGGCCCGGTGACAGACCTGCTGGTTCTGTCCCCCGACCGCCGCACCCTCCAAGTCCTGGCGGAGCTCAACGAGACCTCGGCATAAGGGACATCGAACCCTCTGGCGGTTTCATTCAGGATTCAAGGGGCACTCGTTGAGCATGTCCCCTCGATCTCGCAGTAACCAGGCAGGCAGGGCCATCGCGATCGTCGCCGACATCATGGCGTCGATCATCGGCCTGTGGATCCTGATGTACCTGCTGGACGCGAACCGGGCGAACGACTTCGTGCAGTTCATCCAGGACGCGGCCCGCTGGCTCGCCGGCTGGTCACACGACCTGTTCACGTTCGACGAGGGCTGGGCCCGAGTCGTCGCCGGGTACGGCCTGGCCGCCGTCGTGTACCTCTTCTTGGGCCATGTGATCGCCAACCGCATGTACCGCCATCACTGAGGCGCCCACACGCAAGCCGCTACGAACGAGACGTCACGAACAGCAGTCGGCGTCCAGCCCCCAAGGCAACCGCTCCCCGCTGAACACCGCACACGTCGCCTCGTCCCCGCCCAGCGCCGCGACGGCGAGCAGCAGCGAGCCCGCCGTCCACGCGGTCAGCTCCTCGGGCCAGACGGCCTGGTCCTCGAAGACGTAGCCCGTCCAGTACAGCCCGGTCTGCGGGTCGCGCAGGTGCTGGATGGACTGGAGGATCTCCAGGGCCCGGTCGGACTCGCCCACGGCCCAGAGCGCCAGGGCGAGTTCGGCGGACTCGCCGCCCGTCACCCACGGGTTGGGCACGACGCACCGTACGCCGACGCCCGGCACCACAAAGCGATCCCAGTCCCGTTCGATACGTTCCTTCGCCTCGGCCCCGGTGAGCGCTCCGCCCAGCACGGGGTAGTACC
This sequence comes from Streptomyces ureilyticus, assembly GCF_011045025.1. Classification (GTDB taxonomy): domain Bacteria; phylum Actinomycetota; class Actinomycetes; order Streptomycetales; family Streptomycetaceae; genus Streptomyces; species Streptomyces ureilyticus. The sequence continues at coordinate 2,357 of NZ_JAAKZX010000309.1, forward strand.
AGTCCATGGAGTAACGGCTCTTGTCGAGGAACCGCTCCGGATGCCGCCGTATCGCATGCCGCAGCGTCCCCACCGCCAACTCCCAGTCCGGCTGCGCCTCTTCCCGCTCCTCGGCGATCGCGAGCGCGCAGCGCAGGGCATGGTGGACGGACGAACTCCCGGTCAGCAACGCCTCATCGGACCCGGCCCCGGTTCCGCTCCCGGTCCCGTCGCCCTCGCACCGCCAGCCGATCTGCCCGCCCGGCAGCTGGAGCCGCAGCACGAACTCCATGGCGGAGGAGACGGTGGGCCACATCCGGTCCAGGAAGGTGTCGTCGCCGGTCGCCAGATAGTGGTGCCAGACGCCGACGGCGACGTATGCGCAGAAGTTGGTCTCCCGGCCGCGGTCGGTGACGTCGGCGGCGTCCCCGTCGGCGTACGCCGCGTACCAGGAGCCGTCCTCGTTCTGATGCCGGGCCAGCCAGTCGTACGCCCGCTCGGCGGCCTCGTGCTCGCCCGCCGCGTCCAGCGCCATCGCGGCCTCGATGTGGTCCCACGGGTCGAGGTGATGCCCGCGGAACCACGGAATGGCGCCGTCCGGGCGCTGCACGGCGAGGATGCCCCGCACCGTCTCGGCGGCCTGCTCCGCGGTGAGCACGCCGGACAGGACGAGGTGTTCCGTACGGGGCGTCGTCACGAAGCGTCCACCGAGGCGTCGGCGTCGGCTGCGGCGGCTTCAGCGGCTTCGACCGGCAGATGCGGCTTGGTCGCGTACGCCACGAAGGACTTGCCGATCAACGGGTTCAGCGCCTGCTCGGCGACCCGTGTGGCCAGCGGCTTCTTCATGATGTCCCAGACCAGAAGCTTGTGATACGCCCGCACCGGCAGCACCTTGTCGTTGTCGACGCCGAACGCGCACTTCAGCCACCAGTACGGCGAGTGCAGCGCGTGGGCGTGATGCGTGCCGTACGGCTTCAGGCCCGCCTCGCGCATTCTGCCCAGAAGTTCATCGGCCTTGTAGATGCGGATGTGGCCGCCCTCGACCTCGTGATACGCGTCGGACAGCGCCCAGCACACCTTCTCGGGCCCGTAGCGCGGGACCGTGACGGCGATCCGCCCGCCCGGCTTCAGCACGCGCACCATCTCCGCGAGTACGCCCTTGTCATCGGGTATGTGCTCCATGACCTCGGAGATGATCACGACGTCGAACGACTCGTCGGGGAACGGGAGTTGAAGCGCGTCGCCCTCCATGGCGACGGCGCTCGACCCCTCCGGCGCCTCCCCCGCCTCCTTCATCGCGGCGAACCAGGTGGCGACCTCGCTGATTTCCTCGGCGTTCTGGTCCAGCGCCACGACGTGCGCTCCGCGCCGGTAGCACTCGAAGGCGTGCCGGCCGGCTCCGCACCCGAGGTCCAGTACGCGGTCGCCCGGGGCGAGCGGGAACCGGGAGAAGTCGACGGTCAGCACGTGGCCCTGCTTTCACGATCGGTTACGACTACTTCTGCGGCTGCTTCTGCGGGTACTTGTTCGCCGGCTTCGGCTTCAACAGCCCGTACAGCGGTGGGCCGTTGCGCTCCCCCGCCCGCGGCGATCGCCTCGCGGTACCGCGCCACCGTCCCCTCGGCCGCCCGCGCCCAGGTGAACCGCTCAAGGACCCGCGCACGCCCGGCGGACCCGAGCCGCGCACGCAGCGAGGGGTCGCCGAGAAGCCTGCTCAGGGCGGCGGCCAGCGCCCCGGAGTCACCCGGCGGGACGGCCAGGCACGTCTCACCGTCCCTCCCCGCCACCTCGGGAATCGCCCCGCCGGTGGTGGCGACGAGCGGCGTCCCCGTCGCCATCGCCTCCGCGGCGGGCAGCGAGAAGCCCTCGTACAGCGAGGGCACGCAGGCGACCTCGGCGGACCGTACAAGGTCGACCAGTTCCTCGTCCGAGATCCCCTTTACGAACTCGACGGCGCCTTCGAGCCCGTACCGCTCGATGGCCTGGGCGACCGGTCCGTCCTCGGCGCGCTTGCCGACGACGACGAGGTGCGCGGCGGGGTGCTCGGTGCGCACCTTGGCGAGCGCCTCGAGGAGGAAGACGAGCCCTTTCAACGGCACGTCCGCGCTGGATGTCGTGACGATCCGCCCCGGCGTCTGCGGCACGGACGGATCCGGCGAGAAGAGGTCGGTGTCGGCGCCGATGTGCACGACGTGGATGCGTTCGTCGCGTACGCCGAGCTGGTCGACGATCTCCTGGCGGGAGGTGCCGGAGACGGTGAGGACGGAGGGGAGGCGGCGGGCGACGCGTTTCTGCATGCGGGTGAAGGCGTACCAGCGGCGTTTGGAGGCGCGCTCGCGCCAGCCGTTCGCCGCGTCCAGCTCCAACTGGCGGTCCACGGTGATGGGGTGGTGGATCGTCGTGACGAGGGGGGCGCCGATGTCGCCCAACAGTCCGTAGCCGAGGGTCTGGTTGTCGTGCACGACGTCGAACTCGCCGCGGCGGGCGCGGAGATGGCGCCGGGCGCGCAGCGAGAAGGTCAGCGGCTCGGGGAAGCCGCCGGTCCACATCGTGCCGACCTCGAGGGCGTCGATCCAGTCACGGAACTCGCCCGGGCTCGGGGTGCGAAAGGGGTCCTCGGGGCAGTACAGGTCGAGGCTGGGCAGCTCGGTGAGGGAGAGCCGTCCGGGCCCGCTCCGGCCCCCGAGTCCGCCCCGGCCTTCATGCGCACCGAGTACGTCCACATCGAGTACGGGATACGGCTGGGCGCCGATGACCTCGATCCGGTGACCGAGGCGGGCGAGTTCGCGCGAGAGGTGCCGTACGTAGACGCCCTGGCCGCCGCAGAACGGGTTCCCTTTGTAGGTGAGGAGCGCTATGCGCAACGGTCGGTCGCCGTCGGCGGCCGAGCCCTCCTCGGGACCCGCCTCCATGGCCTCAGCGGTCACTCCGGGCCCCCTTCTTCCAGCAGTTTCCCGCGAGATTACTTCGGGACGGTAATCTAGAACAAGTTTCAGAGTTGATCGTTCAGGGAGCACTGAATCTACCGGCAGGTAGCCCTTCTGTGAGCGGTGGATCGGGTGATTCGCGCCACGGCGAGGCCCTACTCTGCTGTCGCTCACCCCGCCCCCACCCGACCCTTTTGCACGAACGTCACGGAACGGGACACATGCCAGCGGAAGCCACCCCACCGGCGAAGACCGCGCAGCCGACGACCGAGCGGCCGGCCACCGCGCAGCCGGCCACCGCGCAGTCGGCGACGAAGGCCAGGCGCTCGGCCACGGATGCCGAGAAACCCGCCGCCAAGCCCGCCGCCGCGAAGAGCGCGCAAGCGGTGGTACGAACGCTCCAGTCGGACTCGCCGCCGCTCACCGAGCGGCAGGAGGCCCGGCGGCGGCGCATCCTTCACGCCAGTGCGCAGCTTGCCAGCCGGGGCGGTTTCGACGCGGTGCAGATGCGCGAGGTGGCGGAGTCCTCGCAGGTCGCCCTCGGCACGCTGTACCGCTACTTCCCGTCGAAGATCCACCTGCTCGTCGCCACGATGCAGGACCAGCTCGCCCACATGCACGGCACCCTCCGCAAGAAGCCCCCGGCCGGCGACACGGCGGCGGAACGCGTCGCCGAGACCCTGATGCGCGCCTTCCGCGCCCTCCAGCGCGAGCCGCACCTCGCCGACGCCATGGTCCGCGCCCTCACGTTCGCGGACCGCAGCGTCAGCCCGGAGGTGGATCAGGTGTCCCGCCAGACCACCATGATCATCCTGGACGCCATGGGCCTGGGCGACCCCACCCCCGACCAGCTCTCCGCGGTCCGCGTGATCGGCCACACCTGGCACTCGGCCCTCATCACCTGGCTCTCGGGCCGCGCCTCCATCGCCCAGGTCAAGATCGACATCGAGACGGTGTGCCGCTTGATCGACCTGACCGAGCCGCGCGACGAGGGCTGACTCCCGCATGGCTGCCATGCGGGAGTCAGCCCGAGCGATGGTCACTCCTCAGGCGGAAACACCGGCTCCCCCGACCCCACCAGGCTGATCATGATCGCCTCCACCGGGCAGCCCTCCGCCGCCTCCAGGACCTTCTCGTTGGCGTCCGTGTCCGGGTCCAGGGGATGGGACTGACGGGCGGAGTCGAGGTGGAAGGCGTGAGGTGCCTGGTTGACGCACTGGGACGAGCCGATGCAGACCGAGCGGTCGACCTCGATGTGCCAGCGGTCACCCATCTTCTAAGCCTCACCCTCGTAGCCGTTGGGCAGGTGGATCATCTTGTGCTCGAAGTACTCGCCGTACCCCTCGGGCCCGAACTCCCGCCCCAGACCGGAGTTCTTGTAACCGCCGAACGGGCCGAGCATGTCGAGGCTGAAGGTGTTGACGGAGTACGTGCCCGTACGGACCTGACGCGCGACCTCGATGCCGCGCTCGACGTCCGCCGTCCACACACTGCCACTCAGCCCGTACTCCGAGTCGTTCGCGATCTTCACGGCCTCGCTCTCGTCGCCGTACGGGATGAGGCAGATGACCGGCCCGAAGATCTCCTCGCGGGCGATCCGCATGGAGTTGTCGACATCGCCGAAGAGCGTCGGCTCGACGTACCAGCCCTTGTCGATGCCGGCCGGACGCCCGCCGCCGGTGAGGATCTTGGCGCCCTCCTCCTGGCCGATCCGTATGTAGTCGAGGGAACGCTGCTGCTGGCGCCGGGCGACCAGCGGGCCCACCTCGGTGGCCGGGTCGAGGGGATCGCCGACCTTCAACGCGCCCGCGGTGGCGGCGAAGGCCTCGGCGAACTCGTCGTAGCGGGTTTGCGGCACGAGGATGCGGGTCTGGGCGACGCACGCCTGTCCGTTGATCATCCAGGCGAAGGGCGCGATGCCGCCCACGGCCGTCGCCGCGTCGGCGTCCGGCAGGATCACCGCGGCCGACTTGCCGCCCAGTTCGAGGGTGACGCGGGTGAGGTTGCGCGAGCAGACCTCCATGACGCGCTTTCCGGCCCCGACGGACCCGGTGAAGGACACCTTGTCGACGCGCTCGTGCCCCACCAGGTACTCGCTGACCTCCCGGTCGGCGGGCAGGATCGACAGCACGCCCTCCGGCAGCCCGGCCTCGGCGGCGATCTCCGCCAACAGGTAGGCGTCGAGGGGGGTTTCGGGTGACACCTTGAGGATCGCGGTGCAGCCCGCCAGCAGCGCGGGAGCGAGCTTGGCGGCGGCGGTGAACTGCGGCACGTTCCACGGCACGACGGCCGCGACCACCCCGACGGGTTCGCGCCGCACCAGGATCTTCCCGAGGACACCGTCGCGCTGCTCCTCGTACGTGAAGCCGCGCGCGGTGGTGATCGCCGAGTCCCACACCAACATCGAGGCGAGCGCCTGCACCATCACGGAGGAGGTGTACGGGGTGCCGTTCTCGGAGGAGATGACGCGGGCGATCTCCTCGTGCCGTACGGCGAACGCGTCCTTGATGCGGCTGATGACCTCGATCCGCTCGTCGAGGGTCATCCGCGGCCAGGGCCCCTCGTCGAAGGCCGTACGCGCCGCCGCGACCGCCCGGTCCACATCGGCCGGCGAGGCGTGCGGCACCCTCCCGATGACCTCTTCCGTGTGCGGCGAGACCACCTCGATGACGTCCTGGCCCAGGGGGTCCGTCAACACCCCGCCGATGAACAGCTGTCCGTGTTCCACGAGCTCGGTCATGAGCGACTGCCTCCTGCGGAGCCGGGCGATCCCAGTTGCTGATCCAGTTACTGATCTCAGTTGGTGATCTCAGTTTGGCGATCTCAGTTGGTGATCTTGTTACGTCGGGCATTCCTGACGCTGTTTCAGATACACGAGGAACTGATACCAGTTCTAGTTATCATGGGCAATGGCCATGCCGAAGAGGAGCGAAGAGGAGCCCGGATGCGGACCAGGACGGGGAATCCATGACACAGGTGACCGACCACGGCGGGGGCGTACGGTCCATCAGGGTCCCCATCCCTGACAACCCGCTCGGCTACACACTGGTGTATGTCCTCGACACCGACCGCGGCCCGGTCCTGGTCGACACGGGCTGGGACGACCCGGCGTCCTGGGAGACCCTGGCCAACGGCCTTACCGCGTGCGGCACTTCGACATCCGAGATCCACGGGGTGGTGATCACTCATCACCACCCCGACCATCACGGGCTGTCCGGCAAGGTACGGGAGGCCTCCGGCGCCTGGGTCGCGATGCACGAGGCGGACGCCTCGATCGTCCGGCGCACGCGCGGGACGCGGCCGGAGCGCTGGTTCACGTACATGACGGACAAGCTCACGGCCGCCGGTGCGCCCGAGGAACACGTGGCGCCGCTGCGTACGGCCCACCCCCGTACCC
>NZ_JAAKZX010000030.1 GCF_011045025.1 Streptomyces ureilyticus
GCGGGCCGCGCTGTATGAGCTGTCCGGTGCAGCGGGATTCCGTATAGAAATGCGAAGCCTCGTATAGACTTCCAAGTGTCCGTATCCCCGCATGTCTGGAGCGCCCCATGGCGACAGTCCCGACCGCCCTCGCCGGCCGCCATTTTCTGAAGGAGCTGGACTTCACGGCGGAGGAGCTCCGCGGTCTGATCGAGCTTGCCGCTGAGCTGAAGGCTGCCAAGAAGGCCGGGACCGAGACCCAGTACCTGCGGGGGAAGAACATCGCGCTGATCTTCGAGAAGACCTCGACGCGTACCCGCTGCGCGTTCGAGGTGGCGGCCGCGGACCAGGGGGCGTCGACCACATATCTCGATCCGTCCGGCTCACAGATAGGCCACAAGGAGTCCGTGAAGGACACCGCGCGGGTGCTCGGCCGGATGTACGACGGGATCCAGTACCGCGGGGACAGCCAGGCGAACGTCGAGGAGCTGGCCGCGTACGCCGGTGTGCCCGTCTACAACGGCCTCACCGATGCCTGGCACCCCACGCAGATGCTCGCCGACGTGCTCACGATGACCGAGCACACGGACCGGCCGCTGGATCAGATCGCCTTCGCGTACCTGGGCGACGCCCGCTTCAACATGGGCAACTCGTACCTGATCACCGGCGCGCTCCTCGGGATGGACGTCCGCATCGTGGCCCCCCAGGCCTACTGGCCCGCCAAGGACGTCATCGCCGAAGCCCAGAAGATCAGTGAGACAAGCGGCGCCCGCATCACCTTCACCGAGACCGTCGCCGAGGGCGTCGCGGACGTCGACTTCGTCGCCACCGACGTCTGGGTGTCCATGGGGGAGCCCAAGGAGGTCTGGGACGAGCGGATCGCCGCCCTCGGTCCGTACGCCGTGACGATGGACGTGCTGCGCGCCACCGGCAACGCGGACGTCAAGTTCCTGCACTGCCTGCCCGCCTTCCACGACCTGGGGACGAAGGTCGGGCGCGAGATCCACGAGCGGCATGGCCTGGACTCGCTCGAGGTCACCGATGAGGTCTTCGAGTCGGCGCATTCGGTCGTCTTCGACGAGGCGGAGAACCGGCTGCACACGATCAAGGCGGTTCTGGTGGCGACACTCGCCTGAGCCTCACGCGGAAGGGTTCGCCGGCGTCTACTCCGCGGGTCCGCGCTGCTGCGGCACCACCGGCAGCCGGAACCAGACCGCCTTGCCGGACTCCGTGGGCCGGTGTCCGCAGGACGAGCTGAGGGCGCGGATCAGCAGCAGGCCGCGGCCGTGCTCCTGCCAGGGGTCCGGATGGTCCGGGCCGGGGCGGGTGAGACTGCCGGGCGGGGCCGGGTCGGGATCGTGCACCTCGACCTGGCAGCCGGTCGGCAACAACTGCACGACCAGCTCTATGGGGGTGTCCCCCTGGGTGTGCTCCACGGCGTTGGCCACCAGCTCGGCGGTGAGCAGCTCGGCCGTGTCGCAGTCGGCGGTGTGCTCGATCTCGGCCAGTGCGGTACGGACCAGTGCGCGGGCAACGGGCACGGCCGCGGCGGAGTGCGGCAGCGCAACGCGCCAGGAGGCTGGGGCTGAGGGCTCGTGCAAGGCGGGTCCGTTCATGGAGCAGGAAGTCCTGCTTTCAACAGAATGAATAGTACTGCGGTGTCGGGCGGTAACGCCCGGCGGGTGCCTTTCTGGACGTTCGGTCTGCTTTCGGGCTGCACCCAGGTCAACGGGCCGGCTGGCGCCGGAAGTCCCGCTGTTACGGCGCTGTCGCGCACCCGTGACTCCGTGACTGTTGTGTCGAGGGCTCGTCTTGTGGCGTATCAAAACTCACGTATCGAACTTCATGTCGGTTCACGTGTCGAAGTGCGCATACTGTCACCCGGGTCACTCCGACCGTCCGGTCTTATTGCGCACTCATGACGACAGTCAAAGATGAGTGATAGATTCATGGGTAGCGCTAGTGCGTGGATTGCCGCCCCTGCCCTAGGAGGCCGCACCTCATGAGTCCCTTCACCGGCTCTGCGACCCGCACGCCCGACTGGCAGCATCTGCGCTGCGAGTACGTCGACGGGGTCGCCACCGTCACCCTGGCCCGCCCCGAGAAGCTGAACGCCCTCACCTTCGGCGCCTACGCCGATCTGCGCGACCTGCTCGCCGAGCTGTCCCGCGAGAAGTCGGTACGGGCCCTGGTGCTGGCCGGAGAGGGCCGCGGCTTCTGCTCCGGCGGTGACGTCGACGAGATCATCGGGGCCACGCTGTCCATGGACACGTCCCAGTTGCTCGACTTCAACCGGATGACCGGGCAGGTCGTCCGGGCCGTACGGGAATGCCCCTTCCCCGTGATCGCGGCCGTGCACGGAGTCGCGGCCGGCGCGGGCGCGGTCCTCGCCCTGGCCGCGGACTTCCGGGTGGCCGACCCGAGCGCCCGCTTCGCCTTCCTCTTCACCCGCGTCGGCCTGTCGGGCGGCGACATGGGCGCCGCCTATCTGCTGCCCCGCGTCGTCGGCCTCGGCCACGCGACCCGCCTGCTGATGCTGGGCGAACCGGTACGCGCACCCGAAGCCGAGCGCATCGGCCTCATCAGCAAGCTCACGGAGGAAGGCCACGCCGACGAGGCCGCCCAGGCCCTGGCCCACCACCTCGCTGAGGGCCCGGCCCTCGCGTATGCCCAGACGAAGGCCCTCCTCACGGCCGAACTGGACATGCCACTGGCCGCCTCGGTGGAACTGGACGCCTCGACCCAGGCCCTGCTGATGAACGGCGAGGACTACGCCGAGTTCCACGCGGCGTTCACCGAGAAGCGGCCCCCGAAGTGGCGGGGGCGGTGACGGTGGCCCCGCCACCGAGAGAGCACCTCCGGGTCGCAGTCGTGGGCGGAGGCCCGGGCGGCCTCTACGCCGCCGCCCTCCTCAAGCGCCTCGACCCCGCCCGCGAAATCACCGTCTGGGAACGCAACGCCCCCGACGACACGTTCGGCTTCGGCGTCGTCCTCTCCGACGAGACCCTCGGCGGCATCCAGCACGCCGACCCCGTCGTGTATGAGGCGCTGCGGGAGGAGTTCGTGCGCTGGGACGACATCGACGTCGTCCACCGCAACATCCGCCACACCTCCGGAGGTCATGGCTTCGCGGCGCTCGGGCGGCGCAGGCTGCTCGAGATCCTGCACGAGCGGTGCCGTTCGCTCGGTGTCGAGCTGCGCTTCCATGCGCAGGCGCCGGACGCGGCGCGGCTTTCGGAGTCGTACGACCTCGTGGTCGCGGCGGACGGAGTGCACAGCGCCACGCGTGAGGCGTACGCGGAGGTGTTCCGGCCGCGAGTGACCACGCACCGCTGCCGCTACATCTGGCTCGCCGCCGACTTCCCGTTCGAGGCGTTCCGCTTCGAGATCGCGGAGACCGAGCACGGGGTGATGCAGCTGCACGGATACCCGTATGCGGCTGACGCCTCGACCGTCATCGTCGAGATGCGCGAGGAGGTGTGGGAGGCGGCCGGGTTCGCGGAGTCGGATGTGCGGGAGTCAGTCGAACGGTGCGTCAAGATCTTCGCGGACGCGCTCGGCGGACGGGCGCTCAGGTCCAACAAGTCGGCGTGGACGGCGTTCCGCACCGTCGTCAACGAGTGCTGGTCCCACCGGAACGTGGTCCTGCTCGGCGACGCCGCACACACCGCGCACTTCTCCATCGGCTCCGGTACGAAGCTCGCCGTCGAGGACGCGCTCGCCCTCGCCGCCTGCCTGGAGGAACAGCCTTCGCTGGGCGCCGCGTTGAGCGCGTACGAGGCGGAACGGCGCCCCGTCGTCGCCTCCACGCAGCGGGCGGCGCGCGCCAGCCTGGAGTGGTTCGAGAACCTGGGGCTCTATCTCGACCAGCCCGCCCGGCAGTTCGCGTTCAACCTGCTCACCCGCAGCCGCCGGGTCACGCACGACAACCTCCGGCTGCGCGACGCCCGCTTCACCGAGAGCGTGGAGCGCGAGTTCGGCTGCCCGCCGGGGACGCCGCCGATGTTCACGCCGTTCCGGCTGCGCGGACTGACCCTGCGCAACCGGGTCGTCGTCTCGCCGATGGACATGTACTCGGCCGTGGACGGCGTTCCCGGCGACTTCCACCTCGTCCACCTGGGCGCGCGGGCGCTCGGCGGCGCCGGGCTGGTGATGACGGAGATGGTGTGCGTGAGCCCGGAGGCGCGGATCACGCCGGGCTGCGCCGGCCTCTACACCGGCCAACAGGCCGATTTCTGGCGGCGGATCACCGAGTTCGTGCACGCGCAGGCGCCGGGTGCGGCGATCGGCGTACAGCTCGGGCACTCAGGCCGTAAGGGTTCCACCAAGCTGATGTGGGAGGGCATCGACGAGCCACTGGAGGAGGGCAACTGGCCGCTCGTGGCCGCGTCCCCGCTTCCGTACAAGCCGGAGAACCAGACGCCGGGCGAGCTGACCTCGGCTCAACTGGACGACCTGCGCGAGCAGTTCACGTCCGCCGCTCAGCGTGCCGCCCGCTGCGGATTCGACCTGCTCGAACTCCATTGCGCGCACGGCTACTTGCTCTCCGGCTTCCTCTCTCCGCTGACCAACCGGCGTACGGACGCCTACGGCGGATCTCTGGAGAACCGTTTGCGCTTCCCGCTGGAGGTCTTCGACGCCGTGCGCGCCGTGTGGCCCGAGGAGCGCCCGATGACCGTACGCATCTCGGCCACCGACTGGGCCGACGGCGGCACCACGGCGGATGATGCCGTCGCCGTTGCCCGCGCCTTTGCCGCGCACGGCGCTGACGCGATCGACGTCTCTACGGGCCAGGTCGTGGCGGAGGAGCAGCCGGAGTACGGGCGCTCCTACCAGACGCCGTACGCCGACCGGATCCGTAACGAGACGGGGATTCCGGTGATCGCGGTGGGCGCCATCTCGTCCTGGGATGACGTCAATTCACTGATTCTGGCGGGGCGTACGGATCTGTGTGCGCTGGCCCGCCCCCACTTGTACGACCCGCACTGGACGCTGCACGCGGCGGCGGAGCAGGGGTACACGGGGCCCGGCGTCAGCTGGCCTGCCCCGTACAGGGCGGGCAGTCGGCGCCCGCAGACGGGGCGCACGGATTCGCCGAAGCAGCGGCTCACGCTGGGGAGTTGAGGACGACTCCCCAGCGGGCGCCCTCCGAGCGGGGTTCGAATTCGTTGGCGAGTGCGGATTCGTTGTGGCTGGTCCGCACATTGATACAGCCCCGCGCCCCTAAAGGGCGCCTACCCTGCACCTGCGTCAGCAGGGCGCCCTACCCGAGCTCGACCATCCCCGCCGTCAGCGTCGCCCCATCCTCCGGGTCCACCAGCAGAAAAGCCCCCGTCCGGCGCGAAACCGCATAGTCGTCCAGCGCCAGCGGCTCCGCCGTACGCAGTCTGATGTGACCCAAATCGTTCGCGGCCAGCTCTGCCGCCCCGCCCAGGTCCTTCACGATCGCCTTCACCGTTCGCGTCGTGTGCCGGACCAGTACCCGGTCACCCACCCGCAACGGCCGGTCGGCGAGATGGCAGACGTTCGCCGAGACATCCTGCCTCAGCGCGGGCGCATCCGGCCCCGCGGTGAGCATGTCGCCGCGCGACACGTCGAGTTGGTCGGCCAGGCGCACGGTCAGCGACTGCGGGGCGTACGCGACGGCCGCGTCCTCGCCGAGCACGTCGAGGCCCGTGATCGTGGACGTCTCGCCGGAGGGATGGACCGTCACGCGGTCGCCGACGCGCAGTGAGCCGGACGCCAACTGGCCCGCGTAGTAACGGACTTCGTCGTGACGGATCACGTACTGGACGGGGAAGCGGGCCGGTTCGCGCGTCACGTCGCCGCCGACCGGCACCGTCTCGAGGTGTTCCAGGAGCGCCGGGCCCGCGTACCAGCCCATGCGCGCCGAACGGTCCACCACGTTGTCGCCGACCAGGGCCGACACCGGGATCGGTGTGAAGCCGGGAAGGCCCAACTCGTCGGCGTGGCCCGCGAAGTCCGCGACGATCCGGTCGAACTCCTTCTCCTCGTAGCCGACGAGATCCATCTTGTTGACGGCGAGGACGATGTGCGGCACCCGGAGCAGCGCCGCGACCGCTGCGTGCCGACGGGTCTGCTCGACGACGCCGTTGCGCGCGTCGACCAGGATGATCGCCAGCTCGGCGGTGGAGGCGCCGGTGACCATGTTGCGGGTGTACTGCACATGGCCGGGGGTGTCGGCGAGGATGAACCGGCGGCGGGGCGTGGCGAAGTAGCGGTACGCCACGTCGATGGTGATGCCCTGCTCGCGCTCGGCCCGCAGCCCGTCCGTGAGGAGGGCCAGGTCGGGCGCCTGCTGCCCCCGGCTCTGGGAGTAGCGCTCCACCGCCTCCAGCTGGTCCGCGAGAACGGACTTGGAATCGTGCAGCAGCCGGCCGACGAGCGTGGACTTGCCGTCGTCGACCGACCCGGCGGTCGCGAACCGCAGCGTGTCGATGGCGGTCCCGGCCACCGGATCGGTGAGGCCGGCCAAAGGATCGATGGTGCTGGTCACGGCTAGAAGTACCCCTCGCGTTTACGGTCTTCCATCGCGGCCTCGGACAACTTGTCGTCCGCTCGCGTCGCGCCCCGCTCCGTGAGCCGGGAGGCGGCGATCTCCGCGATGACGTCCGTCAGGGTCACCGCGTCCGAATCCACCGCACCCGTACAGGACATGTCGCCCACCGTGCGGTAACGGACCTGCCGCTTCTCGACCTTCTCGTCCTCGCGAGGACCGCCCCAGTCACCGGCGGTCAGCCACATGCCGTTCCGCTGGAAGACCTCGCGCTGGTGCGCGAAGTAGATCTGCGGGAGTTCGATCTTCTCTCGGGCGATGTACTGCCAGACGTCCAGCTCGGTCCAGTTGCTGAGCGGGAAGACGCGGACGTGCTCGCCGGGTGCGTGGCGGCCGTTGTACAGGTTCCACAGTTCGGGCCGCTGCCGGCGCGGGTCCCACTGGGAGAACTCGTCGCGCAACGAGAACACCCGCTCCTTGGCCCGTGCCTTCTCCTCGTCCCGGCGCCCGCCGCCGAACACCGCGTCGAACCGCTCGGTCTGGATCTTCTCCGTCAGCGGCACGGTCTGCAGCGGATTGCGCGTGCCGTCCGGCCGCTCCCGCAGCTTGCCCGCGTCGATGTAGTCCTGCACGGAGGCCACATGCAGCCGCAGCCCGTGCTCGGCCACCACCCGGTCCCGGTACTCGATGACCTCGGGGAAGTTGTGCCCAGTGTCCACATGCAGCAGCGAGAAGGGAACCGCCGCCGGAGCGAACGCCTTCAGCGCCAGATGCAGCATGACGATCGAGTCCTTGCCGCCGGAGAAAAGAATCACCGGCCGCTCGAACTCACCCGCCACCTCACGGAAGATGTGCACACCCTCCGACTCCAGAGCGTCCAGATGGGAGAGCGTGTACGCACGCTCGGCGCTCACGGAGGTCATACGAGCCCCCTCTCCGCCAGCACCGCGTACACCGCGTCCGCCGACTCCTCGGGCGTCTCCCCCTGGGTCTTCAGCGCGATGGCCGGGTCCAGCGGCGGCTCGTACGGGTCGTCGACGCCGGTGAGCCCGGTCAGCTGACCCGCGGCCTGACGGGCGTACAGCCCCTTGACGTCCCGCTCGGCGCACACCTCGACCGGAGTGGCGACATGCACCTCGATGTATGGCGTGCCGCTCACCTCGTGCCGCTTGCGCACGGCCTCGCGGCTGTCGGCGTACGGCGCGATGACCGGCACCACCGCCAGCACGCCGTTGCGGGCGAGGACTTCGGCGACCAGGCCGATGCGCTGCACGTTCGTGTTGCGGTCCTCTCGGGAGAAGCCGAGGCCGGCGGAGAGGAAGCGGCGGATCTCGTCGCCGTCGAGCACCTCCACGCGGTGGTTCTCGGACCGCAGCCGGCCGGCGAGAATGCGGGCGATCGTGGTCTTGCCCGCGCTCGGCAGCCCGGTGAGCCAGATCGTGGCTCCCTGAGCCTTTGCCGTGTGGGTCATACGCGCAGTCCTTTCGCGGCGCCGGCGGTGCCGAGCCGTTGTTCGTGTAGTTCGGTGAACAGGGCTTCCCAGCGCGGGTGTACGGCGTCCGGGCCGTACGAGGCGGCCGTCAGCACGGCCGCGACACCCATTTCCGAACGCAGCGACTCGTCGGCCATCAGCTTGGCCATGGCCTGGGCGAGCGCGTCCGGGTCCTCCGGCGGAACCAGCAGCCCGTCCACTCCGTGCGTGAGCACATCGGAGGGCCCGGTCGGGCAGTCGAAGCTCACCACGGGCAGCGCGTGGCTCATCGCCTCGATCATCACCATCGGCAGGCCCTCGAAGCGTGAACTGAGCACGTAGAACGAGGCCTTGGCGAGTTCGTCGTCCAGCCGGTCGGTGTGGCCCATCAGGAACACATGGTTGTAGAGGTGGTGCTCCTCGATGAGGGCCCGCAGCTCGGCCTTCTTCTCGCCGCTGCCGTAGATCCTCAACTGCCAGTCGGGGTACGTCTCGACGAGCTTCGACCATGCCTCGATGAGCATGTCGAAGCCCTTCTGCGGGAACAGCCGCCCGGCCGCCACGGCGATCTTCGCGTGATGGTCGGAGGCGACCTGGTCGAGCGAGTGCACGGCATTGGGTATGCGTACGACCCTGGTGCCGGGCAGCAGTTGCTCGTACTCCTGGCGGTCCGGCTCCGTCAGGACGGCGACCGCGTCGAAGCTCGGGTAGGTCTCCCGGATGCGCTGTTGCACATCACGCTTGTGCGTGCCGTGGTTCATGTGCTCCTGGGCGACACGGACCACGCCGCCCGTCGCGTGCTGCGCGGCCAGGAAGTTGAGCGCGGGCCGCGTGGTCACCAGGACGCCGTCCCGCAGCGTGGACAGGTACGCGATGAGCTGCTCCTCGACGTACCGGTTGAAGTACCGGTAGCCGAACTCGCCCGCGGGGATGTGCTTCCCGGGCCGTTCGAGCAGCCTGGCCCGGCGCCGGTCGTGCCAGCGACCGGCGACGCCGGGCGGCGGGGTGTACGCGCCCTCCCGCAGGTCGACGACGGTGGAGACCGTCACCCGGGGGTCGAGCGGGAACTGGATGTCCTTGCGGCGGCGCAGCGCACTCACCAGCTCGACGTCCCAGCCCGCCCGCACAAGGGAGTTGGCCTGGTTCATCACCGTGCGGATGGTGCCGCCGCGGCCGTACGCGTGCAAGAGCAGATAGCGGACCTTCGGACGCTTTGGGGCCTCGTGCGCCGTAAGTCGGGGGGCCTGATTCCGGACGTTCATATCGCCTCTCCCGCAAGGGATTCCGGACGGCATTCCAGCGACAGGTTGTCCTTGACCGTGTAGTACGGACGGACACTCAGGCCGCTCACCCGCTGCTCGGGGAACACCATGATCTTCTTCTTGCCGCGGATGTCGTCGAGCTGCCGCCCGACGCGCAACTCCGCCTCGCCGTCGGTGAGATGGATGTCCCACTCCTCGATCTCCCCGCCGGCTTCCGCGTCACGATCGGCAAGGTCGGAACGGCCGGCCAGGTCGGCTATGGGCAGCTCGCTCTCGAAGCGGTCACCCTTCACACGCGCGTCGTACCGCAGCCGATGGTCGGTCCCACGCAGCACGAGCAGCAGCCGCCAGCCGTCGGCGCTGTCCGCGGCCCGGCCGTGGATGCGGCCCACGAGGCGGATACGACCGTCACGCGGCCAGACCTCGTCAACCTCGGCGTGCGGCTTCATGACACATAACCCCAGGACGTACACATGGGGCGCAGCAGCTCGGGAACCTCGTCGTCCTTCGGCAGCGCACGTCCCGCCTGCACCTGACCGGACTTGATCTTGTCGCGCCAGTCCCCGAGCCCCTTGACCACCTGCGAGTCGTCCTTCTTGCCGTACTCGAGCATCGACGGCTCGAAGTCCACATCGAGGAACCCGCACAGGCTCCGCATCTCCTTCTCCGGATCGGCGGTGATGTCCTCGTAGCGCACGGTGTGGCCGCCGGTGATGCCCTGACGGGCCTTCTCCACGGCCTTCATATAGCGCAGCGCGTCGGCCGCCGCCTCGTCGTAGGTGCGCTTCTCGGGGTCGCCCTCGTGCCAGGACTTGGCGATGGACACCGGGTGGCGGAACAGGAAGACGAAGCGGGCGTCGGGCCAGCAGTCCTGGATGCGCTGGTAGACGAACGCGTTGCTCGGCGTCTTCTCGACGAGGAAATCCTTGCCCGATTTGGCCAGTTCGCGGTGCAGCACCCGGTCCCACAGCAGATGCTCCAGATCGCCGCGCTCCAGGTCGAGGGCGCTCATGGCGCGCTGCGACAGCTTGCTGCCGTAGCCGACCTCGAGTCGGCGGATGTGCGTCTCGTGCGGGGAGTGCAGCCGCGAATGCGCGTTCAGGAGCATCCGCAGGAGAGTCGAGCCGGAGCGCACGGGCGACATGATGAAGACCGGCTGCCGCAGCAGTCGGTCGGTCTCCAGGTCCTCGGCCGTGGGGCGTCGGTACACCGGCGTGGGCCGCTTGGCGGTTTTCGCCGGAGCGGCCTTCGGCTGCTTCGGCACGGCGGGGGCGGTAGGCGCCCTGTGCACCTGGAGGCCGGTGGTGGCGGTGAGCGCCCGGTTGAGATTGCGCATCAGACTCATGCGTCGCAAGCCTAGGTAAGAAATATGAGAAGAGGCTAGGAGCGGACTGAGCGTTGCCCGAGCTGAGGTTAATGTGACGCAACTCACGCTGCCACATGTTTCGTTCAGATTTCGGACAGCCCGGCCGGTACTCCCGCAAAGGCGGCACCCGCGTCCCGCAGCCGCTCGTGCAGTGCGCGGAAGACGGCCGCCGAGCGGGCCCCCGGCCAGTCCGGCGGCAGCAGCGCGGGCGGCAGTCCGGGATCGGCGTACGGGAGATGGCGCCAGGAGTCGAGGGCGAGCAGATAGTCCCGGTACGCCTCCTCGGGAGGGGTGTCCTGCCGCGCCTCCCAGGCGTGCAGCACGCGCGCGTGGCGGTCCAGAAACTCCTCGTGCTGCTTGGCGATCGACGCCAAATCCCACCAGCGCGCCACCGCCTCGGCCGTCGCCGCGAAGCCCAGGTGCTCGCCGCGGAACAGCTCCACATACGCGTCGAGACGCAGCCGTTCCAACGTATGACGGGTCTCTTCGGAGAGGCGGGCCGGCGCCAACCACACCCCGGGAGCGGCCGTTCCGAAGCCGAGGCCCGCGAGCCGGGAGCGCAGTACATGCCGCTTCCGTCGCTCGGACTCCGGCACGGAGAACACCGCGAGCACCCAGTCGTCGTCCTCGGGGGGCGCCGCCGCGTAGACCCGCCGATCGCCGTCCTCGAGCAACTGCCGTGCGTCCGGTGACAGTTCGTACCCGGCCGCACCCGTCGCCGTACGCGCCGACAGAAGCAGCCCGCGGCGTTTGAGCCGGGACACGGACGACCGTACGGACGGCGCGTCCACGCCGGCCGCGGCCAGCAGCCGGATCAGCTCGGCGACCGGTACGGGACCGGGGACGTGGCGGCCGTACGCGCCGTAGAAGGTGACGATGAGGGACCGGGGGGCGTGCTGCTCGGACACGTTGATCATTCTAGATCGTCGGCATCATGCCAGGTCACCATGCGTGGACCGGAGATCGCTTTCCGTGCCCCCGGAACTGTCTTCCGTATGGCCCGGGTTGACGCCCGTACGCAATCGGTAGCGCTGAAGCTTCCCCGTCGCCGTCCGCGGCAGCGCGTCCATGAAGACGATCCGGCGCGGGCATTTGTACGGCGCCAGCTCGGCCTTGACGAAGGCGCGCAGCGCCTCGGGGTCCCGGCGCGCACCGGCCCGCAGTACCGCGTACGCCACCACGGTCTGGCCCCGGATCTCGTCGGGCAGCCCGACGACCGCCGTCTCCACCACGTCCGGGTGACGCAGCAGCGCGTCCTCGACCTCCGGGCCGGCGATGTTGTACCCGGCGGAAATGATCATGTCGTCCGCGCGCGCGACATAGCGGAAGTACCCGTCGGCGTCCCGGACATATGTGTCGCTGGTGATGTTCCAGCCGTCGCGTACGTACTCCGACTGCCGTGGGTCGGCGAGATAACGGCAGCCGACCGGGCCGCGCACGGCCAGCAGTCCGGGCTCGCCGTCGGGCACGGGCTCGCCGTTCTCGTCCTGCACGCGCGCGTGCCACCCCGGTACCGGAACGCCCGTGGCCCCCGGACGAATGTCGTCGTCGGCCGCGGAGATGAAGATGTGCAGCAGCTCGGTGGCGCCTATGCCGTTGATGAGGCGCAGTCCGGTGCGCTGGTGCCAGGTCTGCCAGGTGGCGGCGGGCAGGTTCTCGCCCGCTGACACACAGCGCCTGAGCGAGGAGATGTCGTACGAGTCCAGCTCCTCCAGCATCGCGCGGTACGCGGTCGGCGCGGTGAACAGTACGGACACGCGGTGCTCGGCGATCGCGGGCAGCAGCTGCTTGGGGCCCGCCTGTTCGAGCAGCAGCGCGCTGGCGCCCGCGCGCATCGGGAAGACGACCAGGCCGCCGAGCCCGAAGGTGAAGCCGAGCGGGGGACTGCCGGCGAAGACGTCGTCGGCGTGCGGCCGCAGCACGTGCTCGGAGAAGGTGTCCGCTATCGCCAGGACGTCACGGTGGAAGTGCATACAGCCCTTGGGGCGGCCGGTGGTGCCGGACGTGAACGCGATGAGGGCGACGTCGTCGGCGGCGGTGTCCACGGCGAGGTACGGCTCGTCGGGGGTTCCGGGGCTCACCCGGCGCTGTATTCGGTGCAGCAGGTCGTCGGGGGCGTCCCCGCCGTACGTCGTGATCCGCAGCCCGGGGATCTCCGCCTTCGCGAGGTCGTCCACGGAGCGGATGTCGCACAGCGCGTGCCCGACCCGCGCGATCTCGCACATGGTGGCCAGCTCGTGCGGGCGCTGCTGGGCGAGCACGGTGACGGCGACCGCGCCCGCCTTCAGGACGGCCAGCCAGCACGCGGCCAGCCAGGGCGTGGTGGGCCCGCGCAGCAGGACACGGTTGCCGGGCACCACGCCGAGCTCGGAGGTCAGTACGTGCGCGATCCGGTCCACTCGGGTGCGCAGATCGCCGTACGTCCATGAGTCGCCGGACGGCGTACGGAAGACGGGGCGGCCCGGGGTGACGTGGTCGAGGAGCTCGGCGGCGCAGTTCAGCCGTTCGGGGTAATGAAGCCCTGGGAGGTCGAAGCGGAGCTCGGGCCACTGGCCGGGGGGTGGGAGATGGTCGCGGGCGAACGTGTCGACGTGGGCCGAGGTCGTCGGCCGTCCGGTGTCGATGGCGTCCCTGGAGTCCGTGTGTTCCATGGCGGTTCGCCCCCTGTGTCGTGGTGGGCTCGCGCATCGAGCGTATCGTGTTGGTGACGACAGTCAACGATCCGCGATAGCCTTGAGGAGTGGCCCGACTGGGGGGCGTTCGGCATGACCCGCCGGGCGGGCCCTGGGGGAGAAGGGACCGGCGCAATGACCGCATTCTCGCTCGATCCGGAACAATCCGCCTGGTGCGCGAAGCTACGGGCCGTCGCCGCCGACGTCCTGCGCCCCCTCGCCGAGAAGGGCGAACCGGGCCACGTCAACCGCCCGCTCCTCGCAGAACTGGCCCAACTAGGCCTTCTTAAACGCCTGTTCACCTCCGGCGCCCTCGATCTGTGCCTGATGCGCGAGTCCCTCGCGTACACCTGCACGGAAGCGGAGACAGCCCTGGCTCTCCAGGGCCTGGGCGCCCACCCCGTCCACGCGTACGGAACCCCGGCTCAGCGCGACCGCTGGCTGCCACGCGTCGCCGAGGGCACGGCGGTGGCGGCCTTCGCCCTGAGCGAGCCGGGCGCGGGCTCGGACGCGGCGGCGCTGGCTCTGCGGGCGGAACCGGACACCTCGCCGCAGGCCGAACCCGACGGCGCTCACCAGTGGCGCCTCACCGGCGAGAAGTGCTGGATCTCCAACGCGCCCGAAGCCGACTTCTACACCGTCTTCGCCCGCACCACGCCCGACGCCGGCGCCCGCGGGGTGACCGCCTTCCTCGTGCCCGCCGACCGCCCCGGACTCACCGGCACCCCCCTCGACATGCTCTCCCCGCACCCCATCGGCAGCCTCGCCTTCGACGCCGTACCGGTGAACGCGGGCGACATCCTCGGCGAACCCGACCGCGGCTTCCGCGTCGCGATGAACACCCTCAACCTGTTCCGCCCGAGCGTCGGCGCCTTCGCCGTCGGGATGGCCCAGGCCGCGCTGGACGCCACCCTCGCGCACACCGCGGGACGCGACGCGTTCGGCGGCAAGCTGAGCGACCTCCAGACGATCGCTCATCAAGTGGCCGAGATGGCCCAGCGGACGGAGGCGGCGCGCCTGATGGTCTACGCGGCGGCAGCGGCGTACGACGAAGGCGCCCCCGACGTCCCGAAACGCGCCGCGATGGCGAAGCTGCTCGCCACCGAGACGGCGCAGTACGTGGTCGACGCGGCCGTCCAACTGCACGGCGCACGCGCCCTGCGCCGCGGCCACCTCCTCGAACACCTCTACCGCGAGGTACGCGCCCCACGGATCTACGAGGGGGCGAGCGAGGTCCAACGGACGGTCATCGCAAAGGAGTTGTACAGGGAGCTGGCCAGCAGGGACCCGTACGCGGAGGAGGACCGCGCATGACCACCGAGCGCATCAACCCACCCGAACTTTCCCCGCCCACCGGCTTCTCCCACGCCGTCACCGCCACCGGCTCCCGCGTCGTCTACCTCGCCGGCCAGACCGCCCTGGACACCGAGGGCAAGGTCGTCGGCACCACACTCCCCGACCAGTTCGAACGCGCCCTGACCAACCTCCTGACCGCACTGCGCACCGCAGGAGGCGCCCCCGCCGACCTGGCCCGCGTCACCGTCTACACCACGGACGTGGCCGAGTACCGCACCCACGCCCCCGAACTCGGCCGCATCTGGCGCAAGTTGGCAGGCTCCGACTATCCGGCGATGGCCGTTCTCGGAGTCGTACGCCTCTGGGACACACAGGCTTTGGTGGAACTGGACGGGGTCGCGGTCCTGTCATAGGCCACGGCGCTCACGCCGCGATGCTCAGGTGCTCCACCGGCGCACGGTGAGGCCCCACAACGCTGCCGTCAGGCAGTACCGCCCCCGTGTCGTCGAAGGCGATGGCGCCGTCGCACAGCAGGTACCAGCCCTGCTCGGGGTGGGCGGCGACGATGTGTGCGGTGTCGCGGCCGGAGCGGTCGGACGACGGGCAGGAAGGCCGGTGAGTACACATGGCGCACCTCCACGTGCGACGGGAGCGGTCGAGGCGACGTGGTCGCCGCCTCGTACACACAGACCATGCCCCGGCCGGGAACCCGGCGGAACCGCTGTCCGTGAAGCGTGACAACACGCGGACATGCTTCGGACGTCCCCGGAACGGACGACACGGACTCGCCACCGAAGAAGTGACGATCACGGCCATCGCGACGAGCGCCGGGTACCTCTGGGAATCCCAGCCAAGGAGGTACTCCCATGTTCCTGCGCAAGATCGTCGGCGTGACCGCCGGTGCGGCGCTGCTGATGCTCGCCGCCCCGTCCGCAATCGCTCTCGAAGAGCCGGCCGACCCTGATCCCACCTACATCTACCCCACCAACCCGAACTACCCCAACACTCACCCCAATTACCCCAACTACCCCAACAACCAACAACTCCGACAACAATCCCAATTACCTCAGCACCCGAACTACTCCACGACCCCCACCGCCGCCGAGGTGGTGACCGTCGACGAGATCGGCCGGATCGCACCGGACGGCACCATCACCCTCTCCGGCACCTATCGCTGCACCAACAGCTCGGGCCGGGCGTACGTGAGCTCGTCGCTGGCCGCGCAGCAGAACAGCTATGCGCGGTACAGCATCGGCGGCACCCGCGCGATCTGCGACGGAGGCCTGCACGCCTGGATGAACACCGGCAGGGCGCCCCTGGGCCGCGTGGCGCCCGGACGGGCCCATGTCGAGGCCACGGGGATGGAACTCCGTGGCGACGGCAGCCCGCTCAACCTGCCCCGGCCGTACCTCCACGCGACCGACGAGCAGGAGATCAGGCTCGTCCAGACCTGACGCCCCGCACGGACCTCGTCCACTGAACATCCGGCCCGGAGACACCCCTGCCTCCGGGCCGGAAGCAAGGAGCACGGGATGTTGTCAGTCGTGGTGCCCTGCTTCAACGAGGAGCAGGTGCTGGAGGCGTTCAACGACGAACTCCACGCGCGGCTCGACGAACTCGGTGAGCCGTATGAGGTGGTGTTCGTCGACGACGGGTCCACCGACGGCACGCTGTCCCTGCTACGTGCCTTCGCCTTCCGTGACCCTCGCGTCCGCTACCTGTCCCTGTCGCGGAACTTCGGCAAGGAGGCCGGACTGCTCGCCGGCCTGCGCGAGGCCACCGGGGACCACATCGCCCTCATGGACGCCGACCTCCAGCACCCGCCCGCCCTGCTCGGCAAGATGGACTTGATCCCCCAGGACAACCCGGTCGCCGACGCGGTCTTCTCCGTCGGCGCCCGCATCCGGCACACCGACACCCCGGGACCGGTACGCGTCGAACGCTTCCCCGCGCCACCACTGGTGACCGTTCACCCACGTGAAGCGCCCCAACTCCCGCCCGACTCCTCGCCGTTCGCCTACCAGCAGGTGGCACTGGGACACCAGGTGTACGAGCTGCCGCGGATCTCCTTCGCCGGTGCGCACGGCCCGGAGCCGCGGCGCGCGACAGGCCCGTACCGGCTGACCGTCGCGGGCGCCCCGTACCGGATCACCGCCCGATGCCGCCCCGGCAGCCGCCTGTACGTCGACGGCTCCTGGACCGACGCCCTGCTCGCGGGCTCCGGCGGAAGGTCCGTACGCCTGTGGGGCGAGCGCCCCGAGAAGGCGGTGGCCACCAAGCCGCTCGGCACCGTCCCGGCGGACGGCCGCGTCACGGTCACCATCGCCACGGTGTTCCAGGACACCGAACTGCCGCGCTCACCCCTGGCCTGCCTGGACCCCGCCGAACTCAGGCGGGCGATCACGGACCTACGAGCCCGGGGCGCCACCCACGTCACGGCGGGCGGCCACAGCGTACGGGCCACACTCCCGCCCGGTTCCAGGGGCACGGCCGTCATCGCCACCGCGCGTGTGCCGGGCTGGCGCTGCGCGGTCGACGACGGCCCGATGCGCACCCCGCGGAGCCGCCTGGGCCTGATCGCGGTCCCACTGCCGGAGGACGCCGCCGAGCACCAACTCCGCTGCTCCTTCCACCCGCCCGGCCTGTGCACGGCGTCGGTGGCGACTGCGGGAGCGGTGGTGCTGTTGCTGGGCCTGACCACGTTTGTCCGCCGAAGGGCGCGGCGGCACCCGGATCTCAGCAGATGCGGCGGTAAGGCAGCCCGGGAAGGAAGCGCTGCCATTCCTCTCGGGTGAGGTTCTGGTCGAGGGTGGCGCACAGTTGCGTTGTCACGCGGTGTGGGTCGGTGGTCCAGAGGCGGGCCGTGTGGTCGTCGGCCGCGGTGGCGAGGGTGCGGCCGTCGGGGCTGAACGCGAGTGCGGTGACCAGGTCGGTGTGGCCGGAGAGCGTGGCCAGGATCTCGCGGTCGGTGGTGTCCCACAGGGTGACCGCGTTGTAGGCGCCGGCCGTGGCGAGCGTACGGCCGTCCGGGGCGAAGGCCACGGCCAGGGCGGGGCCGGTGTTTCCGTCGAGGGTGGCCCTGCGCGTGCGGTCGGCCATGTTCCAGAGGATCGCGCGCTGGTCCCGCCCGGCGGTGGCGAGGGTGCGGCCGTCGGGGCTGAACGCGGCATCCGTCACCCAGCCCCGGTGCCCGCGGAGCGTCTCCAGGCGGGTGCGCCGGGCCACGTCCCACACGATCGCCCCGCTGGAGTGCGTGCTGACCAGGAGACGGCCGTCGGGGCTGAAGGTCACGGAGTTGCTCCAGCGCGCTTTGCTTTCGAACTTGGCCACCTGGGAGCGGCGTTGGGCATCCCACAGCAGCACCCGGCCGTCGAATCCGACGGTCGCGACCATGCGGCCGTCCGGGCTGAAGTCGACGCCCATGACCCGGCCGGTATGGCCGTCGGTGAGCCGTACGGGAGGGCTGCCCGGTTTCCACAGCGTGAGCGTGGAGCCCTCGGTCCCCCGCCCGGGATCGCCGGTCGCCGCGGCTACGGTGCGGCCGTCGGGGCTGAACGCCACGGCGTGCACCGGCCCCTTCCCCCGTTCCAGCGTGGCTTGGCGGGTGCGGCGCCGGGCGTCCCACAGCACCAGGGTTCCGTCGTCGCCCGCCGTGGCGACCGAGGCGCCGTCGGGGCTGAACGCCACATCGTTCAGCTGGTTGTCGTGCCCGGACAGCGGGATGCGCGCGGGGTCCCACAGGACGACCCGCCCGCTCTCGTCGCCCGAGGCCAGTACGGTGCCGCGCGGGTGGAAGGCGAGCCCGTACACATTGCTGGTGTGCCCGGTGAGGGCGGCCTTGCGGATCCGGCGCTCCATGTCCCAGAGGACGACCGTCCTGTCGTCGCCCGCGGTGACCAGCGTCTGCCCGTCGGGACTGAACGCGAGAGCCCTGACCCGCTTGGTACGCCCGGTCAACTCGGCCTCACGCTCACGGTCCGCCACATCCCACAGCCGGACGGTGTGGTCCTGCCCGGCCGTGGCGACCAGCCGCCCGTCGGGGCTGAACGCCACCGTGTCGACGGACCCCGTATGGCCCTTCATCGCGGCGAGCGGCTCACCGTCGTCGGCCGACCACAACCGCACCACCCCGTCGTCGCCCACCGCCGCGACCGTACGACCGTCCGGGCTGACGGCCACCGCGTTCACCCCGCCGTCAGGAACGGTGAGTGTCTCCCGCGCCGTCCGCCGCCCGAGGTCCCACAGCCGTACGGTGCCGTCGTCGGCCGCGCTCGCCGCCGTACGGCCGTCCGGGCTGAACGCGACGCTCCGTACGGGCCCCTTGTGCCCGCGCAGCGTCGTCTTCGTGCGCCGGCGCACATCCCAGAGGTCCACGTCCGCGTCGTTCCCGCCGGTGGCCAGCAGTCGCCCGTCCGGACTGAACGCCACGGCCCGCAGCGGGGTGTCGTGACCGGTGAGCCTGGCGAGGGGCCGCCGGGTGCCGCGGTCGGGATCCCAGAGGCGCACTTCGTCACCGCTCGCGGCGGCCAGGGTGCCGTCCGGGGCGACGGCGACACCGGACACCGCACCCGGGTGCGCGGGGATGTCGGTCCGGTACGACTGGTGCGTGGACATGGTGAGCAGTGCGCCGCGTGCCTCGGAGGTCGGGGCCGTACGGTACGCCTCGGTGGCCAGCAGCATGGCGGTACCCGGCTGGGAGTCGGCCAACTCCAGTGCCTGTGAGGCAAGTTGACGGGAGACGGCGTCCTGCCGGGACGTAACGGCCTGCCGCCGCTGCTGGAGGGCCAGCACGCCGATGCTCGTCACCGCGACCAGCAGCACCGCGAGGGCGATCGCCAGGGAGCGCAGTCGGCGGCTCCGGCGCAGGACCGCGCGCCGCTCCTCGTCCCGCGCCGCGAGGCCCGCCGTCAGGAACGCGGCCTCCCGCTCGGTGAGGTCGCCCTCGCGGCCCTGCCCGAAGTGCTCCTCGGCGAGGGCCAGGCGACTGCCCCGGTACAGGGCGCCGGGGTCGCGCCCGAGCGCCTCCCACTCCGCGGCGGCGGCAGCCAGCCGCCGGTGGATCAGGAGGCGCTCGCGGTCCTCCTCGATCCAGCCGCGCAGCCGGGGCCAGGAGGTGATCAGCGCCTCGTGCGCGACATCCACGGTGCCGTCGTCGAGGGTCAACAGCCGGGCTCGCACGAGGAGTTCGAGTACGGCTTCCGTGTCCCCGTCGTCGTTTCCGGTATCCAGTTCCGCGCGGTCGACGGTGCGCCGGGTGTCCTCCGTCCCCTCGTCGGGAGTGACCAGGTGCAGCAGGATGCGGCGGGCGCGCTCGGCCTGCCGGGGCGGGAGCCGCTGATAGGCCTCTTCGGCCGTACGGGCGACGGCGCCGCGCACTCCGCCCGCGGCCTCGTACCCCTCCAGATCCAGCCGACCGCTCCTGCGCCGGCGCCACGTCTCCAGCAGTGCGTGCGACATGAGCGGCAGCGCGCCGGGCTCGCCGCTGACCTCCTCGACGATCCGCGCGGTCAGGGCCCGTTCCACGGTCAGATGCGCGGACGCGGCCGGTCTGACCACGGACTCCCGCAACTCCCGCGGTGTCATCGGCCCGACCAGCAGGGTGGCCGCTCGCAGCGCTTCGGCGAGCCCCGGGTACCCGGCACAGTGCCCGAAGAAGTCCGCCCGTACGGCGATGACGACCCGCAACCGCCGCTCGGGCCGCAGCGCGGCCAGCAGCAGTTCGACGAACTCCGCCCGCTCGGCCGCGTCGCGGCACAGCGTGAAGACCTCTTCGAACTGGTCGACGACCACGACGGTGTCGGCGGTTTCAGGGGTGTCGGCGGTGTCGGTTCCCGAGCCGTCCGCGGTGAGCAGATGGCCATGCGTACGGGCGGGCCGGGGCCCGGGCGCGAAGATCCGGATCGCGGCCGGCCGTTCCTCCGCCGAGGTACTGCCACGCAACGCCGGGATCAACCCGGCCCGCAGCAACGAGGACTTCCCACTCCCGGAGGCTCCGACGACGGCGACGAGGCGACGCGCCCAGGTGAGTTCCGTGAGCTGCGCGGTCAGCCGCTCCCGCCCGAAGAACCGCTCCTGATCCTCCGGCTGGAACCGCCGCAGCCCCGGATACGGCGAAACGCCGTCGTCCTCGGCGTACGACTCCACCCGCTGGGCCGCCGCTTCCCGCCAACGCCGCTCCCACTCCCGCCGATCGCCGCCGCACGCGGCCACGTAGGCCAGGGTGACGGCCAGCGAGGGCAGCTTCCGCCCCGCGGCGGCCTGCGCCAGAGTCGCCGTGGCGTACGGCGCCTTGCGCGCCATGTCCCGATACGTCGGCGCCCCGGCCTCCCGCCGCAGCTTGCGCAACTCATAAGCGAACCGCTGCACCGGCCCTTCCGCCGGATCCAGCGGGCTCTCCACACGTCCAGGCATGGCGTCCCGTTCCCCCGTACGAACTCGCCGCCACGCTATGCCCTTTTGTCCCCTCCCTGAACGGGCCTTACAGACAATTCACAGTTTCTCAAGGGTCGTTGACACCCGCACGCGGCGGTAGGGGCACCGGGTTTCGGGTGCCCCTACCTGTGGGGTGGTTCGTGGGCCTCGGTCAGTCGTTCGTGCGGTCCGCGGTGACCTTGCCGGAGTTGGGGTTCACGCGCCAGTCGCTGCCGGTGCCGTCGGCGGCCGTGGTGTCGACCTCCCAGGCCTGGTCCTTGCTCTCCTCGTCGAGGCCGACGGAGGTCACCGTGCCCTTGGCGGCGGCGGCTTCGGCGGCCTCGGCGGCGGTCACGGAGCTGCCCTTCAGGGCGGCACGGATCTGCGCCGTTTCGGCGGCGTCGTCACCGTCCTCGTCCTTCTCGGTGTGCGAGCCGAGGACCTTGCCCTTGGCGGGGTCGATCTGGATGCTGTGCCAGGCGCCGCCCTTGGTCAGTACGTCGACGTCCCACACGTGGGCCGTGCCCTCGTCGTCCAGGTCGGCCGAGACCGCCGTACCGTTCGTGTGCTTCAGCGCCGCCTTGATCGCGTCGGCGGCGGTGATCTGCCCGGCCTTCGCGTCGGCGGCGTTCTCGGCCTTGTCCCCGGCGTCCTCGTCCTTGTCGCGGGCGGCCTGGTCCTCGGCCCCGTCCTGGGCCTTGTCGCCGGTGTCGTCGGCGGCGCCGCGGTCGTTGTCGTCGTTCGACACCGACACGGTCTTCTTCGCCGGCGCCTCGTCGTCACCCGTGACCGCGAGGGCGGTCGCGGTGCCGCCGCCGATCAGGGCGACGGCCGCGATGGTGGCGATTACGACGTTGCGCTGCATGGGATTCCTCCGGGATGTGACTGGTTGCAACCAGTAATGGGTGGTGTTGCCGGTTGCAGATGGCTTGTTTGCCTCGTCTGTCTCGTCTGCTTGCGGCGGGAACCAATCTGGCCGATCGAGGCTGAAGCGAACCTGAAGCGGCCTGAAGGCCGCTTCAGGTTCGGTTTGCCAAGCTGCATGTATGCACCCACCCGACCCGCGCCCATCGCGATCCAGACTGGAGGCCCGCCCGTGAAGCGCCGACTCGCCTCCGTGAGGGCCCGCGCCACCCTCGCCGCGACGGTCGTCGTCGCCATAGCCCTGGTCGTCGCGGGCACCGCGGTACTGCTCTCGCTGCGGTTCAGCCTCACCGACAAGACGGATGCCGAGGCCGACTCCGTGGCCCGCAACGCCGCCTCGGCGCTGGCGAACGGCTTCGCGTACGACGAGCTGAACCTGCCGGACGGCGACGAGAACCCCGTCGAGGTCCTGGACCGGAACGAGAAGCCCGTCGCGTTCGGCGAGGACGTCGAGGCCATGAACGTGACCGCCGTCGCCTCGGAGCGGCTGAACTCCGAGACCAACGACGACGCAGACGACGCGGCGGAGGGCGACCGGGAGGCGGAGGACAACGACACGCTCTCCGCCGGGGAGATCACCGACGAGACCTGGTACGGCGAGGGCACCGCGACCGTCGAGGGGAAGACGGCGGACTACCGGTTCGCCGCGGTCGACGTGATCACACCGGGTGGTGTCCTGCTCACCGTCTACGCGGGCGCCCCGCTCTCCACCGAGGAGGAGGCCGTCGACACCGCGTTGACGACGATGCTCATAGGGCTGCCTCTGCTGCTGCTGACGGTCAGCGGGGTGACGTACGTCGTCACCAGGCGGGCGCTGCGCCCGGTCGAGGGCATCCGCGCCGAGATGGCCGCCATCACGGCCTCCGAGGACCTGTCACGGCGCGTCCCCGAGCCGGACACCCACGACGAGATCGCCCGCCTGGCCCGTACGACGAACGAGACCCTCGCCGCCCTGGAGACCTCGGTCGAGCGACAGCGCGCCTTCGTCGCCGACGCCTCGCACGAGTTGCGGAGCCCCATCGCGTCCCTGCGCACCCAGCTCGAAGTGGGCGCCGCACACCCGGAGTTGCTGGACCTGGACGGGGCCGTCGAGGACACCGTACGACTGCAGAGCCTCGCCGCCGACCTGCTGCTGCTCGCCCGACTGGACGCGGGGGAGCGGCCCCCGCCGGACGCGCGCTTCGACCTGGCGAAGGCCGTGGTGGAGGGGGTGTCCTC
This sequence comes from Streptomyces ureilyticus, assembly GCF_011045025.1. Classification (GTDB taxonomy): domain Bacteria; phylum Actinomycetota; class Actinomycetes; order Streptomycetales; family Streptomycetaceae; genus Streptomyces; species Streptomyces ureilyticus. Next base: position 23,117 of record NZ_JAAKZX010000030.1, read on the forward strand.
CCGGCACGGAGTGACACTCGAGAGCGTCAAGTCCGTGGAGGTACGCGGCTCCCGCAACCAGATCTGCCGTGTCCTCGGCAACCTCCTGGACAACGCCCGCCGCCACGCCCGCGACCGCGTCGCCGTCACCCTGCGCACGGACGCCGGCCAGGCGGTCCTCCAGGTCGCCGACGACGGCTCGGGCGTACCGCTCGCCGACCGCGACCGCATCTTCGAACGCTTCGTCCGCCTCGACGACTCCCGAGCCCGAGACGACGGCGGCGCCGGCCTGGGCCTCGCCATCGCCAAGGACATCGCCACACGCCACGGAGGCACCCTGACCGTCACCGACGCCCCCGGCGGAGGTGCCTTGTTCGAACTGAGGCTGCCGCTCACCGGCCGGACGAGCGCCGCGGCCACACCGGAGCCGAATGCGAGGCCTTAACCGTCGACGGCGGTCCGCTTAACCCTCTCCTCCCTAGCGTTCGCGTCATGAACAGCACAGGAAACTTCGGAGAGTTGGCCGCCCATCTCGGGCTCGATCTCATCGCCGTGACATTGCTGACGTGCGGCGTCTTCCACCCACGGCACCGCCGGCGCGAACTGGTGCCCGCCTATCTCGCGCTCAACGTCGCCCTGTTCGCGGTCGTCGCCGCACTGGGCCGCGTAGGGAACAACGGAGGGCTGGCGCTGGGGTTCGGGCTCTTCGGCGTCCTGTCGATCGTCCGGCTGCGGTCCGACTCGGTACGGCACCAGGAGGTGGCGTACTACTTCACGACCCTGGTCCTCGGCCTGCTGTGCGGGCTCCCTGGGCTGGGACTGGACGTGGCCGCCGGGCTCGCGTGCGTGCTGCTGCTCGTTCTGTACGCGGCAGACCACCCACGCCTGTACGCGCGTGAGCGGCGCACGGTCGTCACGCTGGACGCGGTGTACGAGGACGAGGACGCCCTCCGCGCCGAACTGCGGCGCCGGCTCGGGGAACCGTACGGCTGGACGGTGCGCGAGGTGGACTACGTGCGGGACCTGACCGTGGTGGAGGTGCGGTACCGGGAGCCGGGGAGCGCCGGAGCGCCGCGTACGGTCCGTGCCTCCCGTACGGCCCTCGCGCCGGGCGCGTCGAACCCGTCCGCAGTGCCCGGGCCGCGCCCCGCGACGAGGGAGCCCGCCCCGTGGTGAGTACCCCCTCAAAGGCCCTGCTCGCCGTCGAGCGAGCAGCGGCCGCCGCGCACCCGGTATCGCTGGCCGAACTCAACGCCCGCGCCGAGCTGCTGGCCCGCCACGACAACAGTTACGTCGTGCCGGTCCGGGTCTTCGAGGACTTCGCGGCCCGGCTCACCGATCCCCGCCCGAGCGACGGCTGCCCCGTTTTCCGCGTACTCGACATCGACGGCCTGCGCTGCTTCCGGTACCGGTCCACGTACTACGACACCCCTGAGCTGCGCACGTTCCACGACCACCGGCAGGGACGCCGGCGCCGCTTCCGGATCAGGGAGCGGGTGTACGAGGACAGCGGGGAGCGGCAGTTCGAGGTCAAGCTCAAGAGTGGGCGGGGCGAGACGGTGAAGCACCGGCAGCGGATGTCCGGGGGCGACCGCCCGCTGGACGGGGCCCGGCGCCGGTTCCTGGCCGAAGTGCTCCAGGAGTCGTACGGCACGCTCGACGCCCCGCACGGCCTCGTGCCCGCCTTGCGCACGGACTACCGGCGCGTCACGTTCGTTGCCGACGGGCAGCGGGTGACCTGTGACGCGGGGCTGGTCGTGCGGGACGAGGCCACGGGCGGGGGAGCCGTCGCGGACGGTGCGCTGGTGCTGGTCGAGACGAAGACACGGGGGCATCTGACGGAGGCGGACCGGATGCTGCACGGGTACGGGGTGCGTCCTGCCGGGTTCACCAAGTACAGCGCGGGACTGGCCGCCGTACGGCCGGAGTTGGGGGCGAACGCGTGGGTGCGGGCGGTGCGGAGGGTGTTTCCGTAGGGGGCAGCGGCGGCCTCGGAGCTGGTGGGTCAGTCGATGGCCGTCTGGAACGAGAGCGTCACCCTCGCCCCGGGTGAGTTGTCCGCCGTGAACGTGCCGCCCGCCTCCTCCGCCGTGCGGCGCGCGATGTCCAGGCCGAGGCCGGTGGAGCCGACGCCGCTGGTTCCGCGGGCGGTGGGATGGGGACCGGCGCCGTGGTCCGGGAAGCCGGGCCCCTCGTCCTCCACGAGGAGCTCGGCGGCCTCGCCGGTCGTGCGGACCGTGACGCGGAAGCCGGTGCCCTGGGGGGTGTGGTCCAGCACGTTGCCGATCAACGCGTCGAGCGCGGCGGTGAGTTCGTCGGGCGGTACGGGGACCCGGAGCGAGCCGGATGGGGCGTCGACCTCGACGGCGCGGTCCTGGTCCTCGGCCAACGGCAGCCAGAACGCGGTCCGTTCACGCGTGACGGCCGACAGGTCGGCGATGGGCTCGGACTCGCGCAAGGGGCGTCGCGCCCGGCGGATGACCTCGTCCACGCTGTGCTCCAGCGCGGCCACGCCCGCCGCGATGCGCTCGGCCTCGGCGGGGTCGCGCAGGGTCTCGGCGTCCAGCCGGAGGGCGGCGACGGGGGTGCGCAGGCGGTGGGCGAGATCGGCGGCGTTCTCGCGCTCGGCGGCGAGGAGTTCGTCGATGCGGGCGGCCAGCTTGTTCAACTGGCTGGCGATCAGGCGGAGTTCGGGCGGGCCCGCCGGTTCCGCACGGGCCGTCAGGTCACCCGCGGCCAGCCGGTCCGCCGTCCCGGCCAGCGACCGCGTCGCGCCCACAAGCCGTGCGCCCAACCGGTCGGCGAGCACGAGCCCGAGCAGGACGAGGCCGGCACCGATCCCCGCCAGGACCAGCCATGATGTGAAGACGCCGTCGTGCAACTGCCCCTGGCTCAGGGCCACGTGCACCACCGCGGTGCCGTCCGCGGCCCCGTGCACCGGGACCAGCACGACCCGCCCGCCGTCCGGCGGCTCGTAGGTGAACGCCCGCCCCGTGCGCGCGAGTCTGACCGCGTCCGTGACCTCGGCGGGAGCACCGACGACCGTGCCGTCGGCGAGGATCAGCGACGCCTTGGGCAGACCGGGCCCGTTGACGCTCCGCGCGATCTGTTCCATCTGTTCCATATGCTCCGTCTGCTCGGCGGCCGCGGATCCCTGTGCGCCGTCTGCCAGTACGGGCCCCACCGCCGACGCCATCCACTGCGCCCGCGCGGTCGCCTCCGCGGTGGCGCGGTCGGCGGCGTGCGTCCGCGTGAGCAGGGTGAGGGGCACCAGCAGGGCTGCCAGTACGAGGGCGGTGGTGGCCCCGGTCAGCAGCAGGAGGCGGCGCCGCACTACGACCCGCCCTCCTCGTCGGACCCATGGGGCAGGCCGGGCTGGCCGGCGCCGTCAGGCCCACTGCCCGGCCCGGGGGCCATCAGCTTCACTCCCACCGTGCGGACCGTATGCAGATAGCGCGGCGCCTGAGCCGTCTCCCCCAACTTCCGCCGCAGCCAGGACAGATGGACGTCGACCGTCTTGTCGGTGCCGCCGAGCGGCTGCTGCCAGACCTCGGCGAGCAGTTCGCGGCGGGGGACGACCTGGCCGGCACGGCGGGTCAGGTGGGCCAGCAGGTCGAACTCCCGGGGAGTAAGGTCCAGCGCCCGCCCGTCGAGGGTGACCTCACGGGCGGCAGGGTCCACGACGAGTCCGCCGACCCGCAGCGGCTCCTCCTGCTCGACCGGGCCCAGTCGCCGCAGTACCGCCTTGATCCGCGCGTCGAGCTGGGCCGCCCCGAACGGCTTCACGATGTAGTCGTCGGCGCCGCCTTCCAGCAACGCGACCATCTCCGGCTCCTCGTCCCGCGCGGTCGCCACGATCACCGGTACGTCACTGACGGCCCGCAGCATCCGCAGCACCTGCCCGCCGTCCACATCCGGCAACGCCAGGTCCAGCACGACCAGGTCCGGCGGGCTGGTCACCGCCGCGTCGAGCCCCGCCATCCCACTGGGTGCCGTCGCCACCGCGTGCCCCCGGTCCCGCAGAGCACGCACCAGCGCACCGCGCAGGGCGGGGTCGTCCTCCACGACCAGTAGATGAGCCATGCGGACACGGTAGCCAGGGAGTTGATGCAAGATGTATTTCGGGTGAACAGCCCGGCCTCGCGGGGGTGTTCCTTTGTACGTGTCTTAACCGGGCGTTAGGGAAGGGTGCGCGAGGGTCTTTCTGCGAGACGGTGCGGGGGCGGCTCCGTACGAGCCCGGTGCGTCCTCCTGGTGAGGGCGAGTCCTGACGACACGATGAGGTGGTCCGGTGAAGTGGCGCAGCGCCCTGGTGACCGCGGCCTGGGTCGCCATCGGCACGGGCGCGGGCGGACTGGGCGCCTGGCAACTGGCGAGCGCCGACGAGGGCCCGCCCGCACACGGACGTGCCCTGGACGACGCGGCGGTACGGCGCGCCCTGGCGGAACAGACGCCGCAGGCCTCCGCCGCCCCCGCGCCGAGCTCCTCCAACTCCGACAGCGCACCACACGACTCCCAGGCCCCCGCCACCCACACCTCGCCGCTCCCGTCCTCGCCAAGCGCGTCCCCCACCAGCCAGACGGAAACCGTCCGCTTCACCGGCGGCACCGCAACGGTCGAGTGCCGACCCGACGGGACGGTGTACCTCGTCTCCTGGAGCCCGGCCGACGGCTACGCCTTCGACGAGGACGTGGAGCGCGGCCCCGCCCCGGTGACCCGCCTGGAGGCGGAGCCCAGCGCCGACGACGCCGACGACCTCGCGTACGACATCACCTGCACCCCGGGCGGGACACGGGCCCAGCGGATGGCGGACCAGGACGACTGACGACTGAGCCGTACTGAGAAGTCCCCTCAGATATCCCGGAAGATCTCGATCTGCGCCCCCACCGTGTTGAGCCGCTCCGCCAGATCCTCGTACCCCCGGTTGATGACGTACACATTCCGCAGCACCGACGTGCCCTCGGCCGCCATCATCGCCAGCAGGACGACCACGGCGGGGCGCAGCGCGGGCGGGCACATCATCTCGGCCGCGCGCCAGCGGGTCGGGCCCTCGACCAACACCCGGTGCGGGTCGAGGAGTTGGAGACGCCCGCCCAGACGGTTCAGATCCGTCAGGTAGATCGCGCGGTTGTCGTAGACCCAGTCGTGGATCAGCGTCTTGCCCTGCGCGGAGGCCGCGATGGCCGCGAAGAAGGGGACGTTGTCGATGTTCAGGCCGGGGAACGGCATCGGGTGGATCTTGTCGATCGGCGCCTCCAATTTGGAGGGGCGGACCCGCAGATCGACCAGCCGCGTACGGCCGTTGTCCGCGAAGTACTCCGGCGTACGGTCGTGATCGAGGCCCATCTCCTCCAGGACCGCAAGCTCGATCTCCAGGAACTCGATCGGCACTCGACGCACCGTCAGCTCCGACTCGGTCACGACGGCGGCGGCCAGCAGGCTCATCGCCTCGACCGGGTCCTCCGAGGGCGAGTAGTCCACGTCCACGTCGATGGTCGGCACACCGTGCACGGTCAGCGTCGTCGTACCGATGCCTTCCACCCGTACGCCCAAGGCCTCCAGGAAGAAGCACAGGTCCTGGACCATGTAATTGGACGAGGCGTTGCGGATGACGGTCACGCCGTCGTGGCGCGCGGCGGCGAGCAGCGCGTTCTCGGTGACCGTGTCCCCGCGCTCGGTCAGCACGATCGGCCGGCCGGGTGTGACGGACCGGTCCACCTGCGCGTGGTACAGCCCTTCGGTGGCGGTGATGTCCAGGCCGAACCGGCGCAGCGCGATCATGTGCGGCTCGATCGTCCGGGTACCTAGGTCGCAACCGCCCGCGTACGGCAGCTTGAACTGGTCCATACGGTGCAGCAGCGGGCCGAGGAACATGATGATCGAGCGCGTACGGCGGGCCGCCTCCGCGTCGATGGTGCCCAGGTCCAGGTCCGCCGGGGGCACGATCTCCAGGTCCACCCCGTCGTTGATCCACCGGGTGCGTACGCCGATGGAGCCGAGCACCTCGAGAAGGCGGTACACCTCCTCGATGCGGGCCACCCGGCGCAGCACCGTGCGCCCCTTGTTCAGGAGGGTCGCGCACAGCAGCGCCACGCACGCGTTCTTGCTGGTCTTCACGTCGATGGAGCCGGAGAGCCGACGGCCGCCGACCACTCGTAGATGCATCGGACCCGCGTACCCGAGCGAGACGATCTCGCTGTCCAGGGCTTCACCGATGCGGGCGATCATCTCAAGGCTGATGTTCTGGTTCCCGCGTTCGATGCGGTTCACGGCGCTCTGACTGGTACTGAGCGCGACGGCCAGCTGTGTCTGTGTCCAGCCACGGTGCTGACGGGCGTCACGGATGAGCTTGCCGATGCGTACGAGGTAGTCGTCTGCCATGCCGGAAGGCTATCTCGGATATGAGATGTCACCTTCCCGGGGGGTCCATTCGAGTGACGGACCCTCAGGCCCGGCCGCGAAGACGCCTGGTGAGGTCGGCACCGCGACGACGCCGGGTCGCGGTGTGTGTCCTGCGCCACCCGAAGGGCCCGGGCAGATCGAACGACGTGGTCCGCCGCCCGGTGCTGCTGCGCGTGTGCCGAGGCCCGTGCCGCCCGCCCGTGGTGATGGACCAGGAGCGGCGGTTGATGTTCAACCGCACCCCCGGCAGGATCCGGAAACTCTTGCGGAACGTGAGGGGCATGACTGCCTCCTTTCGTCCCCGGATGGGTACCCGGGATCAGGGACGGCACGCCGCACCGCACGGCCATCGGCTGCTCGCGGAGGTCCGGTGCGGCCCCGCGCCCCTTCGACGAAGGGGCGCGTCAACGAAGGGGCGCGGGGCTGTGGCCGCGGGAGTCTCACTGCCTGGCCGTTATCCCAAGCGGACCCCAGCCCCCTCCGGCAGATCCAGATGCGCGCCCCGGAACCGCTTCCGCAGCGCGCGATCATGCGTGACCAGGACGATCGCGCCCGGGTAGTCGGTCAGCGCCGCCTCCAGTTCCTCGACCAGCGCCGGGGACAGGTGGTTCGTCGGCTCGTCGAGCAGCAGGAGGTCCGCGGGCTCCGAGACCAGCCGTGCCAAGTCCACGCGGCGGCGCTGGCCGTACGACAGCTCGCCGATACGCAGCCGGAGCTCCACCGGGCGGAAGAGGCCGAGGGTCAGCAGGGCGTCCGCGTGCTCGTCGGCCGAGCCCACGCGGCCCAGCGCGAACGCCTCCGCCACCGTCAGGCCCGGCGGCCACGGCGTCTCGTCCTGGCGCAGATGGCCCACCCGGCCCGGTACCTCCACCGACCCCTCGTCGGGCCGCAATTCACCCGCGAGCAGCTTCAGCAGCGTGGTCTTGCCCGCGCCGTTGGGGCCGGTGACCAGCAGCCGGCCGGAGCGGCCGAGGGTGAGGGAGCCCAGGCGGAGGCGGTCTCCTACGCGTACGTCCGACAGCTGTACCGAGGGGAGCTCCGCCGCCGAGGCGGCTGCGCCGTCCCTCGCGGTCCCGACGCGCGCGGTGAAGGCCAGCGGCTCCGGTGGCGGCGCCACCGGGTTCGCCGTCAGCCGGTCGACCCGCTCGCGGGCGTTGCGGATCCGGGCCATCACACCGTGCGCCCGGCCGCGGGCCCGGAAGCCGCCATGGCCGAAGTTGGCCAGCGCGGCCTTGCGCGGGATGCGGTCGAGGCGGACCGCATGGCCGACGGCCAGCCGCTCGTTGCGGGCCAGCTCGGCCCGCCAGTCCTCGTACTCCTGGAGCCGGCCGCGGCGTTCCGCGGCCTTGGCGGTGCGGTAGCCGGCGTAGCCGTCTCCGTACCGGGTGACCTTTCCCGCCTCGGCCTCCAGGACCGTGGAGGTCAGGCGCTCCAGGAAGACGCGGTCGTGGGTGACCGCGAGCACGGTGCCGCGGTGGGCCCGCAGCTGCGCCTCCAGCCACTCCACGGCGCGGTCGTCCAGGTCGTTCGTCGGCTCGTCCAGGAGCAGCAGCTCCGGGCGGCCGGCGAGGACAGCGGCCAGGGCCAGCCGGGAACGCTCGCCGCCGGAGAGCGTGCCGAGTCGTCGGTCGCGGGGGAGGGCTGGCAGGCCGAGATGGTGCAGGGCGAGGTCGACGCGGTGGTCGGCGTCGTAGCCGTCGCGCGCCTCGTAGCGCTCGAGGAGGGCGGCGTACACGGCGAGTGCCGCCGGGTCCGCGCCGTCGCCGAGCGTCTGCTCGGCCCGGCGTAGCTCCGCCTCCAGTCCGCGCAGGTCCGCGAGGGCCAGGTCGACGGCGTCCTGGACGGTGGCGGTCGGGGGCAGCGGGATGGTCTGCGGCAGATAGCCGATGCCGTCGGCGGCGGTCACGGTCAACTCGCCGCTGTCCGGGCGTTCCTGGCCCGCGATGAGCCGCAGGAGGGTGGACTTGCCGGAGCCGTTGTCACCGATGAGCCCGGCCTTCTCGCCCGGCTTCAGAGTGAAGGAGACCTGGTCGAGCACGGTGCGGCCGGGATAGCGCTTGGAGACGTGGTGAAGGGTGAGTTGTGAGCCGCGCATGAGCGGTTCCCTCCTGGCCGCGGGCTTTGTCCCGGGCCGGATCGGGTGGATGAGAGGGCACGACGGGGCGCGGCGACGGCGGAGCGGTGCTCTACGCCGTCGGCGCCGGCTTTCTCACAGGGAACCCATGCGGAGGACCGTACGGCATGACGGAGCGCTTGGCAAGACGATACGTCTCGTCGCGATCGACTTGACGGTCCCAGGGCCCTGGTTCATCGCGGCCCGGCCCCCGACCATGGGCGCATGCGGTGCACGGTGTGGCCGAAGTTCGATGCGGCTAAGACGCGTTGCGGTCCGGTATCCGGCAGCAGTTGGGGCACGGCTGACTCCGCATCCGTGGCAGACAGTAAGGACCCGAATAGCTTGTTGCTTATTACTTGCTAGAGCAAGAGGGCTACGGAACCGTCTGCCTGTTCGGTGAACACTCGGGAGCGGACAGCGTGTACCGCTGCCGACTCGTCGGCAAGGGCCGCGGAAGCCCGGCAGCGCCGGGTTGGGGAAAGCCTTGACCACGGCAATGGCGGAACCGGAACTTCAGCAGGCAGACAGGCCCATGCGAGCGTGCTGTGATGCGTGTCTACGTGGACCTGCTGCGATACGGGGCGGCTCGCCGGCTGACTGCTGCCACCGCCACCGGCAAACTCGGCTTCGCCGTTTTCCCGCTGGCCACCGTGCTGCTCGGACACGGCTCCTCCGGGTCCTTCCTGGACGCCGGGGCCGTTGCCGGCGCCTGGGGCATGGGTGGCACCGTGACAGGACCGCTGCGCGGACGCCTCGTCGACCGCTACGGCCAACGCCTGCCTCTCGTCGCCCTGACCCTGATCACCGCCCTGGCCGCCGCAGGCCTGGCCACCGCGGCGGGAACCACGCAACTGATCTGCTTCGGCGCACTCACCGGCGCCGCCGCCCCGCCCATCGTGGCCAGCATCCGCCCCCTGTGGGCACAAGCGGCACCCAAGGACCTGGTGCACAGCGCCTACGCCCTCGACGCGGTCCTCACAGAAGTGACCAAGATCTGCGGACCACTCGTCGCGGCCGCATCCGCCGTCCACTCACCACGCCTGGGCGTGATCACCGCAGCGGCACTCCTGACGGCCAGCACCTGCCTGGTGATCTCCCACCCGCCAACCCGTCGCCCTCCGGCGGCATCACGCACCGGCGGCGTCCCGGCCTCCCCGGCCCTTCGCCTTCTGCTCGCCGCCAACGCATGCGCGGGCCTGTTTCTGGGGGCGCTGACCGTCGGCCTTCCCGCCCGAGCCGCTGAAAGCGGGTCAGTAGCCGACTCGGGCTGGCTGTTCGCTTGCCTTGCCCTGGGCAGCGCACTCGTCGGCGCGCGATTCGGCACCCGTCGCCGGGCGGCTTCGCCGGCCACCGGCTACCTCACCACCTTCGCCTGGCTCGCACTCTCCCTGGCCCTCTTGGCCGCCGTCTCGACACCGCTGCCCTTGGTGATCCTTCTCCTGAGCACAGGCGCCGCGCTCGCGCCCATGACGATCTGCCTGTTCGAACTGCTGGACGTCCATGCGTCACAACACACAGCAGTCGCATCCATGATGTGGATGGTCGCGGGAGAGGAACTCGGCGTCGCCGCAGGGAGCGTCGTCGCAGGACTACTGGCGCAGAACGTCGGTGCCTGGCTGGCCCTCCTCGCCGCGGCGGCAAGCGCTGGACTCGGCGCCCTCGTCGTCGCAACGGGCAGAGTCGCCCTGGCCTCCGACAGCACCGCCACCGATCACGGGTGTCCTGTCTCAAACGATCGTGGGTAGACCGAGGCCCTGACCTGGGGTGCCCGCGATCGCTTGAGACAGGTACCGGGCGTTGTCCCAAACGATCCTGGGCACTGCCATGAATCCGCTGCCCCTGCCGGAGCCATCACCTGCCATGCCAGATGTCTGAACGCATGGCGTCCCGGGTCTCCAGGCGCAGATCCAGGTACCTGCGCGTCAGTTCCTCGAACTGATCGCTGTCGATACGCGCTCCCGCGCTGACGGCGTCGCGCATCATTCGGACTGCCCGGCTGCATTCCTCGGCTGGCCCGACGACAGTGCGCGGGGCGACGAGTTCTAACTCGTGACGGGACGCGTAGCAGTGCGTGTAGGCCGCGCGTGTTTGCCGGTACCTCTCACTCGCCTCAAGGTCGGGTGTGGCTGCAATGTTGCGCAGGTCGCTGCCGGCCTGAGCGTGGGCTGCGAGGAACCTCGTATAGAGCTCCCGTCGTGTTCTGTGCCACTCGGCCGTTGTCTCTCGTTGTGTCTTCCGGCGCTCCACCAGCAGTGCCGATCCCATGGCGATCACGGCGCCGACAAGTGCCGCAAGCAGTGGTATCCAGGTCATTTCTGAACAGTAAGACGTATTCGCGACCAACTGTCCGCGCCTGCTGGGTGATTACCGTCCTCAACTGACCTCCAGCCACCTCCCCCGTCCTCCCTCCCGGACGCCAGCTCAGCGGCTGGCACAGTCTCAGCACTTCCGAGGTAGTCGGGGGGCAATGCTCCAGCCAGGCTGAGGCTGCCTCGGTAGCTCTGCCCACGATCGACTGAGACTGCCCGGGCATACCTGAGACGGGACACGGGCACCGGGCATGACCGAACAGCGGTCATGTACTAGAGTTATCTCGACATCGAGATATCTGCCGAGGCGTACCTCGGCCGCAAGGACCGGTAAGGGTCACCTAACTTAGCCTTACCTTAGCTGATCGGCCAACCGGCGTGGCGGCAGGATGCGGTGGTACGCGCACATCAATGAAGGAGACTGTCGTGTCGGCGAACAGCTTCGACGCCCGCGCCACACTGAACGTGGGCGACGAGTCGTACGAGATCTTCCGGCTGGACAAGGTGGAAGGCTCGGCTCGCCTTCCGTACAGCCTGAAGGTGCTGCTGGAGAACCTGCTCCGGACCGAGGACGGCGCGAACATCACCGCCGACCACATCCGGGCCCTGGGCGGCTGGGATTCGCAGGCCCAGCCCAGCCAGGAGATCCAGTTCACCCCCGCCCGTGTGATCATGCAGGACTTCACCGGTGTGCCCTGTGTCGTGGACCTCGCGACCATGCGTGAGGCCGTCAAGGAGCTCGGCGGCGACGCCGCGAAGATCAACCCCCTCGCCCCGGCCGAGCTGGTCATCGACCACTCCGTCATCGCCGACAAGTTCGGCACCAACGAGGCCTTCGCGCAGAACGTCGAGCTGGAGTACGGCCGCAACCGCGAGCGCTACCAGTTCCTGCGCTGGGGCCAGACCGCCTTCGACGAGTTCAAGGTCGTCCCGCCCGGCACCGGCATCGTCCACCAGGTCAACATCGAGCATCTGTCCCGTACGGTCATGGTCCGGAACGGCCAGGCCTACCCCGACACCCTCGTCGGCACCGACTCGCACACCACGATGGTGAATGGCCTCGGCGTCCTTGGCTGGGGCGTCGGCGGTATCGAGGCCGAGGCCGCGATGCTCGGCCAGCCCGTCTCGATGCTCATCCCGCGCGTCGTCGGCTTCAAGCTGACCGGCGAGCTCAAGCCCGGCACCACCGCCACCGACCTCGTGCTGACCATCACCGAGATGCTCCGCAAGCACGGCGTCGTCGGCAAGTTCGTCGAGTTCTACGGAGAGGGCGTCGCCGCCACCTCCCTCGCGAACCGCGCCACCATCGGCAACATGTCGCCGGAGTTCGGCTCCACCGCCGCGATCTTCCCGATCGACGACGAGACCATCAAGTACCTGAAGCTGACCGGCCGTTCGCAGCAGCAGCTCGCGCTCGTCGAGGCGTACGCCAAGGAGCAGGGCCTCTGGCTCGACCCGGCCGCCGAGCCCGACTTCTCCGAGAAGCTGGAGCTCGACCTCTCCACGGTCGTCCCGTCGATCGCCGGCCCGAAGCGCCCGCAGGACCGTATCGTCCTCGCGAACGCGGCCGAGCAGTTCAAGACCGACGTCCGTAACTACGTGGACAGCGTGGACGAGGCGGGCCAGGAATCCTTCCCGGCCTCCGACGCCCCGGCCGTCGCCCCGAACGGCGCCCCGTCCAACCCGACCACCGTCACCGCCCCCGATGGCTCGACCTACGAGATCGACCACGGTGCCGTGACGGTCGCGGCCATCACCTCCTGCACCAACACCTCGAACCCGTACGTCATGGTCGCCGCCGCGCTGGTGGCCAAGAAGGCGGTCGAGAAGGGCCTGACGCGCAAGCCCTGGGTCAAGACCACGCTCGCCCCCGGCTCCAAGGTCGTCACCGACTACTTCGACAAGGCGGGGCTCACCCCCTACCTCGACAAGGTCGGCTTCAACCTCGTCGGCTACGGCTGCACCACCTGCATCGGCAACTCCGGCCCGCTGCCGGAGGAGGTCTCCAAGGCGGTCAACGAGCACGACCTGGCGGTCACTTCGGTGCTCTCCGGCAACCGCAACTTCGAGGGCCGGATCAACCCCGACGTCAAGATGAACTACCTGGCGTCCCCGCCGCTGGTCGTCGCGTACGCCATCGCGGGCTCCATGAAGGTGAACATCACCAAGGACGCGCTGGGCACCGACCAGGACGGCAAGCCCGTATACCTGGAAGACATCTGGCCCACCGAGGCCGAGGTCAACGACGTCGTGGCGAACGCCATCGGCGAGGACATGTTCAACAAGTCCTACGCCGACGTCTTCGCGGGCGACGCCCAGTGGCAGGCGCTGCCGATCCCGACCGGCAACACCTTCGAGTGGGACCCGCAGTCGACGTACGTCCGCAAGCCTCCGTACTTCGAGGGCATGGGCATGGACCCGGAGCCGGTCCAGGAGATCACCGGCGCCCGCGTCCTCGCCAAGCTGGGCGACTCGGTCACCACCGACCACATCTCCCCGGCCGGCGCGATCAAGGCCGACACCCCGGCGGGCAAGTACCTCACGGAGCACGGCGTCGAGCGCCGCGACTTCAACTCGTACGGTTCCCGCCGCGGCAACCACGAGGTCATGATCCGCGGTACGTTCGCCAACATCCGTCTGCGCAACCAGATCGCGCCGGGCACCGAGGGCGGCTACACCCGCGACTTCACCCAGCCGGACGCCCCCGTCTCCTTCATCTACGACGCCTCGCGCCACTACATCGAGCAGGGCACCCCGCTGGTCGTCCTGGCCGGCAAGGAGTACGGCTCGGGTTCGTCGCGTGACTGGGCGGCCAAGGGCACGGCGCTGCTGGGCGTCAAGGCCGTCATCGCCGAGTCGTACGAGCGCATCCACCGCTCGAACCTCATCGGCATGGGCGTACTCCCGCTCCAGTTCCCGGAGGGCGCCACGGCCGAGTCCCTGGGCCTGACCGGCGAGGAGACCTTCTCCTTCACCGGCGTCACCGAACTGAACGAGGGCCGCACGCCCCGCACGGTCAAGGTCACCACGGACACCGGCGTCGAGTTCGACGCGGTCGTCCGCATCGACACCCCCGGCGAGGCGGACTACTACCGCAACGGCGGGATCATGCAGTACGTGCTGCGCAACCTCATCCGCAAGTAAGCGGTTCGGTACGGCAGTTGAGGGCCGCATCCCTGGTGACGGGGGTGCGGCCCTTTGTCGTACGGCAGCCGCGGCAGCTTGTGCGCCAGGCGTTTACAAGCCGCACGCGCGGCGCTATCTTCCCCCTGAGTGAGGTGGGAGCGCTCCCATCAAATGCGTGGAGAGGCAGACCGGAACCTGCCCGAACCACCGGGGCTCTCCCACCTCGCCCGCACGTCCTCACAGAACCGCAGCGCCCCCACATCCGCAGCGCGAAGGGACGTACGTCGTCATGAATCCTCAAAGTCCTCGATTACTGCCATTGGCGGCATCAACTCGCCTCAGAGCATGGCTGCTTGTGCTGCTCGCCCTCGTCGTCACCGTCCCCGCACTCGGCCTCGTGGTCGCGTCCGGCGGCGAGGCGGAGGCCCACGGCACCCCGATGAAACCCGGCAGCCGTACCTTCCTGTGCTGGCAGGACGGCCTGACCGACACCGGCGAGATCAAACCCGTGAACCCGGCCTGCAAGGCGGCGCAGCAGGTCAGCGGTACGACGCCGTTCTACAACTGGTTCTCCGTACTGCGCTCCGACGGCGCCGGCCGCACCCGCGGCTTCGTGCCCGACGGCGAGCTGTGCAGCGGCGGCAACACCAACTTCACCGGCTTCAACACCCCGAGCAGCGACTGGCCGTTGACGCATCTGGCCTCGGGCGCGACCGTCGACTTCTCGTACAACGCGTGGGCCGCGCACCCGGGTTGGTTCTACGTGTACATCACCAAGGACGGCTTCGACCCGACCAAGCCGCTCACCTGGAACGACATGGAGGAACGGCCGTTCCTGAGTGTCGACCACCCGCCGCTCAACGGCTCCCCGGGCACGGTCGAGGCCAACTACTCCTGGTCCGGCAAGCTTCCGGAGGGCAAGGACGGACGTCACATCATCTACATGGTCTGGCAGCGCTCCGACAGCCAGGAGACCTTCTACTCCTGCTCCGACGTCGTCTTCGACGGCGGAAACGGCGAGGTCACGGGCATCCGCGAGCCGGGCAACCCCACCGAGCCGGTGCAGGGCACCTGCACGGCCACCCGCAAGACGACGGGCAGCTGGAACGGCGGCTACCAGTCCGAGGTGACCGTCACCAACTCCGGCGACGTCTCGATGCTCGGCTGGATGGTCGACTGGACGCTGCCGAGCGGTCAGAAGGTCGAGAGCCTGTGGAGCGGCAGCGCGACCTACACCGGGCAGAACGTGATGGTCCACAACGCCGGCTGGAACGGCTCGCTGGATCCGGGGGAGAGCACGACGTTCGGGTACACGGTCGAGGGCTCCGGGGGTGATCCGGCGACGACGTATCCCTGCCGGGTGGGTTGACCTCGCTCGTGACGGACCCGGGGAGGTACCTCGCCGGGTCCGTCAGCCGCACGCGGGATCAGAATCCGACGAGCGCTTCGAGATCGATCTCGACCGGGAACGGCACCTCGGTGATCAGCTTGCCGTGGTGCACCGGGTGCATGGGAGCGGGGAAGTACGAGCGCGTGTCCGCGTTGAGCCAGTACTCGTGAACCGCGAGCCGCTGGTCCCGGTCCAGCTCCACGCGCCAGTAGCAGGGCACCTTGGCCTCGGCGAAGAGCGCGGGCTTGCGCACCCGGTCGTCCTGGCGGGATCCGGGGGAGACAACCTCGACCACGAGGGCGACCTTCTCGGCCGGGACACACTCCAGCTGGAAGAAGTCCAGCTTCCGGGGATCGAAGACGATCACATCGGGTTTGGGGGTGTTCCGGTCGTCGAACATCACGCACTGCTTGGTCACGACTGAGTACGGCTCGATACTCGCTGCTTCCTGGGCGTCGGAGATCCTGTCCCGGACACGGTTGTGCCAGAACCTGGTCTGTCCACGCGCCACGATCACTCCATCCACGAGTTCCCAGTCGAAAGGCAGCTCCAAGTGCTTGACCTGGTCGAAGGTCCAGCCGTCTGCCGGCGGGAACATCCAGGTGTCCTCTGTGGCCCGTCCCTGCCCGGGTGTGGTCATCACTGCTCCCATGGCCAAGAGTGTGGACGCCGGTGTGCGTCGTGGTCTTGTGTACGAAGTTAGCGTCACCCGAAGTGAGACGGCCACGGCGCACCGTTGACGCGCGGCGGGCGCGGAGACCTTCTCCGCGCCCGCCCTTCCCGTGGGGGGATTGGACCGGCGAGCCTCAGGCCAGCAGCTCCACCTCCGCCAGGGTCGCCTCCTCGTCGAGGACCAGCCGGTAGCGCTCGTACGTCCCCGTCTTGGCGACCGAGAACGCGCGCGTCTGCTTGTCCCAGGCGAAGGACTCGCCGGAGCGTTTGTCGAGGTCCTTCCAGGTGCTGCCGTCGGACGAGCCCTGCAGAACCCAGCCCTTCGGAGCCTTTGCCCGATCCGAAGACGTCAGCGTGTACTGAACTGCCTTCGCCCCCTTGGCGATTGGGAGATCGATGGAGGCCGCAGAACCGCCCGTCGCCGACGTGTTGTCGAACAACGCCCCTTCGCCCTCGATGACATCGGCCCGCGGCGACGGCACCTTGTCGTCATCCGTGATCGACGGCGGCGCCGCCTTCTTCCCCGTCCCCCACGACGACGGCTTCGACCCCATGTCGAAGTCGAGAACCCCGCCGCGGGAGATCAGCGAGTGGGGGAGTGAAGTCGACGTCCACGTACGGCCGTTGACCTTCAACCCCTGTACGTACACGTTCTTCGCGCTGTTCTTCGGCGCCTTGACCACCAGGTCCTTGCCGTTCTCCAGATGCACCGTCGCCTTGGTGAACAGGGGTGACCCGATGGCGTACTCACCACTGCCCATCACCAGCGGATAGAAGCCCAGCGCGGAGAACAGGAACCAGGCCGACTGCTCGCCGTTGTCCTCGTCGCCGTGGTAGCCCTGGCCGATCTCGCTGCCGGTGTAGAGGCGCGACAGGACCTCGCGGACGTTCTTCTGGGTCTTCCAGGGCTGGCCGGCCGCGTCGTACATGTAGTTCACGTGGTGGGCCACCTGGTTGGAGTGGCCGTACATGCCCATACGTACGTCTCGGGCCTCGGTCATCTCATGGATCACGCCGCCGTACGAGCCGACGAACTCGGGCGACGCCGTCTCGGGCGTGGCGAAGTACTCGTCGAGCTTCTCGGCCAGGCCGGAACGGCCGCCGTAGAGGTTCGCGAGGCCGCGCGAATCCTGGGGTGCGGTGAAGGCGTAACCCCAGCCGTTCGTCTCGGTGTAGTCGTAACCCCACACGCGCGGGTCGTACTTGGCGGACTCGACCCGCCAGTCGCCCTTCTCGTCGCGGCCCTGGAAGAAACCGGCTTTGTCATCGAAGAGGTTGACGTAGTCCTGGGCCCGGTCGAGGAAGTACTCCGACTCCTCCTTGTAGCGGGTCTCGCCCGTCTTCTTGTAGAGGGCCTGGCCCATCTTCGCGATGCCGTAGTCGTTGAGGTAGCCCTCCAGCGCCCACGACAGGCCCTCGTGCGTGTCCGTGCTCGTATAGCCCAGGAACGGCGAGGTACCCATCCCCTTGCGGCCGACCCCGGAGGACGGCGGGACGACCGTCGCGTTCTTCACGGCCGCCTCGTACGCCGACTTGGCGTCGAAGTCGACGCCCTTGACGTACGCGTCGGCGAACGCCACGTCCGAGGAGGTGCCGGTCATCAGGTCCGCGTACCCGGGCGAGGACCAGCGCGAGGTCCAGCCGCCGTCCTTGTAGTGCTGTACGAAACCGTCGACCATGTCGCCCGCCTGACCTGGTGTCAGCAGCGAGTACGCCGGCCAGGTCGTCCGATACGTGTCCCAGAAGCCGTTGTTGACGTACACCTTGCCGTCGACGATCTTCGCCCCGGTGTGCGTCGGGGTGTCCGGGCCGGGCATCGGCGAGAAGGGCGAGGCGTACTGGTACTTCGAACCGACCTTCTCGAAGCCGGAGTTGGGGTACAGGTACAGCCGGTAGAGGCTGGAGTACAGCGTCGTCAGCTGGTCCGGCGTCGCGCCTTCCACCTCGACCTTGCCGAGGATCCGGTCCCACTGCTTCTGGGCGCGGGACTTGACCGTGTCGAAGGACGTGCCGTCGGGGATCTCCTGGCGGAGATTGTCCTTGGCCTGGTCGACGCTGATAAGGGAGGTCGCCAGTCGGAGAGTCACGGTGCGGTCGGAGCCCGCGTCGAAGCGCAGATGGCCCTTGACCCCCGACGAGCTCCCGTCGGTCACGGGCGCGTCGAAGGTCCCGTACACGAAGAGCCGTGTCGCCCCCGTCGAGAGTCCGGACTTGACGTCCGAGTAGCCGGTGAACGTCCCGTTCTCCTTGTCGAGGGTCAGACCGGCCTGGTCGGTGACGTTGTCGAAGAGCACGCTCGCGTCGTCGCCGGGATAGGTGAAGCGGAGGGCCGCCGCGTGGTCGGTGGGCGTCATCTCCGCTTTGAGGCCGTTCTCGAAGCGCACGCCGTAGTAGTACGGGCGTGCTGTTTCGTTCTCGTGCTTGAAGGCGAGCTCCCGGGCCTCACGTCCCGTGGCCGGTGTGCCGGAGGCGGCGGACGGCATCACCTGGAAGGTCTGCCGGTCGCCCATCCAGGGGCTGGGCTCGTGGCTGGCGCTGAACGCCTGGATGGTCGGCAGGTTGTCCGCGTTGTTCGCACGCGCGTAGTCGTACAGCCAGCTCAGCGAACCCGCGTTGGTGACCGGCGTCCAGAAGTTGAAGCCGTGCGGCACGGCCGTCGCGGGGAAGTTGTTGCCGCGCGAGAAACCGCTGCTGGAGTTGGTGCCACGGGTGGTCAGCGCGTAGTCGGACAGATGCGCCTTGGGCTTCTCGGGAGCTACGGACCGCAGCGCCACGTCGTCGAGCCAGCCGCGGAACTTCGCGGGGCCCTTGGGGGAGTCGTACGCGACCAGGATCCGGTCCACCGTCTTGCCGGCCGCGACGGAGCCGATCCGTGAGGCGACGTTGTTCCACTGGTTGACGTACAGGACCTTGGCGGCGCCCTGCCCCTGCGGGGTCAGCGCGAATCCATGCTGGTCGGTGGCGCGCAGGTCACTCAGATAGGTGCCGTCGGTGAAGGCCAGGTCCACGGAGGCGTTCGTGGCGTCGTAGTCGCGGTCGCCGTCCGCCATCGACGGGAAGATCCGGTACGCCAGCTCGGTGTTCCGCCCGACGCGGACGTTGACGTCGAAGACCTTGTTGTACGAGTAGGCGCGGCCGTCCGCCTTGTGCGTGCCCGCGTACCGCAGGGCCCGCTTGCCGGTGAAGCCGGCGCCCGCCTTGGCGGTCGGGGAGCCGCTCGGGCCGCGGTCCACGAGGGAGAGCATGTCCCTGGGCGTGGGCTCCTGATCGTCGCCGCCGGTCGAGAACTGCACGTCGGCGAGCTGCAGGGCGTCGGAGGCGCCGTTGTTCTTGGTGAAGTCGAGCCGGAAGTGCTGGTATTCGGCCGGCTCGGTGAGATCGTACGACTTCGTCTGGAAGCGCTCGCCGAAGGATTCGCCGGTGCGGCTGTCGAGGGTCTTCCAGTCCTTGCCGTCCGTGGAGCCCTTCAGGGTCCAGTCCACGGGGTCGCGCTCGTCGTGGTCGTTGGCCGAGGTCAGCGCGTAGGTGGCCAGCTCGACCGGGGCGTCCAGGTCGAACTCGGCCCAGCCGGTGGGCGCGAAGGTCAGCCACTTGGTGCTCGGCTCGACGTCGACGAGGTTCTCCTTCCCCTCGCCGCCGCCGGTGTTCTCGCCGCTCGCGCGGACATCGGTGATGTGGTCGGTGACATTGCCGGGGATACCGGTGCTGAAGCCGCCGTCCACGCCCGAGGAGCGTTTCGTGCCGTCAGGTGTCGTATCGACCGTATTGAGCCAGTCGGGGGCCGGATCGTCCGCCTCGAAGGAGGAGGCGAACTCCCGGTCCACTGCCGCTGCTTGGCCCGGCCGGGCGACGGCGGCGCCCTGCGAGGCTGCCACCAGTGCTAATGCCGTCGCGCCGAGAAGTGATGTGGAAACCCATCCGTGCCGAGATCTGTGCCGCATCTACCAGAATCCCTTGCGAAGTGGACAACGTTGTCAATCCGCTGTGCGGGGTCCAGTAGGGCGTCAAGTGGCCAGTGGTGTCAAGGGTGTTGGAAGGGGCGTATGCGATGCGAAGAGTCGCAAGTTGCCGGTATCACTCAATTGGCCGAGGTCAGGAGAGGTTCGGAGGGCGCACGGGGAATTCAAGGGCGTGTCATGTATCCGCGAGATATCGACTCGGGAAAGAGTGCCGACCGAAGCTGCATTCGATCTTGCCCCGGCATCGGGAAGTGGACTATACCTGTCAGCGTCCGCATGGTCGCTCGTCCGTCCGCGGGTGGCCCGGCACGCCCCGGGTCCATACGACCCGAGTTCATCCGAAACCCCTCGCAGGGGCGCACCGAGTACGTCGTCCTACCCGGCCTCAGGGCCGGGGGTCCGGCCCGTGACGCAGCCGCTTCGGTCCACGCGTCGCCGGGAAAACAGAGCACATCATCGCGGTGCCCGGGAGGATCCGGTTCACCGCCTGAGTCCTGGAGAAGGCGAGGACTTGAGCATGGGATCCACTTCCGCCCACAGCGGCCGTGAAGGTGTCGGCCGCCGCGATCTGATCAAGCGGTCCGCCGCGCTCGGCCTCATCGCCGTGCCCACCATGAGCTTCCTGTCCGCGTGCGCCAGTGGGGACAGCGGTGGCGAGGACAAGGTCGAGAAGGGCCAGAAGACCAAGGAGAACCCGCTCGCCGTCAACGAGAGCGCGCCGCTGGAGATCGTCATCTTCGACGGCGGTTTCGGCACGAAGTACGCCGAGGACGCCAAGGCGATCTACGAGGAGAAGTTTCCCAAAGCGAAGGTCAAGTTCTCCGCCACCCAGAAGATCCAGTCGGTTCTCCAGCCCCGCTTCAACCAGGGCTCCCCGCCGGATCTGATCGACAACTCCGGTGCCGAGCAGATGGACATGGGCGTCCTCGTCGGCAAGAAGCAGCTCGCCGACCTCACCCCGCTGCTGGACGCGCCGTCCGTCGACGACCCGAACAAGAAGGTCCGGGACACGCTGCGCCCCGGCATCGTCGAGATGGGGCAGTTCGACGGCGACCCGGTCTGGGTCATGTACTACGCGTACACCGTCTACGGCGTGTGGTACTCGCAGAAGGCCCTGGACTCGCTGGACGCCGCGTACCCGGAGACCTGGGACGAGATGCTCGCGGTCTGCGAGAAGGCGAAGAAGAAGGGCATCGCGGGCTGGACGTACGCGGGCAAGCACCCGTACTACATCCCCTTCTCGCTCTACCCGATGATCGCCAAGGTCGGCGGCCCGGAGACGCTCGACGCCATCGACAACCTTGAGCCGAACGCCTGGAAGCACCCCGCGGTCAAGACCTGCTTCGAGGCGTACTACGAGCTCTACAAGAAGGGCTACATCCTCGAGGGCACGCCGGGGCTGGACCACATCCAGTCGCAGACGGCCTGGACGGAGGGCAAGGCGCTCTTCATCCCGAACGGCTCGTGGGTGGAGAACGAGGCCGCGAAGACCACGCCGAAGGACTTCAACATGGCGGTGTCCGCGCCGTCCGGCATCGACAGCTCGGACAAGATGCCGTTCGGCACCCTCTGGGCGTCCGGCGGCGAGCCCTTCATCGTGCCCGCGAAGGCCAAGAACCCCGATGGCGGCATGGAGCAGTTGCGCATCATGCTCAGCGAGGAGTCGTCGAAGAACTTCACCTCGTCGGTCAAGTCGCTGTCCGCGTTCAACGGCGGCACCGACGGCCTCGAGCTGACCCCGGGGCTGACCTCCGCGATCGCCGCGCTGGACAAGGCCGGCGAGAACGTGGTCAACCCGCGCCTCCAGGACTGGTATGTGGCGCTGCAGAAGGAGAAGATCGGCGTCGGAGGCCTCGGCGAGATGATGGCCGGGCGGCTCACCCCGGCCGAGGCGATCAAGAAGATTCAGGCGTACGCCGACGAGGCGGCCAAGGACGACTCCATCCAGCACTACAAGCACCAGTGAGCGCGGCGGGGGACTCCGGGGCGTGACCGGGGTCCCCCGCTCTCGATGGTCGTGGCGTCGGCGGCAGCGCCCGCGGGAAGATCGGGTCGGTAGGAATGCAGCACGGTAAATACCGTTTCATCGTGGGGTTCTTGGCGGCCCCTCTGGCGATTTACGTCCTTTTCGTCATCTGGCCCTTCATCCAGTCCATCTACTATTCGTTCACGGACTGGAGCGGTCTGAGCCCCGAGTTCAAGATGGTGGGCTTCGACAACTACACGAGAATGCTGGAGGACGACGTCTTCTGGAAGTCGTTCCAGCACAGCGTGATGTTCGTGGTGCTGCTGCCGCTGGTGACGCTGACACTGGCGCTGTTCTTCGCCTTCATGCTGAATGTGGGCGGACGGCGCAGGAAGAACGCCGCGATCGCGGGCGTACGCGGCTCGGCCTTCTACAAGGTCGTCTACTTCTTCCCGCAGGTGCTGTCGATCGCGATCGTGGCGCTGTTGTTCCAGTTCGCGTACAACCCCAACAGCGGTGCGCTCAACTCCGCACTCAAGGCGGTCGGTCTCGACAATGTCCAGCCCAACTGGCTGGGCGATCCCGATCTCGCGCTGTGGTGCGTCTTCGCGGTTCTCGTCTGGTGCACCGTCGGATTCTTCGTGGTGCTCTTCTCCGCCGGAATGGCGTCCATTCCCAGGGACTATTACGAGGCGGCCCTGCTGGACGGCGCGAACCGCATCACCACGTTCTTCCGGATCACCCTGCCGCTGCTCTGGGACACCGTGCAGTCCGGCTGGGCGTATATGGGCATTCTGGCGCTGGGCGCCGAGTCCTTCGCGGTGGTGCAGATCATGACCGTGGGGCCGAACGGCGGTGGCCCCGACTATTCGACGACGGTTCTGCCGCTGTACGTCTATCAAAAGGCGTTCCGTGACGGCCAGGCCGCCTATGCGACGACGATCGGTGTTGCCCTGCTCATTGTGACGCTGCTGTTCGTGGCGGTCGTGATGAGGCTGGGCCGGCGCGAGCGGTTGGAGTACTGACCATGAAGACGACCGACACTCCTCCCGCCGACGCCACTTCGGACGAACCGCCGCCCGTCGCCAAGACGAAGGCCGCGCCCGGTCCGCTGGAGAAGCCGTCCGAGGGCAGGACGCTCAATTTCTTCTCGCACGGCATGCTCATCCTCTGGGCGTTCATGGTCGTGATGCCGCTGCTGTGGGCGGTGATGACCTCGTTCAAGACGGACCGGGACATCTTCAGTTCGCCGTGGGCGCTGCCGGATTCGCTGCACTTCGAGAACTGGTCGCGGGCCTGGACCGAGGCGCACATGAGCGACTACTTCCTCAACACGTTGATCGTGGTGGGGTTCTCGCTCTTCGGCACGATGCTGCTGGGTTCGATGGCGGCGTACGTCCTCGCGCGTTTCGAATTCCCCGGGAACCGCTTCATCTACTTCCTCTTCATCGGAGGGATGAGCTTCCCGATCATCCTGGCGCTGGTTCCGCTGTTCTACGTCATGCAGAACCTTTCGCTGCTGAACACACTGCCCGGGCTGACCCTGGTCTACATCGCGTACTCGCTGCCGTTCACGGTGTTCTTCATGACGGCCTTCTTCCGTACGCTGCCGACCTCGGTGGCCGAGGCGGCCTTCGTGGACGGTGCCTCGCACACCAGGACGTTCTTCCAGGTGATGCTGCCGATGGCCAAGCCCGGACTGATCAGCATCAGCATCTTCAACTTCCTGGGCCAGTGGAACCAGTACATGCTGCCGACGGTTCTCAACACCGAACCCGACAGGAAGGTGCTCACCCAGGGCCTCGTCCAGCTCGCCGTGAGCCAGGGCTACAAGGGCGACTGGTCCGGTCTCTTCGCGGGCCTGGTCATGGCGATGCTGCCGGTCCTCGCCGCGTACATCATCTTCCAGCGCCAGGTGGTCGCGGGTCTGACGGCGGGCGCTCTGAAGTAGCGGCCCGGTAGTCGGGTCGGTTTGCGAGGGTGGTCCCGGATTGATGCCGGGGCCACCCTTATGTGTGGGCGCAGGCATGTGCCCCTCTGCTCAACCTCTTGACGGGAGGCAGCCCCAACAGCTCAGCTTAGAGTTCACTAGTTGCACATAGGCGGGGTCACACTGAGGCGGCCCCGTATGCAGGAGGTCGTCGTGGAGACTCCGGGGTCGCAGTCGTCGCTGCACCGAGCAAATCTCGAGCGGGTCGTACGTGCGGTGCGTCTGGCCGGATCACTCACGCAGGCGGAGATCGCGAGGACGACGGGCCTGTCCGCGGCGACGGTCTCCAACATCGTCCGCGAGCTCAAGGACGGCGGAACGGTCGAGGTCACGCCCACATCGGCGGGCGGACGGCGGGCCCGCAGCGTCAGCCTGAGCGGCGACGCCGGCATCGTGATAGGGGTCGACTTCGGGCATACGCATTTGCGCGTCGCAATCGGGAACCTCGCCCACCAGGTGCTCGCCGAGGAAGCCGAACCTCTCGACGTGGACGCCTCCGCCGCACAGGGCTTCGACCGGGCCGAACAGCTGGTCAGCAGGCTGATCGAAGCCACCGACGTCGACCGCGGCAAGATCGCGGGCGTGGGCCTCGGTGTGCCGGGGCCGATCGACGTGGAGTCCGGCACCCTCGGCTCGACCGCCATCCTGCCGGGCTGGACCGGCACCAAGCCGGCCGAGGAGCTGCGGGGGCGGCTCGGCGTGCCGGTGCACGTGGACAACGACGCCAACCTCGGCGCCCTCGGCGAGCTCGTCTGGGGCAGCGGCCGGGGGGTGCGGGACCTGGCGTACATCAAGGTCGCCAGCGGTGTCGGCGCCGGCCTCGTGATCAGCGGCCGCATCTACCGCGGCCCGGGTGGCACGGCGGGAGAAATCGGTCATATTACTCTTGATGAGTCCGGCCCCGTCTGCCGCTGCGGAAACCGGGGCTGCCTGGAGACCTTCGCGGCCGCACGCTATGTGCTGCCGCTGCTCCAGTCCAGCCACGGCACGGATCTGACTATGGAAGGCGTCGTACGGCTGGCGCGGGACGGCGACCCTGGCTGCCGTCGTGTGATCGCCGACGTCGGCCGACACATCGGCAGTGGAGTCGCCAATCTCTGCAACTTGCTCAACCCGAGCCGGGTCGTCCTCGGCGGTGATCTCGCCGAAGCCGGTGAGCTGGTGCTCGGGCCCATAAGGGAGTCGGTCGGCCGTTACGCGATCCCCAGCGCGGCGCGTCAACTATCCGTTCTTCCAGGGGCACTTGGCGGCCGGGCGGAGGTCCTCGGGGCTCTCGCTCTCGCACTCAGCGAGATGGGGGATTCAACCCTTTTGGACGGAACTCTCCCCGCGGCCACTCATGCCTT
Organism: Streptomyces ureilyticus; assembly: GCF_011045025.1. GTDB lineage: Bacteria > Actinomycetota > Actinomycetes > Streptomycetales > Streptomycetaceae > Streptomyces > Streptomyces ureilyticus. Next base: position 48,372 of record NZ_JAAKZX010000030.1, read on the forward strand.
CACTTAGAGAACGGATGGCACCGTTGCCATCTCGTTAAGGATTTACTTCTTGACGTCGCACTAATGGCCGAGTTGACTGCCAGCCACCTCGGCCGCATCGTCGCGGCCTCGTCAGGGAGGTATCTGAAAGTGAATACGCGTATGCGTCGCGCCGCTGTTGCCGTTGCCGCAGGTGCGATGGCCATCTCGCTGGCTGCCTGTGGCAGCGCCGAGGAAGCCGGCGGTGACAAGGAAGAGACCGGCGCCGCCAAGGGCGACGCGATCAAGGTCGGTCTGCTCCTTCCGGAGAACCAGACCGCGCGTTACGAGAAGTTCGACAAGCCCCTGATCGAGAAGAAGGTCAAGGAGCTCACGAACAACAAGGGCGAGGTCGTCTACGCCAACGCCAAGCAGGACGCCACCACCCAGAACCAGCAAGCCGACACGATGGTCACCAACAAGGTGGACGTGCTGATCGTGGACGCCGTGGACTCCAAGGCCATCGCCGGCTCGGTGAAGAAGGCCAAGGAAGCCGGTATCCCGGTCGTCGCGTACGACCGTCTCGCCGAGGGCCCGATCGACGGCTACGTCTCGTTCGACAACGAAGAGGTCGGCCGCGTCCAGGGCAAGGCGCTCCTGGAGGCCCTGGGCGACAAGGCCACGCCCTCCGCCAAGATCGTCATGATGAACGGCGCGATCACCGACCCGAACGCCGCCTTCTTCAAGAAGGGCGCGCTCTCCCAGCTCGAGGGCAAGGTCGACATCGCCAAGTCGTACGACACCAAGGAGTGGAAGGCGGAGAACGCCAACGCCAACATGGAGGGCGCGCTCTCCTCGATCGGCAAGAACAACATCGCCGGTGTCTACTCCGCCAACGACGGCATGGCGGGCGGCATCATCACCGCCCTGAAGGCCGCCGGTGTCAACCCGCTCCCGCCGGTCACCGGCCAGGACGCCGAACTCGCGGGTGTGCAGCGCATCGTCGCGGGCGAGCAGTACATGAGCGTGTACAAGCCCTACCCGCAGGAGGCGGACGTCGCCGCGGAGATGGCCGTTGCCCTCGCCAAGGGCGAGAAGCTCGGCTCCATCGCCAAGACCGAGGTCGACAGCCCGACCACGAAGGGCGTTCCGTCGGTGCTCGTCCCGGTCATCTCGCTGACCAAGGACAACATCAACGACACGGTCATCAAGGACGGCATCTACACGGTCGACGAGATCTGCACGGCCAAGTTCAAGGCCGCCTGCGACAAGGCCGGCGTCAAGTAGCAGGTCCGCACAGCTCCTCCGGCGCCCCGCCACCAACAGCCCCGCAAGCTCGCGCGGGGCGCCGGACGGAACAGCTCCCAAAACTTCAGTACTGCCTCTCCGCCGGGTCAGGCGGCTAAGGAGATGGTTTACGTGTCCGCTACGCCTGTGCTGGCGTTGCGCGGGGTCTCCAAGCGGTTCGGTGCCGTCCAGGCGCTCACCGACGTAGAGCTCGAGGTCCACGCCGGTGAGGTGGTCGCCCTGGTCGGCGACAACGGCGCCGGAAAATCCACGCTGGTCAAGACGATCGCCGGCGTGCACCCCATCGATGAGGGCGTCATCGAGTGGGACGGCAGGTCCGTCCAGATCAACAAACCGCACGACGCCCAGAACCTGGGCATCGCGACCGTCTACCAGGACCTCTCGCTGTGCGACAACATCGACGTCGTGGGCAACCTCTATCTGGGCCGTGAGCTCAAGAGGCGCGGCGTGCTCGACGAGGTCGAGATGGAGCGCCGCTCCCGCGAACTGCTGCAGACGCTGTCGATCCGCATCCCCAGTGTCCGCATCCCGATCGCCTCGCTCTCCGGTGGCCAGCGGCAGACCGTGGCCATCGCCCGCTCCATGCTCGGCGAGCCCAAGCTGGTCATCCTCGACGAGCCCACCGCCGCCCTCGGTGTCGAGCAGACCGCGCAGGTCCTCGACCTGGTGGAGCGGCTGCGTGAGCGCGGCCACGCGGTGCTGCTCATCAGCCACAACATGGCCGATGTGAAGGCCGTCGCCGACAAGGTCGCCGTACTGCGCCTCGGCCGCAACAACGGCGTGTTCGAGGTCAAGTCGACCTCGCAGGAGGAGATCATCTCCGCCATCACGGGCGCCACGGACAACGCCGTGACCCGTCGCGCGGCGCGCGGCAACGGAGGGGTGCAGAAGTGAGTATCGACAAGACACAGGACACCGCCCCGAAGACCACCGGCGCAGTGGTCGAAAACCCCGAGGCGGCCGCCGGCGCGGATGTCGCCGTCGACCCGCGGCTGCTGGTGCGTGAGCGCGGCTTCGCCGGCTACGTCATCGAGTTCAAGCGCAAGATCCGCGGTGGTGACCTGGGCTCGCTCCCGGTGGTCATCGGCCTGATCGTCATCGCGATCATCTTCCAGAGCCTGAACTCGAACTTCCTGTCCGCCGAGAACCTCAACAACATCGCCGTGGCGATGGTCGCCACCGGCATGATGTCCGTCGGCATCATCTTCGTGCTGCTGCTCGGTGAGATCGACCTCTCTGTCGGCTCCGTCAGCGGTGTCGCCGGTGCCATCGCGGCCGTACTGAGCGTCACGCACGGCATGAACGAATGGCTGGCCGTGCTCATGGCCCTCGGCGGCGGCGCGGTCGCGGGCGCGCTCCACGGCTTCTTCTTCGCGAGGATCGGAGCGCCGGCGTTCGCGGTCACCCTGGCCGGCCTGCTGTTCTGGCTCGGCTTCATGCTCCAATTGCTGGGCGAGAACGGCACGATCAACCTCGACGGCGACGGTGTGATCGGCAAGCTGACGACGTACTACTTCTCCGACATCGCGGCCGCCTACGGGCTCGCCGCGATCGCGGTCGCCGTCTTCTTCGTCTCGTCGTTCCTCGACAGCCGCCGTCGCGAGGCCGCGGGCGTCCCGTCCCGGCCGCTCGTCGACATCCTGCTGCGTACGGGCCTGCTGGCGGTCGTCGCGTTCGCCGCGGCGGTCATGTTCAACCAGTACAAGGGACTGCCGCTGGCGCTGCTGCTGTTCCTCGTGGTCCTGGTGACGACCGACTTCGTGCTGCGCCGCACGGGCTACGGGCGCAAGATCTTCGCGCTCGGCGGCAGCGTCGAGGCGTCGCGGCGTGCGGGTATCAACGTCACGGCGGTACGGATCTCCGTGTTCGCCCTCGCCGGATTCTTCGCGGCGGTGGGCGGTCTGTTCTGGGCGTCGAAGATCGCGGCGGCCAACCAGAGCGCCGGCGCCGGTGACCTGCTGATGAACGTCATCGCGGCGGCCGTCATCGGCGGCACCAGCCTCTTCGGCGGTCGCGGCCGTACGTGGAACGCGCTGCTCGGCGTCATGGTGATCACCTCGATCCAGTACGGGCTCGCCCTCGAGGGCATCGCCACACCGATCCAGTACATGATCACGGGCAGCGTCCTGCTGGCCACGGTCGTGATCGACTCGATCACCCGCAAGACACAGCGGACCGCCGGTCGCGCGTAGTCCTCTCCAAGCAAGAGCCCGGCACCAACGGCGGTGCCGGGCTCTTCCCTGTGCATGGGCGACATTTACACTCGACGAGCCCGGCAAAAGCCAGAACAGCTCTACAGCAAGGAGACACGGGTGCCGCTGCTGACCCGCATCACGGGACCGCGCGATCTGGACCGGCTCAGCCTGGAGCAGCTGGACCAGCTGGCCGAGGAGATCCGGACCTTCCTCGTCGACGCGGTCTCCAAGACCGGCGGCCACCTCGGCCCCAACCTCGGCGTCGTCGAGCTCACCATCGCTCTGCACCGTGTCTTCGACTCCCCGAAGGACAAGGTGCTGTGGGACACGGGACACCAGTCCTACGTCCACAAGCTCCTCACGGGCCGTCAGGACTTCTCCAAGCTGAAGATGAAGGGCGGCCTGTCCGGCTACCCCTCGCAGTCCGAGTCCGAGCACGACATCATCGAGAACTCGCACGCCTCCACGGTCCTCGGCTGGGCCGACGGCCTCGCGAAGGCGAACCAGGTCCTGAACACGGACGACCACGTCGTCGCGGTCATCGGCGACGGCGCCCTCACCGGCGGCATGGCCTGGGAGGCGCTCAACAACATCGCCGACGCCAAGGAACGCCCCCTGGTCATCGTCGTCAACGACAACGAGCGTTCGTACGCCCCCACCATCGGCGGCCTCGCCAACCACCTCGCCACCCTGCGCACGACGGACGGCTACGAGCGCTTCCTGGCCCGGGGGAAGGATCTGCTGGAGCGCACCCCGGTCGTCGGTAAACCCCTCTTCGACACCCTGCACGGCGCCAAGAAGGGCCTCAAGGACTTCATCGCCCCGCAGGGCATGTTCGAGGACCTCGGCCTGAAGTACGTCGGCCCCATCGACGGCCATGACATCGAGGCCCTGGAATCCGCGCTGGCCCGCGCCAAGCGCTTCGGCGGCCCGGTCATCGTGCACTGCCTCACCGAGAAGGGCCGCGGCTACCAGCCCGCCCTCCAGGACGAGGCCGACCGCTTCCACGGCATCGGCCCCATCCACCCCGACACGGGCCTGCCGATCAAGGCCTCGGGCGCCGACTGGACCTCGGTCTTCGGCGAGGAGATGGTCAAGCTCGGCAAGGAGCGTGAGGACATCGTCGCGATCACCGCGGCGATGCTGCAGCCGGTCGGCCTGAAGAGTTTCGCGGACACCTTCCCGGACCGCATCTACGACGTCGGCATCGCCGAACAGCACGGCGCCGTCTCCGCCGCGGGCCTGGCGACCGGTGGCCTGCACCCCGTCTTCGCCGTGTACGCGACGTTCCTCAACCGCGCCTTCGACCAGGTCCTGATGGACGTGGCCCTGCACAAGTGCGGCGTCACCTTCGTCCTCGACCGCGCGGGCATCACCGGCACCGACGGCGCCTCCCACAACGGCATGTGGGACATGTCGATCCTTCAGGTCGTCCCCGGCCTCAGGCTCGCCGCGCCCCGCGATGCCGACCAGGTCCGCGCCCAGCTCCGCGAGGCCGTAGACGTCGATGACGCGCCGACCGTGGTCCGCTTCTCCAAGGGGGCGGTGGGTCCCGCCGTACCCGCTGTCGGCCGTATCGGTGGCATGGACGTACTGCGCGCGCCCGGCACCGACGCCCCGGACGTCCTCCTCGTCTCCGTCGGCGCGCTCGCGCCCATGTGCCTGGAGGTCGCCGACCTGCTCGACAAGCAGGGCATCTCCACGACCGTCGTCGACCCGCGCTGGGTCAAGCCCGTCGACGAGGCCATGGCCCCGCTCGCCGAGCAGCACCGCGTGGTCGTCACCGTCGAGGACAACTCCCGCGTCGGCGGCGTCGGTTCGACGATCGCGCAGGCCCTGCGCGACGCCGGCGTCGACCTCCCGCTGCGCGACTTCGGCATCCCGCCTCGGTTCCTCGACCACGCCTCCCGCAAGGAGGTCCTGGCGGAGATCGGCCTGACCGCCCCGGACATCGCCCGCCAGGTCACAGGGCTGGTCGCCAAGCTCGACGGGCCCGGCGAGCGCCCGACCACCCGCATCGACTCGGCGGAGCCGGCCCGCGACTGACGGCCACGGGACGGCTCTGAAAGGGCCGGACGACAGCTCTGAACGGGCCGGTTTCACCATCCTTTACGGTGGTGAAACCGGCCCGTTGGCGTGAAACCGCCCGCGCCGGGATACCCGCACCACACCCCCTCTCGGTCATGTCGAGATCGGCAAGTGTGGGAGGTATGTCCGTGAGCAGCACACTCTTCAGGACCAAGAAGGTCGAGCAGTCCATCCTCGATACCGAGGAGCCGGAACACGCGCTCAAGAAGTCCCTGTCAGCCCTGGATCTGACCGTCTTCGGCGTCGGCGTCATCATCGGCACCGGCATCTTCGTCCTCACCGGCACGGTGGCCAGGGACAACGCCGGCCCCTCCGTCGCCCTGGCCTTCGCCGCGGCCGGCGTCGTCTGCGCGCTCGCCGCGCTCTGTTACGCCGAGTTCGCCTCCACCGTCCCGGTGGCGGGCTCCGCCTACACCTTCTCGTACGCCTCCCTCGGTGAACTGCCCGCCTGGATCATCGGCTGGGACCTGGTCCTGGAGTTCGCACTGGGCACGGCGGTGGTCGCCGTCGGCTGGTCCGGCTACGTCCAGTCGCTCATGGACAACGCGGGCTGGGAGATGCCCGCGGCGCTCGGCAGCAGAGAGGGCACCGGCGACTTCGGCTTCGACATCCTCGCCGCCGCCCTCGTCCTGGTGCTCACCGCCATCCTCGTCCTCGGCATGAAGCTCTCCGCGCGGATCACCTCGCTCGTCGTCGCCATCAAGGTGACGGTCGTCCTCGTCGTGATCATCGCGGGCGCCTTCTTCATCAAGGGCGCCAACTACGACCCGTTCATCCCGAAGGCACAGGACGTGCCGCCGGGCGAGAGCCTCCAAGCCCCGCTGATCCAACTCATCTTCGGCTGGGCGCCCTCCAACTTCGGCGTGATGGGCATCTTCACCGCCGCCTCCGTGGTCTTTTTCGCCTTCATCGGCTTCGACGTCGTGGCGACCGCCGCCGAGGAGACCAGGAACCCGCAGCGCGACATGCCGCGCGGCATCCTCGGCTCCCTCCTCATCTGTACGGCCCTGTATGTCGCCGTGTCGATCGTCGTGACCGGCATGCAGCACTACAGCGACCTGTCCGTCGACGCCCCGCTCGCCGACGCCTTCAAGGCCACCGGACATCCCTGGTACGCGGGCTTCATCAGCTTCGGCGCCGCGGTCGGCCTGACGACGGTCTGCATGATCCTTCTGCTGGGGCAGACCCGTGTCTTCTTCGCGATGAGCCGCGACGGACTGCTGCCCCGCTTCTTCTCGCGCGTTCACCCCCGCTTCAAGACCCCGCACCGGCCGACCATCCTGCTCGGCGTGGTCATCGCGGTCCTCGCGGGCTTCACCCCGTTGAACGAACTCGCCGCACTGGTCAACATCGGCACCCTGTTCGCCTTCGTGGTCGTCGCGATCGGCGTCCTCATCCTCCGCAGGACACGCCCCGACCTGCACCGGGCCTTCCGCACCCCCTGGGTGCCGGTCATCCCGATCCTGTCGGTGTGCGCCTCGCTGTGGCTGATGCTGAGCCTGCCTGCCGAGACCTGGGTGCGGTTCGGCATCTGGATGGCGGCCGGTTTCCTCGTGTACTTCCTCTACGGCCGTACGCACAGCCGCCTCGGCAAGGAAAGGGAAACCGCGGTCGACGACGTCCTCAAGCCGCCGCCGAACGGCGAGACTCCGTAGGCGCGCACGTGCGTAGACGTGTCGGGGCGTGGACGGCGGTCAGGGACAGCAGGCCGGTCAGGGACAGCAGGCCGGTCAGGGACAGCAGGCCGGTCAGGGACGGCAGGCGGGTCAGGGACGGCAGGCGGGTCAGGGGCGGACGGTTCGCGGTCCGGTGACCTCCGCCCCCAACGCGCCCACCCTGTCCCGTAGTTCGCGGTCGGCCGTGACCACCAGGCAGCGGCGCCCCGCGGCCTCGGCGGCCAACTCCACGATGCGGTCGTCGCCGCTGCCGGGCGCCGAGTCGACCCGTACACCCGCAACGGACGACACACCGCGGGCGGCACCCTCGACCACGAGCACCACCTCCAGGGGACCCGGGAAGGCGGGCAGTCCTTCGTCGGCGTACGGCACCAGCAAGTCCCGTAGCCGCTCGGCCGCCCCGCGACGATCCCGCCACCAGCCGTCCGGAACCGAGCCAACCACGTTCGCGGCGTCGACGATCATGAGGAGAGGGGCGCTCATGAGGCCAGGGTCGCACGGAGCCGTCCTGGTGGGCCCGACTAGAGTGGGGGAGTGTCGATGGTCCGTACAGTGAACGGTTCCTGGCTCATACGCGGCCGGGACGGCCGGCTCAGCGCTTACGCTCCGCGGGACGAGGCGGTCTGGTGCTGGGCCCAGCGAACCCCGGGCGGTTCGTGGATCGCGCCCCGCACGGTGGGCGGCGACCAGCGTCTGCATCCCGTGCTCGCCGTGGGTCAGGGAGCCGACGGTTACGCCCACCTGGTGGCCTGGCGTCCCACCGGCCCGCAGGAGGCGGGGCTCGTCCACACCACGCACTTCCGCCCGCATCTCGCCGCGCTCGACTGGAACCGGCTCGGGCACCCCAACAAGGCCGGGGCACAGACCGGCGTTCCGGCCGTCGCGGTCGACGCGGAGGGCCGCGCCCATGTCTTCGTGCCGAACGCCGGGGGCGGCGTCAGCATGCGTGGCCAGAAGGAGCGCGGCGGCTGGGGCCCGTGGCGCGATCTGAAGGGCCGTGAGGTGGAGGGCGAACTGGCCGCCGTGACAAGGCTGTCGGGCCGCGTCGAGCTGTACGCGACCTCGCCGGCAGGGATCCTGCGCTGGACACAGGCGGGCTCCGGCCACATACCCGCGCTCGACGACGAGCCCCTGAAGGCTTCGGCCCGCCCCGGCACGTTGCGGGCCCTCGCCACCTCTGAAGACCACGTGACTGTCTTCTTCACGGACGAGTCGGACACCCTGTGCGCCTGGCGCCCCGGCACCGAACCCGTCCCGCTCCTCCCCTGCGCGGGCCCCGGCCCCGTCTCCGCCATACGCTTCACCCTCGACGAGGTCGACTGCACCCTCCTCGCCCAACGCTCCAGAAGCGGCCGAGTCGCCTTCGCCGCCTACCCGACCGAGCAGGAGTCCGCGGGCGCCTGGTGGACGGAGTCGGGGCCCCAATTGCCCGCGGACACACAGATTTCGCTGACCAAGGATCACCAGGGCCACCTGGTGGCGGCCACGCTCCAGCGGGGCACTGGGGAGCTGCTGATGAGCCGCAGGAAGGACGAGCCGGGTCTGGCACTGGCGGCCTGGCACAAGGTCTGAAGGGCCCGTCAGGAATCCGACCCGTCAGGAATCCGACCCGTCAGGAATCCGACCCGTCAGGAATCCGAACGCAGCCCGCGGGCTGAGGGTGCGCCGTCGGCTGTCACCGGCGGTGGGCAGTCCGCTCGGGCCGTGGCGGTGAGGATGGCCTGCGGGCGTCCAGTGCGCGATGATCAGCCGCGTACGTCCCGCATCGGACGTACATTCGATACGAACAGGGGAGGATGCATGCCACTGGCACGCAGATTGTTCTTGGGGGGCTTCACGGCGGGGGCGGTGACCGTGGTCGCCGGCGGTACGGAAGCGGTGGCGGTCGGCGAATACACGGACTACACGGCGCCGGCCAACTTCCTCAGCACCTCGACGACGGCCCACACCGTCACCATCAACCAGAAGGCGACGTCGGGGGAGGCGGTGGCACTGAACGTGACCTCGGCCAACCCGGACACCTCGGCCATGTACCTGAGCGGCAAGGAGACCACCCGGGGGACGCTGAAGATCTCCCACAACGGGTACGCCGACGGCTCCGACGCGAGCGCCTCCGCCCTGTCGATCGACCTCAAGGCCAGCGGTACCGCCTCTCAGGGCATCTTCCTGACCGCGACCGACGGCCCGACCAAGGGCGCCCTGCTGGTCCTGCGCAACAACGCCGGCCGGGACGACTTCGTGGTCAAGGGCACCGGCCGGACCGGTATCGGCATCGCCCGTGGCGCCACGCCGCAGTCGCAGCTCCACGTGGTCCAGTCGGCCGGCGCCCCGTCCGCACTGCTCGCCGAGGGCTCGGTGCGGCTCGCGGACGTCGAGTCGGCGCCGATCAACGCGCCCGCCTCGGCCGGCGGCGGCTCGCTCTACGCCCAGAACGGCGCCCTGTACTGGAAGGGCGGCAACGGCACCGTCACCCAGGTCGCGCCGGCGTAAAGGGCGTTGAGATGCAACTGACTCCCGAAGAACTCGTCGCCGAGTTCCACGACGCCGTCATGGAGCTGTACTTCGCCCGCAAGCGCATCGCCGTCCTGGAGGCGGAGAACGCCGAGCTGAGGGCCAGGCTGGAAGCCGCGGCACAGACCGACGCATGACTGAGGGCCTCCGCCGTGGTCCGTGGCGGAGGCCCTCAGTCGCGTCAACTGGTTACGCCGGGACGCTCGCGACGCCCGGCTCCAGGAACTTCTTCCCGTTCACGCGCTCGGAGACGCCCTCCCGGTCCAGGTAGGGAGTGATCCCGCCCAGGTGGAAGGGCCAGCCGGCGCCCGTGATCAGGCACAGGTCGATGTCCTGGGCCTCGGCGACGACACCCTCGTCGAGCATGATGCCGATCTCCTGGGCCACCGCGTCCAGGACGCGGGCGCGAACCTGGTCCTCCGTCAGAACGCTGTCGCCCTGCTTCAGCAGCGCGGCGACCTCCGGGTCCAGCTCCGGCTTCCCGGAGTCGTACACGTAGAAGCCACGCTTGCCCGCCTCGACGACCGACTTGAGGTTCGGGGAGACCGTGAAGCGGTCCGGGAACGCCTTGTTGAGCGTCTCGGAGACGTGCAGACCGATCGCCGGGCCGACCAGCTCAAGGAGGACCAGCGGTGACATCGGCAGGCCCAGCGGCTCGACGGCCTTCTCCGCCACGTCCACGGGAGTGCCCTCGTCGATGACGTTCTGGATCTCGCCCATGAAGCGCGTGAGGATGCGGTTCACGACGAACGCCGGGGCGTCCTTGACCAGAACCGCGGTCTTCTTCAGCTTCTTGGCGACGGCGAAGGCAGTGGCCAGCGAGGCGTCGTCCGTCTGCTCGCCGCGCACGATCTCCAGGAGCGGCAGCACCGCGACCGGGTTGAAGAAGTGGAAGCCCACGACCCGCTCGGGGTTCTTGAGCTTCGACGCCATCTCCGACACCGACAGCGAGGAGGTGTTGGTGGCGAAGATCGCGTGCGCCGGAGCGACCGCCTCGACCTCCGCGAACACCTGCTGCTTGACGCCGATCTCCTCGAAGACGGCCTCGATGACGAAGTCCGCGTCGGAGAAGCCCTCGGCCTTGTCGAGGACACCGGTGACCAGGGCCTTCAGCCGGTTGGCCTTGTCCTGGTTGATACGGCCCTTGCCGAGCAGCTTGTCGATCTCGGCGTGGACGTAACCGACACCCTTGTCGACGCGCTCCTGGTCGATGTCGGTCAGCACGACCGGCACCTCCAGGCGGCGCAGGAACAGCAGGGCGAGCTGCGAGGCCATGAGGCCCGCGCCCACGACGCCCACCTTGGTGACCGGACGCGCCAGGTTCTTGTCCGGGGCGCCGGCGGGACGCTTGCCGCGCTTCTGGACCAGGTTGAACGCGTAGATACCGGCGCGCAGTTCGCCACCCATGATCAGGTCGGCGAGAGCCACGTCCTCGGCGTCGTACCCCTGCTGGAGATCGCCGTTCTTGGCGCGGGCGATGATGTCCAGCGCCCGGTACGCGGCCGGGGCCGCCCCGTGCACCTTGCTGTCCGCGATGAAGCGGCCCTTGGCGACGGCCTGGTCCCAGGCCTCACCGCGGTCGATGACCGGGCGGTCCACGACGATCTCGCCCTTGAGGACGGAGGCCGTCCACAGCAGCGACTGCTCCAGGAAGTCCGCGCCCTCGAAGATCGCGTCCGCGATGCCGAGGTCGTAGACCTGCTGGCCCTTGAGCTGCTTGTTCTGGTTGAGCGAGTTCTCGATGATCACCGAGACGGCCTTGTCCGCGCCGATGAGGTTCGGCAGCAGCGCGCAGCCGCCCCAGCCGGGGACCAGGCCGAGGAAGACCTCGGGGAGGGAGAAGGCCGGGATCGCCTTCGACACCGTGCGGTACTTGCAGTGCAGGCCGACCTCGACGCCGCCGCCCATCGCCGCACCGTTGTAGTACGCGAAGGTCGGCACCGCCAGCGCGGCCAGGCGCTTGAAGACCTCGTGGCCGCCCTTGCCGATGGCCAGCGCGTCGTCGTGCTTCTTGAGCAGCTCTACGCCCTTGAGGTCCGCGCCGACCGCGAAGATGAACGGCTTGCCGGTGATGCCGACACCGACGATCTCGCCGGCCGCGGAATCCCGCTCGACCTGGTCGATGGCGGCGTCGAGGTTCGCCAGCGACTGCGGTCCGAAGGTGGTCGGCTTGGTGTGGTCCAGGCCGTTGTCAAGGGTGATGAGCGCGAAGCGCCCCGCGCCGAAGGGCAGGTCGAAGTGGCGTACGTGCGCCTGGGTCACGACCTCGTCGGGGAACAGCTCGGCCGCGCCCTTCAAAAGCTCAGCGGTGGTGCTCACTTCTCCCCCTCGAAGTTCGGGTTCTCCCAGATGACCGTCGCGCCCATGCCGAATCCGACGCACATGGTCGTCAGGCCGTAGCGGACGTGCGGCTGCTCCTCGAACTGGCGGGCCAGCTGCGTCATCAGACGGACGCCGGAGGAGGCGAGCGGGTGGCCGTAGGCGATGGCGCCGCCGTACTGGTTGACGCGCGCGTCGTCGTCCGCGATGCCGTAGTGGTCCAGGAAGGCCAGGACCTGCACGGCGAACGCCTCGTTGATCTCGAAGAGGTTGATGTCCTCGATCGACAGGCCCGCCTTGGCGAGGGCCTTCTCGGTCGCCGGGATCGGGCCGTAGCCCATCACCTCGGGCTCGACACCCGCGAAGGCGTACGAGACCAGGCGCATCTTGACCGGCAGGTTGTTCTCGCGGGCGAAGTCCTCGGACGCGATGATCGAGGCGGTGGCGCCGTCGTTCAGACCGGCCGCGTTGCCGGCCGTGACCCGGCCGTGCACACGGAACGGAGTCTTGAGGCCCGCCAGGTTCTCCAGCGTGGTCCCCGGCCGCATCGGCTCGTCGGCGGTGACCAGGCCCCAGCCCGTCTCACCCGCCTCCTCGTTGGTACGGCGTACGGAGATCGGGACCAGGTCGGCCTGGATCTTGCCGTTGGCGTAGGCCTTCGCGGCCTTCTCCTGCGAGCGCACGGCGTACTCGTCGGCGCGCTGCTTGGTGATGTGCGGGTAGCGGTCGTGCAGGTTCTCCGCGGTCATGCCCATGAACAGGGCAGACTCGTCGACCAGCTTCTCGCTCACGAACCGCGGGTTCGGGTCCACGCCCTCGCCCATCGGGTGGCGGCCCATGTGCTCGACACCACCGGCGATGACGGCGTCGTAGGCGCCGAAGGCGATGGAGCCCGCGGTCGTGGTGACGGCGGTCAGAGCACCGGCACACATGCGGTCGATCGAGTAACCGGGCACGGACTGCGGCAGCCCGGCCAGGATGCCGGCCGTGCGACCGATGGTCAGGCCCTGGTCACCGATCTGCGTGGTGGCGGCGATGGCGACCTCGTCGACCTTCTTCGGGTCGAGACCCGGGTTGCGGCGCAGCAGCTCCCGGATCGCCTTCACGACGAGGTCGTCGGCACGGGTCTCGTGGTAGATGCCCTTCGGGCCCGCCTTGCCGAACGGGGTACGGACGCCGTCGACGAAGACGACGTCCCTGACGGTACGAGGCACGATGGCTCTCCTCCAGATGCGGGATAGGCGCTGCCGGCACGCACGGCTGAGCGCGCGCTCAGCACCATGCTACTTACGGGTAACCGTGCTGCCCAGTCCAAGACACGGGAGCGGTGAAGGTCACATGGTCACTTTGACGCTTCGGGGTAACCGGCGCCCCTTTTGGGGCGCGGGACTGTGTTGTTTTTGCGGCTCCGCCGCGCTGGCGCGACAAGCCACGACGGACCCGCGCTGTTCAACGGACCCGCGCTGCCCGTACGGCGTGGAGCTCATCCGGCGTTCCGAGCGGAGCGACCCGGCGGCGCTGTGGATCCCCTCGGCGTCAGTACCGGTGTCGCAACGGGATGCGACCCAGGGCCCTCCCCGGTGATCACCCCGAACAACGTCCGCGCCACATCCGCCCCGAACCCCTGCACGTCATGGCTCATCGCGGACAGGGTCGGATGCGTCAGCCGGCACAACTGGGAGTCGTCCCAGGCGAGCAGCGACACGTCGCCAGGCACGCTCAACCCCATCTCGGCGGCCACCGAGGGCGTAGCGGAGGACGAAAGCCCCGCAACGGCATGATCCGGTCACCGAACGGCAGGGTCTGCTGTCCCGTGTAGAGGACGTAGCCGGCGACAAACCGGTCTCCGAGCAGGTTGGCGAGATGTCGCAGCCCCGAAA
>NZ_JAAKZX010000310.1 GCF_011045025.1 Streptomyces ureilyticus
GCGGCCGGAAGGGTCGTCGCTGGACAGGCATGACCTGTCAAACTCCCCGGAGCGATCCAGGGGAGAATCTCCCAGATACATCCGGGAGAGAACTTCAATGGAGCGCGTTCGTCCCAGCCGAGGGGCGGCGGGACCTGGCAGGTACCGGAACGTCGCGGCTCCTCGGCGGCGGTGGTCGTGGGCCCAGCGGCGGAGCAGACTCGCGTACGCGTCCGCGAGGGCTTCGGCCTGCGGGCCGTGGGCGATCACGCCGCTCTCGTAGCCGCCGGTCTCCTCGTTCTCGCGGCGGGTGCGGTAGGCGATGCTGTCCTCGCTGACGAGGGCGGGTACGCCGAGCCGGGCTGAGGCTTCGACGAGTCCGCGCTCGATGGCCTCCTTGTCCGCGTGCAGCCGGGCGACGCTGGACAGGTTGAGCGTGAGGTACAGGTCCAGCTCGTCGGGCAGGTCGTAGGCGGCGCCCGACCAGCGCTCCAGCCGGGGGGTGTCCAAGGCGTGGTTCAGGGCCTGGGCGTTGAGGGGCACCCGTACGTCGTCGGTCTGCACGACGACGCCGTCCCGCAGCATCGCCTTGCGTTCCTCGGCGGCGCCTTCGCCCTGCATGGGTACGAAGTGCGCCAGGCCGTAGGAGCGGCTGATCAGGCCGTCACCGTCGCGGTCGAAGGCGATCGAGCGGGTCGTGCCGCACACCGCCAGCGGGACGACGAGCCGACCCTTCTCGGCGAGTCCGCCGATCCACGACGGGGGGATGTCCCACGCGGCCGCGGTGACGATGATCCGGTCGTACGGAGCGCCGTCGGGGACGCCGCACTCGCCATCGGCGACGACCGTCTTCACCTGGGTGTACCCGGCTTCGTCCAGGCACAGGCGGGCACGGTCGATGATGTCGCGGTCGATGTCGACGGTGGTGACTTCGCCGCCGGGGCCCACGAGTTCCCGGAGGTACGCGGCGTTGACGCCACCGGAGCCGACCTCCAGGACCTTCATGCCGGGCTCGATGCCGGCCTGCTCCAGCATCACGGCCTGGAGGTGCGCGGCGGACATGACGCTGAGGACCAGGCCATGCTCGTCCTTCTTGACCGGCACGGTGCGGTGGAGGTCGTAGGCGAGGCCCAGGGGTGCTTCAGGTGCGAACCGGTGCCGGGGAACTGCCGCGAAGGCGGCGGCGACAGGCTCGGACGTGATCGCGTCCTGGTCACGGAGTGCGCGGACCATATCTGCACGCAGCGCGTCGGGATCGCGAACAGTCGAGTCATCAATAGCAGCCATCCGATTACCTAATTTCTGTTGGGGTTTTGGGGCTTTCCGTCCGGCAGCCTCAGCCTGGGGTGAAGAGCTAACCGGGGCGCCATACCTTGAGAACGGCTTGGCGCCGCTGGTCGGTGTGGCCGTCGGAGTTCGGCTGAATAGCGGTCTCAGAGATCCTCACTGCCGTTCTCCTTCCTCTCGTTGAACCGGTCGTGTGGGGAGAAGAAGTCCAGTAGGAGGAGGGGCTCCTCCTCACACGTCTCGTCCGGCACCGAGCCGTACTCGCAGGTCCGGCTGCCGGGTTGTGCACCCGCCCGTTATCGGCGACCGTCACGCAACCGGTGACGGGCGGGCAGTCTGTGGTCAGGGGCGTGCGCGCAGGGTTCCGGCGGCAGAAATGAGGTCATCCAGGTCGACGACGGTGACGCCTCGTAGCTCGCGCACGAGCTGCGTGGCCAGGAACCATGGGGTCAATCGCCGCTTTCTGTACGGCAGCGGGGTTCTTGCGGACTCGCTGTCGAACTCGACGGGCTCAGGTCGTCCGTCGGGGCCGGCGCGGTAGAGCGTCCCGATCACTCCGTACAGCCGTGGGAGCCGGACCCGGAGTGCCACGGCTCCGGCCCGCACAAGGTGTCCGCATTCCTCGACTGCGGCCTTCGCGTGCTCCAGACACAGGGGTGGCTGAGCTGTGAGGTGCCCGTCCCAGCTGTCCGTGGACCTGTCGTCTTGCTGCGTGGCCAGGAACAGGTATCCCAGCTCGGTGCGGCTGGGCTGCTGCACGCACACCTGGCATCGCAGTTCTTCCATGCACTCCCGCTGCCGCGAAGGGTGCACGTCCCGCCACCGCGGTCTTCCGGTGAGCTCGTTGCCGTAGCGGGACTGGGAACAGCGTGCCCAGAGCACGCCTCGCTCGTCTCGGTCGCCTGGCCCTTCGTTCAGGTAGAACAATCCCTTACCGCCGGGCCGCAGGCTCAGGTTCGACAGCGAGTCGGCCTGTTCGCCTTGGCGGGCGGTGATGTACGGCACGAGGCGACCGGCTGGAACGGGCATGCTGGTCATGGAGTTGCCTCCCTCGACGTAGCGCGCGTCATGAGGCGGTATCTCCCATCAGGTCGAGAATCGCGAGGATGGCCAGGGCGAGCCGTCGGAGATGGCCCGGTGCGTCATCGGGGTGGGGGTGCTCGGCGCTCAGGTAGATCAGGCGCCGCATCTCGTCGACCGGGTATGGCTGCACGAGGTACGGAACGATCTCCACGAACGTGGTGGTCGCCTTGCGGAACCGCGCCGCGAGGACCGTGCCCAGATCCGGGGCAGGGTGGCCGTACTCGCCGAGTACGGCCTCCAGGTCGTCGTACAGCTGCTCGTCGATCGCCTCGCTGGCAAGGGAGCGGCGAAGGCCGTACAGGACCACGCCCAGCGTCGTGTGATCGTTGGAGGCTCCCTGGCTCAGCAACTGCACGGCGACGTCAGCCGTGACTGCGACCATTTACGATCTGCCATCGGGGATCGCAAGGGAGCACCACGTCATGGTGCCGTCGGGGCTCACGCCCCACTCCTTCGCGACGGCTGCGACGAGGAAAAGGCCACGGCCGTTCTCGTCGGCCACGCCGGCGGAACGCAGCCGGGCCGGAGTCGCGGTGCCGTCGGTCACTTCGATGCGCAGTTCATAGGCGGAGCGTCGCACCCTGAGTCCGACCGGTCTTCCCTTGCCGTGCTTGATGGCGTTGGTGACCAACTCGGAGACGACGAGCGTGGCGTCGTCGGTCAGCATCGTCAGGTCCCAGTGACGCAGCTGGGCTCTTGTGATCCGTCTCATCTGCCCAGTGCGGTTGTCAGCCGGGAGGAAGTCGACCTCGAAGCCGCTCTCGACTGCCGGGTCCCAGGCTGAGGCAGCAAGGGCAACAGACCTGGTGGTCGTCATCGCTCCCGTGGCGAGAGTGATGGTTCGCTCCGTCATCGTCCCGCCTCCGAGAGCAAGGGTGTACGGACGGGGGTGGGGGCGGGAACGAACCCCCGCGGCATGGGCAACAGTGGCTGGCCCAGGGCACGCCAGAAGAGCCGATCACCGGTGAAGGCACGTCGTGCATGCAGCCAGCGTTCGTTGTCCAGCAGGTAGCCCTGGCCGGGGGCCAGGGGGAGACGCGCCTGATGACGTATGGCTGCGGCCCGCAGTTGCGGGAGGTAGGGCTGAACGATCGGGTTCCAGCGCGCCAGCCCGTCGAACCGCAGACGAACGGACACCCTCAGATCGTCGTGCACGGTGAACACCTGTGTGGCGTGGCCGTCGCCGGCGCCGAAGAACGCGGTGCGGGGTTGTGCCAGCGCAACTCCGGCGTCCCTTTCACCAGTGAAGAGATCGGAATGCACGGACTGCCCGTCGGTGAGCAGGCACTCCCCACCGGTCACGGCAGCTTGCCCGCACACAAGGAGCATCAGACGGGGCGGACTGGGTGTGCCGGAGCGTTCAGTGTGCGGTTCGAGGGGGCCGTTGCCGAAGCCGGCAAAGCCCGCCCGATGCGCGTCGCGTCGGGTGTCGCGGATGGTGGTGAGGCCGTCCGGGTCACTGTCGCGGTGCGGCACCAGATTCATGATCCGGGTGGCAAAGGCGAGCACGGCAGTGCGCGAGGCGAGACCGTCGACAGTGACCAGGCCTGTGTCCCGCAGCCGCCCCGCGATCTGCTCTTCCGCTCCCGGCACGGTGAGGTCGATACGGTTGCGCACGAAGACGTCGGCGTACGGCTGATGAACTCGGCGCATCACGGATCTCCTTCGCGGCCATGTGGTGCTTCCACTGTTCGGCGCTGCTGGGTCGGGGGTAAAGCGACAGATTGTCGACTCGGGCAATTCGCCCACGCCCAACTCGCGGCACGGGCCGCGTGCTACGTTCCGACCACCCCCGGCCGTACGTGCAATCCGAGGAGAGCGATGGCGTACACGCCCCCCACCTGGCCCGTCTCCGTCAAGGGCGTGGCCGTGGACAGCCGCCAGCGCGTACTGCTGCTGAAGAACGAACGCGAGGAGTGGGAGCTGCCCGGAGGCCGACTCGAACCCTCCGATGGCACACCGGAGTTGGCAGTGGAGAGGGAGATCGAGGAGGAGACCGGCTGGGCGGTCAAAGCCGGCCCTCTCCTGGACGTGTGGATCTACCAGCCTCTGCCCGTGACCATGCCGGACCGGCGAGTCGTGATCGTCACCTACGGCTGCGCCGTCCTCACCCCGGACAAGGCCCCCGTGGTGAGTCACGAGCACAAGCAGCTCGGCATGTTCACCGCCGACGAAGTGCCTGACCTGACCATGCCGGACGGATACAAGCAGTCCATCGCCGCCTGGTACGCACGGATGTGACCGACCATGGACAGCGCGATGGTGGCACGGCGCTCGCAACACACCCTGTGGCACTGGGCAACCCCACAGGCCGAGGCAGTCCTCGCCACCCGTGATCTCGGGGCCATCCTGCGCTTCCACCGCGCCGTGCACGGCATGAATCAGTCCGAACTCGGTCGGCTCCTCGGCTACGACAAGACGTACATCTCGCTCCTCGAACTGGGCAAACGGAGCCTCGAAGATGTCAGCTCCCGCCGGCACATCGCCGAGGCCCTGCGTCTGCCTCCGCACGTCGTCGGCGTCACCGATCCCGCGGACACCGACCACCGCGCCATGCTCCAGTTCGGCGAGTCCACCGTCCGCCTCGCCGAGATCGCCCGACAGTCGGGACACGCCTCCGAAGCGGTCGCCGAGCTGTGGCCCCTGGTCGCCCGGCTCGAAGCGCGAATGGAGGACGGGCACACGGAACGAGATGTCCTGCACCTCTTGGCCCGAGCCCGTGTCGGCCTCGGAGTCGCCCTGGGCAACGTCCTGCCAGAGGAACGACTGAGCACCGCCGCCCGCTGGACCGCAAAGAGCATCGACATCGCCCGCTACTTCGGCGACCAGACCTTCAACTCCTACGTGTTGCGCATGCACGGCAACGAACTGCGCAAGGCCCGCCTCCACGGTGCCGCCGTCGACCGCCTGCAGCACGCAGCTGCCGTCGCTCCGCACCACGAGGCGCAGGCAGCCGTACTTCCGCTCCTCGCTCGCGCGGCCGGCGCCCTCCGGAACCAGCCCCTCTTCGACGAGGCGATGCGCGAGACGAACCGGCTCCTTGACGAGACCGAACACACGTCGTTGTTCAACCCCTACGCCCTGCACGAGATCCGGTTGCGAGGGCTGATGGCCACTGGAAGAACCGACATCGCCATACAACTGGTCGAGCAGGGCAGTCCTGTACCGACGACCACCGTCGCCCCTCAGTGGCGCGTGATCGAGCTCATCACCGTGGCCCAAGTACGGCTGGCCGCCGACGACTGCGGCGGCGCCGCGCAGTCTCTGCACACCGCCGTCGACGAAGCTGTCCGCCAGCGCCTTCCCCACCAGTTGCAGCGCATCGTGCGCGCGGCGCACCACCGGCTGCCGGAGATCAGGGAAGTCGCAGACCATGCCCTGGACCGGATTCGGCAAGAGATGGCCGCCTAACTTGATCTCGTCCCGGAGCAGCACCGGCTGGCTTCGGTCGCCCGACTTGAGGAACGTGGTCATGGGCCCATCGCACCGCGCCACGAAGCCGTCTACCAGGGGAATCCAGAGGGGGAAAAATCTGTCAAGGGGGGAAATCCAGGGGGGAATTGGGGCCATGATTGGATTCCGCCCACGACAGAGGTCACACTCATGCCAGATCCGTTCGCCGAACTGTTGCTCCGGCTCCGGAGGGACGCAGGCCGGACGCAGGAGCAGCAGGCAGACGCGATCAACGCTGTCTCCGGCCGGGACACCATGACCCGCCGGGAGGTCAGCCGCTATGAGAAGTTCGAGAACGTCCCTACGAACCACACACTCGCTCACATCGCAGCGGCCTCCGGCGTCCCCTTCGAAGAACTACTGCGGGAGGCCAAGGCCGCCCGTGCCCGACGGAGGAGGGGGAACGTCCGTGCAGAGGAGGACCAGGACGACGTGAAGCGCCGCAAGCTGCTGGGCAGCGCCGCCATCGGCGTAAGCGCGGCTGCCGAGCCCTGGGGCCGGCTCGCTTTCGCTCTCAGCAAGGGCTCCCGCATCGACACGCCAGCTGCGGTCGCGCTCATCAACCGAGCTGCTGACCTGCACGTCCAGGAACTCAATCTCAGTGCCCGCCGCCTGCAGAGCGCCGTTGAGTCGCACCTTGACGCGATCACCGCGGCCCTGCCTCACGCTGGCGAGCACGAACGGGCGCTCACCATCGCCGCCGGGGAAACCGCTGCCCTTGCCGGATGGGTGGCCTGGGACCTGGGCGAGTACGACAAGGCGGGCGCCTATTACGACGTCACGACTGAGTGCGCGGCGAAGGCCGGGCATCCTCCCCTCAGAGCCCTGGCCCTCACTTACGCCAGCTACGGGGCTCCGACACCGAAGAGGAAGCTGGAACTCCTGTCCCAAGCCTCCCAGGATGTGCGCGGCCACGGCAACGCCACGGCCGCAGCCTGGGTCCTCGGAAGGCACGCGGAGGAAGCTGCCGCGGTCGGCGACGAGACGAGGGCGCTGCGTGCGCTTGACCGAGCACGCTTCGCTTACGACTTCGCGGATCACACCAGCGAACAGGCATGGGTCCGCTTCGTGACGCCGTACCGGATGGATTCGTTGGCCCTTTCCGTGTACGGGCAGTTGGGGCGATCCGAACTCACCGTCGCGGCCGATACCGCGGTCGACCGTCTCGGGGACGAACTACCGGATGGCGGCGTCGTAGTCCTCGGTGATCTCGGCTCGGCCCTGCTGCGCGGAGGCGACGTCGAACAAGGCGTCTACGTATCGCGCCAGTTCACGGCCGCGTCACAAACCAAGCCCAACACGATGGGCAAGGAACGCGCCGCGCAAATCGCCGCGTGGCTCCCCGACAGTGAGCGGGAACTCGCCCATCATTTGCGGCAGTTCGCGTCCTGAATCGATCCCCTCGTTCAGTACACGGGCGAGCTCAGGACACGAGCGCCGTCGCGCGACACGTCGCTCGTCAGTCCCGCGTTGTCTCCTCAACAACCCACGACAGGTACGCCTCCGACCCGCCGGTCACAGGCAGCGCGATCCACTGAGGGACGTCATACGGGTGCTTCTCGGACAGCCATGCCTCCAGCCGCGGGAGGCAGTCTGTCGTCGTCATGTACGAGATACGCCACTCCTGCGCCGTCTCGACCTCGTTCTTCCACCAGTAGACGGCGGTGATCGGCGCGTCGATGTGAACGCCCGCTGCCAACTTGCTCTCAACCGCGCCCCGTGCCAGCGCCCTTGCCTGGTCCTCGTTGTCGATGGTCGTCTGCGCGATCACAATCTCGTTGGCCATGCAACTACCTCCCCAGCTCGGTGTACCCCGACCCTACCCAGCACGTGGCTTGCCCCACGCAGGCCCTGATCACCGAGGACTTGCCCGAGGTCACACCGTCGCAGCCACTCCCGTCCGCGCTCCTGCAGACGGGAATGGCCGCGGTGGGCCCGCCTGTTGAGGTCGTCCTGGTAGACAACGGGGCGGCGTGGCTCCCTGGGGAGCTCCTCGGGCGCCTGTTCGTCGACATGTGCCCAAGTGACGCTGCGGATTGCATCACGAACGGTGTTGTAGGGAAGACCGTTTCTCGTGGCGAGATAACGGTCAGCCGACTCGACCAGCTCCAGGGCGAGATCGGGCAGATGGGCGGCGTTCGAGGCGTCGACGACCGCGTCGTACGGCAGGTCCGGTAAAGCAGCCACAGGATGTGACCGCCGGTTGCATTTGTCCGTTGACAGCGAAGTCAATCGGCCGGATGGCGCTGACCTGCATCGACTGGATTGGGTGGCAAAGCGACGCAGGGGTTGAGGTCTCCGGTCATCGCCGACTGCCGCAGGGACAACTGGATATGGCGTTCCCAGTTTCTGACGCACCGTGATGCGCGCGGTCGTCTCCGTCTGTGGACGTTGACCGCGTACGTCGTGTCCTGGGGCCGTGCTCGTTCAGCTTCTGATGCCTCAGGTACCGGAGGGCGCCCTGGGCATGGAGGTCCGCAACCGGGATGATGAGCGAGCTGGACACGGCGATCGCCATGGGGAGTGACAGCTGATGAGAGCGTGTGTGGTCGGGGCCGGTCCCGGGGGAATTGTCACCGCCAAGGTGCTGTTGGAGAACGGCTTCGATGTCACGGTCTTCGACAAGTACCAGCAGGTCGGCGGGATCTGGTCGGCAGCGGGCTGCTACGACGGGCTGGCCAACCAGTCCGCGCTCCGCGTCTTCGAGTTCGCCGACCTGCCCAACCGCTTGCACTTCGCCGGCGCGGTGGACACACAACGCTACCTGGAGAAGTACGCCGAGACCTTCGGTGTGCTGGACCGCGTCCGCCTCGGCACCGAGGTGATCTCCATCCGGCCCGTGGAGGGGCCTGGGC
>NZ_JAAKZX010000311.1 GCF_011045025.1 Streptomyces ureilyticus
CGGGCAAGATGCCAGGTCAGGGGCAGGACAGGGGAACGCATGAGGTCTCCGGGGAGGCTGGCGGGGTCGGGCGATCGGGTGGGGGCGGTCTCCCGGTCGTCGGGCGGCCGCGTACGGGCGGTCCCCGGGGTCGGGCGACCGAGTACGCGCGGCCTCCCAGGGGCGGGACGACCGGGAGGTCGGGCGACCGGGTACGAGACGACGGGTACGGGTGCTATCCGGGGAGGGGCCGGTCAGGCGGTGACCCTGGTACGGGACTACCGGGCGTCGGCCGCAACCGAGAGCGGTCGGCTCAAGCCACCGTGTACTGGCTGTAGTTGCTGATCCGGCCGTCCCGTACCTGGAGGATCCGGTGGCAGTGGGCGGCGACGTCCGCGTCGTGCGTGACCATCACCAGGGCGGCGCCCTGGGCGCGGGTGACGGAGGTGAGGAGCTGGATGACCTCGGTGCTGGTGTTCTGGTCGAGGGCGCCGGTCGGCTCGTCGGCGAAGACCACGTCCGGTTCGACGACGAGCGCGCGGGCAATGGCGACGCGCTGCGCCTGACCGCCGGAGAGCTGACCGGGACGGCGGCGCTCCAGGCCCTCGAGGCCGAGCGGCGCGAACCAGCGGCGGGCCCGCTCGACGGCCGCCTTACGGGGCACGCCCTCCAGCATCAGCGGCAGCGCGACGTTCTCCTCGGCGGGCAGCTCCGGCAGCAGCTGACCGAACTGGAAGACGAACCCGAACCGCTTACGGCGCAGCGCGCTCAGCCGGTTCTCGCCGAGGTTGTCGATGCGCCCCCTGGGGGCACCCCCGGCCGAAGGCTGGGGGACTTCGGCCGGGGGGACCCCCATCTCGCTTCGCTCGCCGCCCAGCAGCACCTGGCCGCCGTCCGGGCGGATGACCCCGGCGAGGACATGGAGGAGCGTCGACTTGCCGGAGCCGGACGGCCCCATGATCGCCAGGGAGTCGCGCTCGCGGACCTCCACGTCCACGCCCGCGAGGGCCATGGTGGAGCCGTACTTCTTGGTGAGGCCGTAACCGGCCAGGACGGTGCTCATGATGTGTGTGCCCTCTCTCGGATGGCTGATCGGATGGCTGCTCGGCCGGCCCCTCGGCCGGCCCCTCGGCCGGCTTCTCAGCGCTCGAACTTCCAGGTGACGGACGAGTCCGACGCCTTCACCACGGTCACGGGAATGGACACCTTCTTGCCGTCGCTCTCGCCGGTGCAGGTCACCTTCGTCCCGGCGACGGCCTTCACGTCCGGGCAGCTCACCGCGGACACCTCGCTTCCGACCCAGGGCAGCGGGTGGTACTTGCCCTGGGTGCGGGCGGCGACGATGGTGCCGGACAGCGCCTCGTGACCGTCGGCCTTCGCCTTCAGCGTCGGGTGGTCGAGGGCGGTGGTGGACTCGGTGCCGGACAGCAGAGAGGTGCCGATACCGCCGACGGCGACCACGGCGGCCGCCCCGCCGGCGAGGCTGACGAGGGTCTTGCGCTGCATGACGTACTCCTGAAGTCAGAGGAATGGAACCCCAGTTGGCCGGCGGCTTGTCCCTGCTGGCCGTGGGGAGGAAGTGGCTCCACTCTCGCCCGCGGGCCCGGGCGCGCGCCTCAGCCGAACGGTCAGAACCGTCGGGCCTCACGCGGCGGCTGCTCGGCCATTCGGCCGAGACTCGCGCCGACAGCCCTCACTTACGGTGACCGCGGGGTCCTGACGGCCGCCGACGCCCCGAGGTTCATGTGCTGTTGACCACGTGCACGGGGTCGTGGCCCCGTCATGCGCGACAGTTATCGTGGCGAAGCAAATCGAACGTGATGTACGTGAGCAAAGTTGGCGGAGGCTGGGACGTGTCGGACGAGGGACGGCTCATCGCCGGGCGTTACCGGCTGGCCGAACGGATCGGCCGGGGCGGCATGGGCACGGTATGGCGCGCCGAGGACGAGGTCCTGGGCCGCCAGATCGCGCTGAAGCGGCTGCACGCACACCACCACCTCTCCGACGACGAACTCGCCACGCTGTACGAGCGCATGCGGCGCGAGGCGCGCAGCGCGGCCCGGATCACCCACCCCAACGTGGTCGTCGTCCATGACGTCGTGGACGACGAGGGCCTGCCCTGCATCGTCATGGAGTACGTGCCCTCGGTCACCCTCGGCGACCTGCTCAAGGACGACCGGACGCTGACGCCCGAGGAGGCGGCCCGGATCGGCCTCGGCATGATCGCCGCCCTGCGCGCCGCCCACGCCGCCGGAGTGCTGCACCGCGACGTCAAGCCCGGCAACGTACTGCTCGCCCACGACGACCGCGTGGTCCTCACCGACTTCGGCATCGCCATGACGGACGGCACCTCGACGCTGACGAAGACCGGCGAGATGGTCGGTTCGATCGACTACATGGCGCCCGAGCGGATGCGGGGCCGCACCCCCGGACCGGCCTCGGACCTGTGGGCGCTGGGCGCCACGCTCCACCAGGCGGTGGAGGGACGGCCACCGTTCCACAAGGACACGGCGATGGAGACGGCGTACGCCATCGCCACCGACCCCCTGGGGCCGATGGACCAGGCCGGTCCGCTGGAGCCGCTCATCGAGGCCTTGCTGGTCAAGGACCCGGACGAGCGGCCTTCGGCGGAACAGACGGAGCGGGCGCTGCGGACCGTACGGGCGGGGGACCCGACGGAGGTGCATGCGCTCGCGGGCACAGGCACGCGGACGGAGCCGAGGTCGGGGTCGGTCACGGGCTCCGCGGCCGGCTCGGTGACGGGCTCGGCGACCGGTCGGGGCCGGGGGTCGGACGGGCCGGGCGCGTCAGGGGCGACGGACGCGCCGCGCATGCCCACCCGGACGGACGACGGCGGCGACGGTCGAGGCCGGAACCGGAGCGGAAGCCGGGGCGAGGACCAGAGCCGTGGCCGCAAGCGCCGCGCCCTGCTGTGGACCACCGTGGCCGCGACGGTGGCGGGCGCGGCCGTCGCAGGCACGCTCTACGCGACGACGTACGGGGGTGGGGGGAGGGACGACGCCGCGCCGAGCCACGGTACGACCAGCGCACCGCCGTACGAGCCTCCGCCCGTGCCCGAGGGCTACCACCTGGTCCGCGACAAGCGCCTCGGCGTCGCCTTCCCCGTACCGGACGACTGGACGGCCGCCAAGAAGACCCCCGACGAGGTCAGCTACACCGACCCGACCAAGAAGGCCGAGATCACGGTCGGCGTCGTGGACCCCGCCGGCTCGCACCCCATCGAGCACTTCAAGACCATCGAGGCCAACACCAAGGTCAACTACCCGACGTCGTACCGGAAGCTGCGCATGCAGAAGACGACGTTCCGGGGAGAGCCCGCGGCGATCTGGGAGTTCACGTTCCAGGGCCGCGCCCGGGCCTTCCGCGCCATCGACCTCGGCTACGGCCGGGCGGGCGCCAAGGAATACGACATCTACCTCTCGGCCCCGGACGCCCAGTGGACCACTTTCCGCCCCGTCTTCAACAAGGTCAGGGACGGCTTCACCACGACGGGCTGAGGCAGCGAAGACGTACAGCCGCAGCACCAGGAAGCGCCCGACTCCGGCGAGCCCGGAGGCACTGAGGTACACGGCCTGCTCGGTCACCATCCCCGGCGACGACTGCACCGTGTGCAGACCGAACATCGCCGCGCAGGTCACCAGATAGGCGGCCGTCGCCGATCCAGCGGACTGCCAGTGCTGACGCCATCCGGCACGCCGCCCCGCCCCGAAGGTGAAGCGCGCGTGCAGCTCCGTGCAGAGGAGGGTGGAGCCGAAGGTGATCAGGGCGTTCGCCAGCGCCCAGGGCATCAACGCGGCCAGCAGCCCCACGGCACCACTGGAGAGGACCCCGATCCCGCCGCCACACAGGACGAAGCGGGCGAAGGAAGCGAGGGGACCGGGGCGTACCGGCGCTACGGGCGACACCGACGAAACCGGTGATACAGGCAATACAGTCGATACGGACGCGGCCGAACTCGGGCGTATGTCGGCCGCGTTCATGGCGGTTTCCTTCCGGCGGACGGGAGCGGTGAACCTCTGGGATCAACTGCTCCAACCCTGCCGCCACC
Organism: Streptomyces ureilyticus; assembly: GCF_011045025.1. GTDB lineage: Bacteria > Actinomycetota > Actinomycetes > Streptomycetales > Streptomycetaceae > Streptomyces > Streptomyces ureilyticus. The sequence continues at coordinate 4,049 of NZ_JAAKZX010000311.1, forward strand.
AGCGCACAAGCACGATGACGCCCACTCCCGAACCGAAGGTAGGGCTGGCACTACCAAGAGGGCGGGGGCACTCCGCCGAAGGGTTGCCGAGGGGGCGTCCGCGGCGGCCGCCTCAGCGCCCCGCCGCCTCCTTGCGCAGGAACCGCCGCAGCCGCGCCTCCGGCCACGTATTGATCACGTCCTCCTTGGTGAGCCAGCCCCGCTGCGCCGTGCCCACGCCGTAACGCATGTTGGCCAGGTGGAGAGCGGCATGGGCATCGCTGTCCACGGCGAACTTCACGCCGTGCCGCCGCGCCCGCAGGACGTCCTCGTCGCGCAGGTCGAGGCGATCCGGATGGGCGTTGATCTCCAGGGCCGTGCCGGTCCGGGCGCAGGCGGCGAAGACCGCGTCGAGATCGGCATCGACCCCCGGCCGCTTCCCGATGATGCGGGTCGTGGGGTGCCCGATGATGTTGACGTACGGGTTCTCGCAGGCCCGGACGAGACGTCGGGTCAGCGCCTCGCGCCCCTGGTTGAAGTGCGAGTGCACGGAGGCCACGCACAGGTCGAAGCCGGAGAGGAAGTCCGCGGGCCAGTCCACGTCTCCCTCGGGGTCGATGTTCAGCTCGGCTCCGTGCATCAGGCGCAAGCCGCCGCGCCGGCCACGGGTGCGGAACGTGCCGTCCAGCGCCCGTACGCGCTCCCGCTGGGCCAGCATCCGTTCGTCGGTCATCCGCTGCATGTACAGGTTCGGGCCGTGGTCGGTGATCGCGAAGTACGCGTACCCACGGCTGGCCGCCGCCTCGATCATCTCCTCCAGCGGAGCGAGTCCGTCGGTGAGGTCGGTGTGCGTGTGCAGGTCGCCCTTGATGTCCGACTCCTCGACCAGGTCGGGCAGTTCGCCCTTCAGGCCCGCCTCGATCTCGCCGCGGTCCTCGCGCAGCGTCGGCGGGATCCAGGGCAGGCCGAGCCGGTCGTACACCTCCTCCTCGGTCTCGGAGACGATCTTCTCGCCGCTCTCGGCGTCGAACAGCCCGTACTCGGAGAGCTTGAGTTTCTGGTGCACGGCCCGTTCGCGGGTGCGGATGTTGTGCGCCTTCGAGCCGGTGAAGTACTGCAGGGCCGCTCCCCACGAGTCCGGCGGTACGACGCGCAGGTCCACGGACAGGCCCTTGGTGGTGCGGATCGACGTCTTCTTCTCGCCGTGTGCGATGACTTCGGAGACGTACGGCAGCTCCGTGAACGCCCGCATCAGCCGCGCCGAACTGTCCGCCGCGGCCAGTACGTCGATGTCACCGATCGTCTCGCGGAAGCGGCGCAGCGAGCCGGCGTACGTGCACCGTAGGCACCCGGTGATGGCGGACAGCTCGGTGACGATGTCGTCGGCGACGTCCATGGCGACGTCGAGCAGGACGCGGTCGCCGGAGGACTGGAGGAGTTCGATGCCGTGGAGGATGTTCTCCTCCGTCTTCGGTCCGAAGCCCTTCAGGTCGCGCAGCCGTTCCTCGTGGATGGCGTCGGCCAGCTCCTCTACGGAGGAGATCCCCAGCTCCTCGTACAGGACACAGGCCTTCTTCGGGCCGAGCATGGGGATGGCCGTCAGCCGCCGGACCCCGGCGGGGATCCGCGAGCGCAGCTCCTCGACGGCGGAGACGCTGCCGCTGCGGAAGTACTCGACGATCTTCTCGGCGGTGGACTTGCCGACGTTGGGGATGTCCTGGAGGCCCTTGACGTCGAGGGTGGACACATCGGCGTGGTAGCCGCCGATCGAGCGCGCGGCCTTCTCGTAGACGCGCGTCCGGTACGCGTCTCCTCCGGTGATCGAGATCAGATCCGCGTACTCCTGGAAGAGGGCGGCGACCTCGTCGTTGGAACGAGCCACACCTTCAGAGTAGGCATCCGTGGCCGGACTATTCATGGTCTATTCACGGCCCGCGAGTGCTTCGGCGGGAGCCGTGCGGAGGGCTCGCCGGGTGGGCAGTTCGATGGTGACGAAGGCCAGGCTGATGATCGTGAGCGCCGTGGCGGGCAGCAGCCAGACCGGGCCCGCGGGCCAGGGGCGGTGCAGGAAGCCGATGCCCAGGAGGGTGAGCGGGATCGCGGCCAGAGCCAGGCCCGCGGTGAGGGCGGCGGCGCCGATCACCGCGGCTTCGCGGCGCATCATGACGCGGATCTGACGCGGGGTGGTGCCGTTCAGGCGGAGGGTGGCGATCTCGGCGCTGCGCTGGACGGTGGTGGCGACGAGCTTGTTGGCGATGCTGAGGAGGAGGTAGCCGAGGAGGACGACGATGGTGGCCAGGTTGACCCACACCTCGGGCGGGGCCTCGCTCAGACCGCCGCCGGTTCCGGTGTCGGTGGGCTCCAGCGTCAGGCCCGGCCGGGACCCGGCGAGCGCCGTGAGCTCGCGCTGCGCCGTCTCCGTACCGTCCGTGCGGACGAGGATGCTCTCGTCGAGGCCGGTCGTGGTGTGGCCCGCCGCGAGGTCCCGGGAGAGCGCGACCGGGCCGAAGCCCAGTCCGCGGTCGTAAACGGCGACGACCCGGGCCGTCACGCGGGTGCCGTCGCCGAGAATCAGGCCGACCCGCTTGCCCAGTCCGGCGCCGCGGGAGCGGGCGACGTCGCTGCTGACCGCGACGGTGTCGCCGGTGAGCCCGGCCAGTCTGCCGGACCGTACGTCCAGGTCCATGACGGTCCACGCGTCCGGAGTGAGGATCATCGCGGAGGAGGCCTCGACCTCGTCCTCGCCGAAGAGCTTGTAGGGCCAGACCACGGTCGTACTGCCTAGGGGGGCCGCCGCCCGTACACCGGAGGTCTCCCGTACCGCGTCAAGCGATCCCTGGGGCAGTCCGCCGAGGGCCGGTGCGGTCACGCGTTGCTGGGCGAGGGTGCCGGTGCGGACGTCGTCCGAGGTGGCCGTCATCACGGTCGTCTGGGCGAGGGTGTACGTCAGGACGAACACGACCGCCATCGCGAGGGTGCTGACGACGCCCGCGATGCGCAGCGCGTAACCGCGGACGTTGGCCACGGCCAGCCACGTCGGCGCGTCGGTACCCGGCCGCAGGCGCCGCGCCAGAGTGTCGCCGACGCGCTTGACGAGGGCGGGGCCGACCAGCGCGAGGCCGATCGCGCCGATGACGCCGGCCATGGAGGTGGCGGCCGCGCCGAGCACGGTCCTCGACAGCAGCGGTACGACCGACAGGGTCGTCGCGGCGAGGATGAGCAGCAGTCCGCCACGGGTCCGGATGCGGGACGGCTCACGGGGTTCACTGCGCGACTCGGCGACCGCTTCCGTGGCGGGCAGCCGCGACGTCCGCCAGGCGGCGCCCCGCGCGGACAGCTGGACGGCGGCGGCGAGCAGGAGAGCGGTGGCGAGCGCGGGCAGCGGGCTGAAGGTCAGGGGCAGGGCGTCGGGGAGCACGCCGCGTTCGACGAGCTGTTGCCGGAACTGTCCGGCCAGCAGATAGCCGAGGGCGGCCCCGGGCACGAGCGCCACGGCCGCGATCACCGTGGCCTGGGACGCGGCGAGCCGGCGGATCTGCTTCGGGGTGGCGCCGACGGCCCGCATCAGGGCCAGCTCGCGGCGCTGCCCGGCGATCGCCACGCCCAGCGCGCCGGCCATCACGAACCCGGTGATCAGCACGACGATCCCGGCGAGCGAGCCCGCGAGCAGGATGAGGAGGGTGCGCGAGGCCACGGCGTCGGGCGCGGCGAGGTCGCCCCGGTCTTCGCCGGTGGCCACCACCAGCTCGGTGTCGCGCAGTTGGTCGCGGACGGCCTCGGCGACGGAGTCGGTAGCGCCGGTTTCGGTACGCAGCCCGATCAGGTCGACGGTCCCGGCGCGGGCTCCGCTGTCGCGCCCGGCCAGCCGCCCGGCCGTCGCGTCGGCGAAGAAGACTCCGGCTCCGGGCGCGTCGACGACCCCGGAGACGCGGTACTCGGCGGCGTCCCGCCCGGCCGCGACGACCTCGACCCGGTCGCCCGCCCGCACTCCTGCGGCATCGGCCATCTCGCGGTCCACGGCGACCTCACCGGAACCGTCCGGCTTCCGGCCATCGACCGGCGCATCCTGAAGCAGCCCGATGGAGGACCAGCCGTGCCCGGCCGTCTTCGGATCCTCACCCGGTACGACTCCGCCGTCCCCGTCGACGAGCGCCGCGGGGAAGCTGACGTCGCCGATCACGTCCGTAACGCCGGGCAACTCGCCCAGCCGGTCAGCTACTTGGGCCGGAACCGTCCCCCGCTCCGGCAACGCGATCGGCAGATCCCCACCCGGCCGGAAGGTCTGGTCCGCCGACACCACGACGTCCACCCCGGCGAGCCGCCCGGCCGGCAACTGCGACCGCAGGCCCGACTCGGCCAGCACTCCGGTACCGGTGACCAGCACCGCACCCCCGAGCACCGCACACGCCACCGCCACCAAGGCGGCGACCCGATGCCGGGCCATCCGCACCGCGAAGTACCACATGCCCCTCAGTCCTCTCCCACCATGCCGAGCCGACCGGCCGACACAAACGACCCCGACCCGGCCCCGCCCACTGCCTCAGCCCCGA
>NZ_JAAKZX010000312.1 GCF_011045025.1 Streptomyces ureilyticus
CGCCCCACCCCCACCCCCGTAGGCGCCCTGCTCAGCCTCCGGAGGAGAACGGCTCGAAGTCGTCGTAGTCCCGCTCCGCCTCGTCCCGCTCCGCCTGCTTCTCGCGGCGACGCGTAACCGCGGGCCGCGGAGCCTCGAAGCGGTGGTCCTCGCCCCGGCGGCCGAGCATCTCCGCGCCGGCCATGACCGTGGGCTCCCAGTCGAAGACGACGGCGTTCTCCTCGGGGCCGATGGCGACGCCGTCGCCCGTGCGGGCGCCCGCCTTCATCAGCTCGTCCTCGACGCCGAGACGGTTGAGGCGGTCGGCGAGGTAGCCGACGGCCTCGTCGTTGCTGAAGTCGGTCTGGCGGACCCAGCGTTCGGGCTTCTCGCCCCGTACGCGGAAGAGGCCGTCCTCCTCGCGCACGACCGTGAAGCCCGCGTCGTCCACCGCCTTCGGACGGATGACGATCCGAGTCGCCTCCTCCTGCGGCTTCGCCGCGCGGGCCTTCGCCACGAGGTCGGCAAGGGCGTACGACAGCTCCTTGAGGCCGATGTGCGCGACCGCCGACGCCTCGAAGACCCGGTAGCCCCGCGCCTCGAGATCAGGGCGGACCATCTCGGCGAGATCCTTGCCGTCGGGGACGTCGATCTTGTTGAGGAGGACGATGCGCGGACGGTCGTCGAGGCCGCCGTACTGCTTCAGCTCCTCCTCGATCAGGTCGAGGTCGGAGACGGGGTCACGGTCCGATTCGAGCGTGGCCGTGTCGAGTACGTGGACCAGCACCGAGCACCGCTCGACATGGCGCAGGAACTCCAGGCCGAGCCCCTTGCCCTGGCTCGCCCCGGGAATCAGACCGGGCACGTCCGCGATCGTGTAGACCGTGGCGCCCGCCGTCACCACCCCCAGGTTGGGGACGAGCGTCGTGAACGGGTAGTCCGCGATCTTCGGCTTGGCGGCGGACAGGGCCGAGATCAGGGACGACTTCCCCGCACTGGGGTAGCCGACGAGCGCCACGTCCGCGACCGTCTTGAGCTCCAGGACGATGTCCTGCATGTCACCGGGCACGCCAAGGAGCGCGAACCCGGGCGCCTTGCGCCGGGCCGAGGCCAGCGCCGCGTTCCCGAGACCGCCGCGCCCGCCCTGTGCGGCCACGTACGCCGTGCCGTGTCCGACCATGTCCGCGAGTACGTTGCCCGCCTTGTCCAGTACGACCGTGCCGTTCGGCACCGGCAGGATCAGGTCCTGACCGTCCTTGCCGGAACGGTTGCCGCCCTCACCGGGCTTGCCATTGGTGGCCTTGCGGTGCGGGGAGTGGTGGTAGTCGAGGAGCGTGGTGACGGACTGGTCGACGACCAGGATCACGTCGCCGCCACGGCCGCCGTTGCCGCCGTCGGGCCCGCCCAGCGGCTTGAACTTCTCGCGATGGACGGAGGCACAGCCGTGGCCTCCGCTACCCGCGGCGACATGCAGCTCGACGCGGTCCACGAAGGTGGTCATGGGATGTGCCTCCAGTTACGTACGGAAATTCTGCGTTCTCTGGCACAGAAATCTCCGCAATCTACGCTGAGAAATCTCTGCTCAGGTGAAACACGCGAAAGGCGGACCCGCTTCCCGTACGGGAAGTGAGGTCCGCCTCGCGAAAGATCCGGTCAGGCGACCGGAACGATGTTCACGACCTTGCGGCCACGGCGCGTACCGAACTCGACCGCACCGGCGTCAAGGGCGAACAGCGTGTCGTCCTTGCCACGGCCGACGCCGCTGCCGGGGTGGAAGTGGGTGCCGCGCTGGCGGACCAGGATCTCACCGGCGTTGACGACCTGACCGCCGAAGCGCTTCACGCCGAGCCGCTGAGCGTTGGAGTCGCGACCGTTCCGGGTGGACGATGCGCCCTTCTTGTGTGCCATCTCTCCTCAGTCCCTTACTTCGCAGCCGCGGGGATCTCAGTGACCTTGATCGCCGTGTACTGCTGGCGGTGGCCCTGACGACGGCGGTAGCCGGTCTTGTTCTTGTAGCGAAGGATGTCGATCTTCGCGCCCTTGTGGTGGTCCACGATCTCGGCCTGGACCTTGATGCCGGCGAGCACCCACGGGTCGCTGGTGACGGCGTCACCGTCGACAACGAGCAGAGTCGAGAGCTCGACCGTGTCGCCGACCTGGGCAGTGGAAATCTTGTCAACCTCAACGATGTCGCCGACAGCAACCTTGTGCTGGCGACCACCGCTGCGCACGATGGCGTACACGCGGATCTCTCTCTCGCTCGATTCGGAATCCCCGCAGTCCAGCCGCCGACAGAAGCAGACGGCCTCTCCCGGGGCGCGAGCCACCGGGAGGAAAGAGGTTTACGGGAATGCGGCGGGTCTGTGGACACGCCGAGGGTCAAGGTTACGGGGCCCTGACCAGCGGGGTCAAACCGGGCCCCGGGGCGTACACGCGGCACCCTGTCGGTTGACCGACTTCGGGTACGACGACGCCCTCTGACCGGCGGGTTCTCCGCCAATCAGAGGGCGTCGGGCGACGATCGAGACGGTTCAGTCCTCGTCGGTGGCGGCCGTGACCGTGGACGACGACGGCGTCTGCTCCGCCGCCGCGGTCTTCTTCGCCGCGGACTTCTTGGTGGCCGCCTTCTTCGCGGTCGCCTTCTTGGCCGTGGCCTTCTTGGCAGCCGTCTTCTTGGCCGCCGTCGTCTTCGTGGCGGCCTTCTTCGCGGTCGCCTTCTTGGCCGTCTTACGGGCCGCCTTCTTGGCCGGCACCTCCTCGGCGGCTTCCGCGACCGGTGCCGGGGCCTCGGCGGGCTCCTCCGCCGGGGCCGACGAGACGACCACGACGGCCGTCTCCTCCGCCGCGGTGGGCGCGGTGGCCTTCCGGACCGCCCGGCGGCGCGGGCGGGCCGGAGCCGCACTCTCGGCGACGGGCTCGGGCTGCGGCTCGGCGACCGGCTCGGGCTCAGCGGCGGGTGCCGCGACCGGCTCGGTGACCGTCACCACGACCTCCTCGGCCGCCTTCGGCGAACCGGCCGGCGCGGACACCTTGCGGGTCGCCCGACGACGCGTACGCCCCCTGGGCGCGGCCTCCTCGGCGATCGGGGCCTCGACGACCGGGTCCTCGGCGGCCATCGGCTCAGCGTGCGCGACGGCGGCCGGCTCCGGCTGTACGGGACGCTCGGCCTCGTCCTCGGCGGTCACCGTCTGCGCCGTCGGAACCTCGGGCTGGGCCCTGCGCTCGGGCCTACGGGACTCGGGGCGCGGGGCGCCCGCCGGAGCCGACGCGCGCCGGCTGGCCCGCCGCCGGGAACGGCCACCGCGGGTGGCCGCGGCCTCCGCCTCGGCCGCGCTGTTGTACAGGTCCTCGTCCGGTACGAAGGCGGGCTCGGCCAGCGCGACCGGCTCGGCGACCTCGGCGGCGATCTCCGCCTCGGTCTCGGCCTCCTCCTCGGCGGTCTCGACAGCCTCTATGGCCGGAGCGGGGAGCTGCTCGGGCAGGGGCTCGGCACCGGCCCGCGCACGCTTCTTGCGCTTGCCGCCGCCCCCGACTGCAGTCGGCTGCTCCATGTGCACGATGACGCCACGGCCGTTGCAGTGCACGCAGGTCTCGGAGAACGACTCGAGCAGACCCTGGCCCACGCGCTTCCGCGTCATCTGGACGAGGCCCAGCGAGGTCACCTCGGCGACCTGGTGCTTCGTACGGTCGCGTCCCAGGCACTCCAGGAGGCGCCGCAGCACCAGGTCCCGGTTGGACTCCAGGACCATGTCGATGAAGTCGATGACGACGATGCCGCCGAGGTCACGCAGCCGCAGCTGGCGCACGATCTCCTCGGCCGCCTCCAGGTTGTTCCTGGTCACGGTCTCTTCGAGGTTGCCGCCCTGACCGGTGAACTTGCCGGTGTTGACGTCGATCACGATCATCGCTTCGGTCTTGTCGATCACCAGCGAACCGCCGCTCGGCAGCCAGACCTTGCGGTCCAGCGCCTTGGCGAGTTGCTCGTCGATCCGGTACGACGCGAAGACGTCGACCTCGCTCGTCCACTTCTGCAGACGCTCGGCCAGGTCGGGGGCGACATGGGCGACGTATCCGTGGATGGTCTCCCAGGCCTCGCCGCCGCTGACGATGACCTTGGTGAAGTCCTCGTTGAAGATGTCGCGCACGACGCGGACGGTCATGTCCGGCTCGCCGTACAGCAGCGTCGGGGCGTTGCCGCCGCCCTTCGCCTTCTTCTGGATGTCCTCCCACTGCGCCTGCAGCCGCTCGACGTCACGGCGCAGCTCGTCCTCGCTCGCACCCTCGGCGGCGGTGCGCACGATGACGCCCGCGTCCTCGGGGACGATCTTCTTGAGGATGGTCTTCAGGCGGGCCCGCTCGGTGTCGGGCAGCTTGCGGCTGATACCGGTCATCGACCCCTCGGGGACGTAGACCAGGTAGCGGCCCGGCAGCGACACCTGGCTGGTCAGACGCGCGCCCTTGTGCCCGATCGGGTCCTTCGTGACCTGCACGAGGACCGACTGGCCGGACTTGAGGGCGGTCTCGATGCGCCGTGGGCCGTTCGCCATGCCCAGCGCCTCGAAGTTGACCTCACCGGCGTACAGGACGGCGTTGCGCCCCTTGCCGATGTCGATGAAGGCGGCCTCCATCGACGGCAGTACGTTCTGGACCTTGCCCAGGTAGACATTGCCGACGTACGAGGTCGACTGCTCCTTGTTGACGTAGTGCTCCACGAGCACGTTGTCCTCGAGTACGCCGATCTGCGTACGGTCGCCGTTCTGCCGGACCACCATCACGCGCTCGACGGCCTCGCGGCGGGCCAGGAACTCGGCCTCGGTGATGATCGGCACCCGGCGGCGGCCCTGCTCGCGGCCTTCGCGGCGGCGCTGCTTCTTGGCCTCCAGCCGGGTCGAGCCCTTGATGGACTGCACCTCGTCGGACGGCTCGGCCTTCGGGCGGGGCTCGCGGACCTTGACGACCGTACGCTCCGGGTCGCCGTCGCTCGGCTCGGCCTCGACGGGCGCGTCACCGGCACGACGCCGACGGCGCCGACGGCGACGGCTGCTGGCGGAACCGCCGGACTCCTCGCGCTCCTCGCGCTGCTCCTGAGCATCCTCTTCGGCCTGCTCAGCAGTGTCCTCGGCGTCCTGCGAAGCCTGTTCGGCGGCGGTCGCCTCGCTCTCCGAGACCTCGCCGTCCTGCTCGGCGTTCTCGCCCCGGCGACGCCTGCGGCCACCGCGACGGCGCCGACGACGCGAGCCGGTCTCCTCGGACTCGTCGCCCTCTTCCTCAGCGGACTCCTCCGCCTCGGGGGCCTCGGGGGCCTCCGCGGGCTCCTCTGCCGCGCCCCTGCGGCGACGGCGCCGACGCGGCCCGGTCTCCTCCTCGACGGGCTCCGGGACCGCCGCCGTCTCGGCGACGTCCTCGTCCTCGTCCTCCTCGGCCTCGGCAGCGGCGGCGGCCGCCGCGCGCTCCGGCGTCTGGAACATCGGCTCGGTGAACACGGGCGCCTGGAAGACGGCGACCGCGGGCCTGGCGGGCGGCTGCGCGGGCTCGCCTTCCTCGGCGGCCTTGGGCGCGGGCTCGGCGAAGCCGGCAGCGGCGGTCTTACGGGCGGAACGACGCCGCGAACGACGCGGGGCGTCGCCCTCCGGCTCGGGGGTGGTCTGGTCGGTCTCGGCAGCGGCCACAGGGGCCTCCCTGCGCTCGTCACGGACAGCGGCCTCAGCGGTGGGCTCCGCCTCGGCGGCCTCGGGCGCACCGGCGGGCGCGACAGCACGACGCGTCGCACGACGGCGCGCCCTGCGCGGGGCGATGTCCTCGGTCTCGGTGGTCTGCTCCGGCTCGACTACGGCGGCGGGCTCGGGGGTGGTCTGTGCGGTCTCGACGGCGGGCGCGGCGGCGGGAACCGAGCTGCCTGCGGCCTCATCGGTGGCGGGCGCAGTGGTGAGGGCCGCGCCGTCTGCGGGCTCGGGCGCACCGGCGGGAGCGGAGACGCGACGCGTGGCGCGTCGGCGCGTACGTCCAGCGGGCGCGGCCTCACCGACGGCGGGCTCCGCGTCGGCGGCCTCGGACACGGCGGTCTCGGCGGGAGCCACTACCTCGGCCGCGGGCTCCGCAACAGCCGGAGTCGAGGCCGGGGCCTCGGCAGGCTCAGGCGCAGCGGCCGGCGCGGTGACACGACGCGTCGCACGACGACGCGTACGCCCGGCAGGCGCGGCCTCACCGACAGCAGGCTCCGCGTCGGCAGCAGCGGAGGCGGCCGTCTCGGCAGCGGGCTCCTCGACAGCCGCGCCCTCGGCGGCGACAGCACTCGTCTCGGACGACCCAAGGCCGTCACCCGACGCTGAGGCGGACGCGGTCACCACGGCCTCCGACGCCTCGGCGGCCTCAGGCGCACCAGCGGGGGCGGAAGCACGACGCGTCGCACGACGACGCGTACGCCCGGCGGGCTCCTCCACCGCAGGTGAGGCAGCAGCGGGAGCAGTGGTCTCGGCGGGCGCGGACTCCTCCGCAGCCGGAGTGCCGGCGGCCGCAGTGACTGCCGTCTCATCGGCGGCAACCGCCTCCGGCGCCACAGCCGTCTCCTGCGCGGCCTCCGTCTCAGCGGCCGCCGCGATCTCCTCCGGCTCCTCCGCCGCGAGATCGGCGGAGCTCACCGGCGGTATGGCCGGTGCCGTGGTCTCGGCCACGGCCTGGGACTCGGACGTCGCCGCGGGCGGGCCCGCGGCACGGGACGCGGCGCGGCGGCGCCGGCGCGGCGGCAAAGTGTCGCTGGGGGTGCTGTTCTCGGGACCCTCAGCGGGTTCGTTCGGCTCGAGCATGCGGGTGGATCTCCCGTCAGGCTCCCGGGCGCCGCACCTGGTCCGGCTGTGCCGGTGACGTCCGCGGCTCGCGCGATGCGCGGTGCCGCCGTCCGGGGCGCGGGCGCCGCACGGGAGCTTTCTGTGTTCTGTCTCGCCGGTTCCGTACGCCGTGTTGCGTACGGCCTGGCGAAAGTCTTGTGGTGGGTGCGCTGCCCGACCCAGGTGGCTCCCGAGTACGAGGGCGGCGCTACGACATCCGTCCCTACGCGGGACCTTCCTTACGCCGGCGCCTTCGCGGCGGCGGTGGCCGCGGCCATGTGTGGGGCGGCTGCCACTGCCTCGCGGTCGGGCGCGAGCGGGTCGGTCACCGTGCCGGTCTCTTCATCGAAAAGCCCCTGCGCCAGCCTGGTCACCGCTGCGGGGACCGGCGGCGCCAGGTCGGCCACAGCTCGGAGACCGGACAGGACGTCGTCGGGTCGTACGGCAGGCGTCACGTGCCGAACAACCAGCCGCAGTATCGCACAGGGCTGGTCGGTCGGCCTATCAGGCTGTGAACTGTCCGTCTCGGTACGGGCACTGTGCGCCTCCAGGCTCGCGACCGCGGCGCGGGCGTCAAAGGTGCGCATGCCGTTCTTCATCTTGCGCTGGACCTCGACGGTCTCGGCCTCCTTGAAGGCGTCGACCGCGCGCTCGGCGTCCGCGGGTGCCACGCCGTCGAGGCGCAGCTCCCAGACCGAGGCCGTGAGCCGGTCGGCGAGCCCCGACGTACGGGCCTCGACCGCGTCGACGATGTCGAGCCCGGCGGGCAGCGACTCGTCGAGGAGCGCACGTAGCTTCTCGGGATCGCGCGCTTCGGTGAGCGCGATCTCCAGGTACTCGGCCTCGCTGCCCGTGCCGGTGGGTGCGGCATTGGCGTACGACACCTTCGGGTGCGGAGTGAACCCCGCCGAGTACGCCATCGGCACCTCGGCGCGGCGCAGCGCACGCTCGAAGGCGCGCTGGAAGTCACGGTGGCTGGTGAACCGGAGGCGGCCGCGCTTGGTGTAGCGCAGTCGAACGCGCTGCACCGCGGGTGCGGGCGGCGGGCCTTCGGGCTGTCGCTTGCCCAGTGGTTCTTCTCCTCGCTGTGAGGCGGTACGTACGTGCGCCGCCTCGTGGACGTGCGGTGGACCTCGTCGTCCCGCCTGAGCGGGAACGGCGGCGGATGACGCCTTCCGGCGTCGCCCCGTCCGGATCATCCCCGCATCGGCGGGGACAGGTCGTCGCGTCCGGACCTACCCTCCAGAGTACGCGCAGGAACCACCGTGGGTTCCCGGAGTCCCTTGGACAGGGGCACCGGCTCGGGTTCCGGCCGCGCCCCGAAGAGCATCCGCCGGATGTCGGCCCGGGTCTGCCGCGCGGTCTCGCGAGCACTGGCCAGAGCCTGCCGGGCACCGCGCCCCACGCTGCGCGCGGCCTCGGCGGCGGGCCGCCAGATCGCGTCCCGTACGACATGTCCGACGGGCGTGAGCACGCTCTTGTACACCCACCGCACCGGCTCCACGAAGATCCACCGGAAGAGCCGCCCCAGGAACCGCCCCACAGCGAGCGACACATACCCGGCGACACGCCACGCGTGCCCGATCGCCGTACCGATCTCGCGCGCGACCACGGCGATCGCCCGCCCGACCGGCACGAACACCCAACGCCACAGGGCAACGGCCGGGACGACGAAGACCCATCGCAGCAAGGTCCCGACGACCATCGCAGTCCAGGCCACCCC
>NZ_JAAKZX010000313.1 GCF_011045025.1 Streptomyces ureilyticus
GGCGCACGCCGTGAGACGCAGGCTCCCTCGGCGTTCGGGCGGCGAACCGGCCCCGCGTTCCCGGAGTACGAGCGCGGAGGAGCCGGAGGACGGTGCCTCGGCCTTCGACTCTGCCCCCGATGTGGCCTCAGGCTTGGCCCCCGCCGTGGTCTCGGGCTTCGCCTCCGACTCGGTCTCAGGCTTTGCTTCGGAGGCGGCTTCGGACTTGGCGTCGGGCCCTGCTTCAGGCGTGGCTTCGGACTTGGCCTCTGCCTCGGCTTCCGGTTTCGCTTCGGCCGGTCCAAGGGAGGTCTTGCTGCCCGGTTCGCGTTCCTCGACGGGAAGACCCAACTCGGACCGCGACGCGGGGAGTTGGAGGGGCGCCCTGAGCGCCCAGGTCGGCCGGTGGTCCTCCGGTTCGTCGTCGGGCCCGTGCTCCGGCCGCTGGTCCGGTGGGACGGGCCACTTCACCGCCGTCCCGGTGGGCGGCGTCCCCGGCCCCGGTCGTACGTCCGGTCGGCGCTCCTGGTGGTCGAAGTCGAGGTGCACGCCGAGCGCCAGGGTGTCCTGGTCGAGCCGCTGTGCCCAGGCCGGGCCGCGGCCCTTCTTCGGCTCGTCCGCGGCCGGTGCGGGGGCTTCGCGGGCGCCCAGGTCCGCCAGGTCGCCGTCCGGGGGCGCGTCCTCGGGCACGGCGACGGGCGGCGCCGTACTGACGATCCGGTACAGCCTGGGTGAGGCGATCGCCACAATCACCGTGAGGGCGGCGACCTCCGCGACGCCCGCACCGGTCAGCCCCATCGTCGGAAGCAGAATCACCGTGAGGCCGAGCACCAGCACGCACAGCAGGCCCTGCAGCCACGCGAGTCCGGCGGTACGGCTCTGGGCGCGCAGCACCGCGAAGTACGTCTCCATCACGACCCGCAGCACCCCGCCGACCGCGAACCAGCGCAGCAAGGGCGTCGCCGCGTCCGCGTACCCCTGGCCGAACACACCCAGGACGAACGGCGCCCCGAAGAACAGGATCGCGCCCACCGGCAGCATGATCCGCGCCATCCGGAGCAGCGCGGCCCGGGTGTGCGCGGCGAGCCGGGCCGGGTCGTGCGAGCCCTCGACGGTGAGCGAGGCGCCCATGTTGATGGCCAGCAGGTTGACGGTGCCGCCGATGGTGATCGCGATGTAGAAGTACGCGTTGTCGGCGGAGCTGACCTGCGCGGCGACGATCACCGGGACGAGGTAGACCACGGCCAGCGAGAACAGCGAGCCGGTGTAGTCGCCCGCGAGGAAGCGGCCGATCTCCTTCAGCGTCGGCGGTTCGGCGTGCTCCTCGGTCGCCTTCATATGCCGGGGCACCAGCCGCCGGAACACCAGCCAGCCCAGCGGCAGCACGGACACCGCGATGGCCGCGACCCAGGACACGAACACGCCCATGGTGGGGATCGCGGCGGCGAACAGCACCAGCAGCACCAGCTTGACCGCCGAGAACACCGTGTTGCCCACCGGCACCCACAGCGCGCTGCGCAGCCCCGTCAGCACCCCGTCCTGGAGGGTGAGCACCGACCAGGCGACCACCGCCAGCACGAACACCAGCGCATGCATGGGGTCGTGCAGGAAGCGGTACGACGGCCCCCACAGGCCCAGCGTCAGCAGGAACAGGCCGGCCGCCAGCGCCACGACCAGTGAACTGCCCGCGTACGTACGGAAGATCAGGCGACCGGTGCCACGTCCCGCAACAGGTATGAACCGCGCAAGGGCGCCCGTCAACGTCACCGCCGTGAGCCCCGCGAGGAGCTTCATCGCGGCGATCGCGGCGGAGCCCTGGCCGACCGCGTCCTCGGTGTAATAGCGGGCGGCGACCAGCCAGTAGCCGAGGCCGAGGACGGCGGAGATCCCGGTGTTGAGCATCAGGGCATAAGCGTTCCGGAACAGCGGGCTGCCTCCGGATCCTTTGGAACCCCTGCTCAGTCCGGGCAGCCTCAGCCGGCGGCCGGACTGCTTCTCGGGCGCCTCGGTCGTGGGTGTGTCGGGCTGGGCTGTGGTCGTGTCAGACACGGGAACGGCTGGCCTTCCGGCGGATCTGGCGTGCTCTGCGGACCATGGCGTACCCCTTGGTGAGGGCATGGTCCTTGACGAAGGTACGGGTGATGGCCTGGCCTTCGACCAGCCGCTCGAACTCCTCGATGCGGGTGGAGCGGCGCACGGTGACGCGTTGCAGGGCGTACGGGCCCTGGCGGCGGTTCGCCAGGCGGTTGCCGACGGCGAGGGACTGGGCGAAGCCCGCCTCGCGCACCGTGCGGCGCACCCGGCGGCTGGAGTAGCCGTAGGGGTACGCGAACGAGGCGGGGCGGCTGCCGAGTTCGTCGGCGATGATCTCCTTGCAGCGCAACAGCTCGGACCACAGTGCCTCGTCCGTGAGCTGGTCGAGCTGGGGATGCGTATGGCTGTGGCCGCCGATCTCGACGTCCGCGTCCGCGAGTTCGCGCACCTGGTCCCAGTCGAGCATCGTGTCCAGGGCGCCCCCGGTGTCGTACGAGCCGCGCAGCCAGCCCGTCGACACGAACAGCGTGGCCGCGAAGCCGTGCTTGGTGAGCACGGGCAGCGCATGCCGGTGCACGCCTTCGTAACCATCGTCGAAGGTGACGAGGACGGGACGCTTTGGCAGCGGGCTCCCGGAACGCCAACTGTGCGCCAGCTGGGCGGTGTTGACAGGCGTGAACCCGCGATTGTCCAGCAGCGCCATCTGCTCGGCGAACGCCTCCGGCGCGACGGACAGGGCTCGCGTCGCCTCGTTGGGCACGGTGGAGACGGCGTGGTACATGAGGATGGGCACGGGGGTGTTCATACGGAACCACCCCCGGCCGCGCGGTCGCGCCCGGCGCAGGGCGTCGCCGCGCCCCGCGCCGTCATCACCAAACGTGCCCTGCTCATGCTGCTGCCCCCTCGCGCCCGGGACCTTCCTCTATCTCGACCACCGAGAAAGTGGCGCCACCCCTGCGTGCCCGAACGCTCCCGAGAACGTACCCGCCCGCCGCCGTCACCACTCCGGTGACGATGGCGGCGGCCCGGCCCGCGCCACCGGGACGGGCGAGGAGCGCGTCGCGCAGTCCGCGGGCCACTCCGACGGGCAGGACCCGCGTGGTGTAACGGCGCTCGGACTCCAGGCCCTTGTCGGCGCCGACGCTTCGGGCGACCAGGGCCTTCGAGAGACCTTCCGCGTACGTACGGGTGCGGAAGTAGGCGAAGTGCTCGCGTACTTCGGGCACCCGGTGGTGGATCACCGCACGGTCGTCGATCAGCAGGATCGCGTCCGGCTGGGCGCGGCTGAGGCGGATGCACAGCTCCGTCTCCTCACAGCCCAGCGGCCGCTTGTCGCCGTCACGCCCGATACCGGTCGCGAAGCCGCCCGCCACGTCGAAGGCGGTGCGGCGGAACGAGGCGTTGCCGCCCAGTACGTTCCGCACCTGTACGCGCCCCGGCGGCAGCCCCTTGTACGTACAGCCGACGACCCAGTCGAACTCCTCCGGGAACCAGGCAGGCCGCCGGCCCGACGCCCAGATCGGAAAAGTCCGCCCGCCGACGGCCATCACGCGCGGATCCGTGTACGCCTCGGCGAAGTGATGAAGCCAGTCGCGCTCGGCGACGGCGTCGTCGTCGAGGAACGCGATGACCTCACCGCGGGAGACCGCGATGCCGGTGTTGCGGCCCGCGGACAGGCCGCGGGGGCCCGCGTTGGCGAGCACCCGCACCTGACGCGTCTCCTTGTACTCCTTCGAAAGCCGGTCCAGGAGCGCCTGGTTGTGGTCCACGACCAGCAGCGTCTCCAGGGCGGGCCGGGACTGCGCCCGCACCGAGGAGACCGCCGCGAGGATGTCCTCCCAGCGGTCCTCGGTGTAGACGCAGATCACCACCGAGATGTCGATCGTGCTCAAGACACCTCTCCTCGCATGGAGCTGAGCGCGACCGCGTGCGCACGGCGCAGCGAACGGCGGTTGGAGCGCTCCTTGAGGATCACCTTGAGCACCCGCAGCCCGTCCCGTACGGCCCGCAGATTGCTCGCGCCGTGGATCCGCAGATACTCGTGGCTCGGGATCTCCTGCACCTTCAGCCCGGCCTTGACCACCCGGATGTTCATCAGGGTCTCCACCTCGAAGCCGGTGCAGTCGAGGTCGATCTTGTCGAGGCAGTGCCGCCAGAACGCGTTGTAGCCGTAGCAGAGGTCGGTGTAGCGGGCGCCGAACTTGCGGTTGACGACCGTGCACAGCGCCCAGTTGCCCAGCTTGCGGATGGGCGTCATGTCGTCCGTGCCGCCGCCGTTGGCGAACCGCGAACCCTTCGCGAAGTCCGCCCCGGAGACCAGCGCGGAGACATACGACACGATCTCGTTGCCGTCGGCCGAGCCGTCCGCGTCGACCATCACGATGATGTCGCCGGTGCAGGCCGCGAAGCCGGTGATCAGGGCATCTCCCTTGCCCTTTCCGGTCTGCTTCACCACCCTGACGTCCGGCCACAGTTCGCGGGCCACTTCGACGGTGTTGTCGGTGGAATTCCCGTCGACGAGAACCACTTCGTGAATCCACGCCGGCAGGGTCTTGAAAACGTAGGGAAGATTCTCCGCCTCGTTCATGGCGGGAATCACCACACTCACCGGAGGCGTGATCGCCAGGTGAGAAGATATGGGCCGGTATTGACCGGCCGTGGACGGTTCCTGTCCCGAAACTGCCGGGTGCAGAAATGAACTCATGAGTCTGGTCCCTCTCGTCCGGTGGGCCGCCCTCCCCAGGGCGGTCCGGCTATGTGTCCGGTTCGAAAGGGGGGTTCTCACTCACGGCATGCCGAAATGTATCTCCGTACCTGCCGGGTGAGCTGGCAAAGCTGGCCGGCTGGATAAGCCGGTCGCGCGGCACGCGCCCCGGAACCCTTGCGGACACCGGGCACGGCACCCCCCTACCGCGCCCCGCACCGGAACCATCGCGGTCCTTGAGCCCTCCCCTAGAGCCGCTTGATGTTGGACGATGCGGGATGAAGACGTATGAAGTTATTGACGATTGTGACGCTACGGCAAGACCTGGAACGAGACCTCACATTTTCTTTTATTTGGTCGTTACCCGGCTCCCCGAACGGATTTGTCCCATCCGCTTGAGGAGTTTGTCGGCCGGCTCGAACAACTCCGGCCGCGCCAGCACCGCATTCCGCAGCGCCCGGACCGGAGCGCGTCGCGCCCGGTGCCCGAGCGCCACCGGATGGCGGCGCGTCACCAGCCCTTCGGACACGGAGATTTCCCGTGTCTTCAGGGAGTCCTTGTATTCCTTCTGCCCCCGGCCCAGATCCAGATAGGCGATACCGTCGGCGGCTGCCGCCTCGGCCATCCGCAGATGCAGGACGAGCCCGGGGGAGTATTTGGAGAATGCCGGATCGTACGCGGGGAACCAGCACGCCAGTACGCGCTCGGAACGCAGCCCGAAGTGCGCGGCGATCGGCTTGCCGTCGACGTAGAGCACCGACAAAATCCCGGCGAACGACTCGGAGCGGCTGTGGAACAGCTGCGACACCAGCCGGGTGATCCAGTCATGCGCGAAGCGGTCGCTGCGTCCGGTCCTGCGGTACTGCGCCGACTTCCACGCCATCAGCGTGCGCAGCGCCTTGGGATCGCGCTCGTCGTGCACATAGCGCACCTCGCCGTGATCCCGGCCGAGCTTGCGCTCCTTGGCGAGCGTCGACTTCGTGAACTTCGGTGACTGGGCGCGCAGTTGGCTCAGATACGCCTCGTACCCCTGGTCGACGTCCATGACCGGGGACGGGAAGCTGCCGGTGGCCGCCGCCTCGAACGGCGTCTGGCCCGCCGCCAGATGATCGAACTCCCACACCGCGAGCCCGCACGCCCGCAGCAACTCCCGTGCGTCCCAGTCGAAACCGGGCCGGTGTACCACGCCCTGACAGTCCGAGACACCGAGACCGACCGCCCGGCCGACGCCGCTCGCGCCGCGCTGGAACGGAAAGAAGGCCGCGGGCTCCCCACCCTCCCGCACGACCGCTATCCGTACGCCCCGCCGGCAACGCCCCACCGCGAGTGCGAACTCCGGTGACAGGAACGGGTTCGCCAGCTCGGGCGAGCCGTTGAGATGGGCTTTCGACTGCAGAGCCGACCACGCCACCCGGTCGGCGGCCGTCAGTTCGCCGGGGCGGTACACGCTGATGTCCACGTCAGGAAGCCTGTCTCTTCACCGTACGGCCGCGCAGGCGCCGTACCAGGACCAACAGGAGCAGGAGAGAGCTGAGCGCGGCGACGACCGCGATTCCGCCCCGGACCGACCACTGGTGGACCGCGAGCATGCCCTGGGCGACCAGGATGTTGACCGCTACCGCTGCAGACAAAGACGCCACGATGCGGCCGAACGGTTCCAGTCCGCGCAAAGCGGCCGCGACCGCCGTCCCCGGCGCGGCGAGCAGGAAGAACAGCGTGAACGGCGCACGAAGAGGTGAGTCCACGTCGGTGAGTGCCAGCACCGCACCGACCCCCGCGATCGCCGCGGCGGCCCCCGCGAGCAGTGGCAACAGGTCCCTCCCCGGATCCCGTTGCGACGGCCCGTCTCTGCCGGTGGCAGATGCTTCTGCTGAAGATGAGTCTGATGAAGATGACTTGATGCGCAAGGTCTGCATTGGCGTCTTTGCCCCCCGAAGCGCCGGATGCCGGGCTTCAATGTCGCTCAGCGGGCAGGGGGACGTCAAGATGCGGAAGCGCCAAGTACGAGTTCCACGAGCGGAGGCGCGACTTCCGGTAACTCGCCGTCGTCCGAGGCGAGTTGGAACCGGCTCAATGGTCTTTCAGCAGGTGGCGTGCGCGTGTGACTCCCAGTAAGTCCGGGAAAGTATTGGCATGGACACTTCCTGTCAACTGGGTGCAGTGGTACGCACGTTATGGCAGAGATCCTGCTAAAGGGAGGTTCCATGAGACGTTCCCGACTTACGGCATACGCGACCTCACTCCTCCTCGCCGCCGCTTTCGCCCTCACCGGGGCCACGGCGGCGCAGGCGTCAGAACAGGCCGCTGCGACCGGCTATGTGGCCCTCGGCGACTCCTACTCCTCCGGAGTCGGCGCGGGCGGCTACATCGGATCCAGCGGCAACTGCAAGCGCAGCACGAAGGCGTACCCCTACCTCTGGGCCGCCGCGAACTCACCCTCGGCGTTCCACTTCACGGCTTGCTCGGGCGCTCGTACGGGTGATGTTCTGGCCAACCAGCTGGGCCCGCTCGGCCCCGGCACCGGTCTCGTCTCCCTCACCATCGGAGGCAACGACGCCGGTTTCGCCGACGTCATGACGACCTGTGTGCTCCAGTCCGAGAGCGCCTGCGTCGCCCGCATCAACACGGCGAAGGCGTACGTCGACTCGACGCTGCCCGGCAGGCTCGACTCCGTCTACTCGGCGATCAGCGCGAAGGCCCCGGCGGCCCATGTGGTCGTCCTGGGCTACCCCCGCTTCTACAAGCTCAACGGCAGCTGTGTGGCCGGCATGACCGAAGGCGAACGGTCCGCCATCAACAACGCCGCCGACTATCTGAACAGCGCCATCGCCAAGCGTGCCGCCGACCACGGCTTCACCTTCGGCGACGTCGTGCCCGCCTTCACCGGACACGAGATCTGCTCCGGCAGCTCCTGGCTGCACAGCGTCAACTGGCTGAACATCGGGGAGTCGTACCACCCGAACGCGGCCGGCCAGTCCGGCGGTTATCTGCCCGTGCTCAGGAGCCTGGCCTGACCGCCGAGTTGTGAGGCGCGCCGCTTACGGCGTAGGGGAGGCCCCGTCCGTTGTCGGGGTCTCCGTCTCACACGTCACCGAGAACGCCACCGAGTCGGACGTCGTATGCACGGGGCCGCGGACCTCGACGCTCATCTCGTTCTCGTAGGTGCCGCCTTCGTTGTACGTCGTCTCCACATGGTTGACCTGCTGGGACGTGTCGCCGCCGGAGAACGACAGCGACTTCCAGCCCGGATCCGAGGGTTCATCGCTCTCCGTCACCCACCGGTAGTCGACCTCCGCAGGGGCGCGGCCCACCGTGATCGTCGCCGTGAACGTGGGCGCCTCGGCTCCCGGCGGCGGACAGGCGCCGCTGTACTGCGTGTTCGAGCCCGACAGCGACACCTCGACGGACTGGGGTGGCGGAGAGCTCGTCTGTCCGCCGTCCGTCGAGCCGCCGTTCGTGCCCGAAGTCTCGCTGGTGGTCGTACCGTCGTCGCCGCCTCCGCTCGTACCGCCGTTGTCCTCGCCGCCGGTCGTGGAGCCGCCGTTGCCGGTTCCACCCGTGGTGCCACCGGTGCTGCTGCTCTCGTCGCCCCCTCCGTTGTCCTTGAGCAGGGCGTACGTCAGTCCCGCGAAGGCGAGCGCGAGGGCGACCAGGCCCGCGATCAGGACGACCGTGGCGCGCCGGGGGTGGCCGGGCTCGGCGGGCTGTGCGGTGGTGGTCGTGGCGGCCGGGTGGGAGCTCAGGCCACTGGCCGAGCGGCGGTTGCGTGCTGCGTCACTGTAGTCG
>NZ_JAAKZX010000314.1 GCF_011045025.1 Streptomyces ureilyticus
CTCCTCGACCGCACCGGCCCCCCGCCGCAACAGCCGCGCCCCACCCGTGAGATTCCCGCGAGCCGCATGCGTGAGCCCCACCGCGAGCTGGGCCAGCCCGCGCCACAGGGCCCGTTCCTCCTCCGGCCCCGACTTCCAGGCATCCTCGAAGACCTCGTGCGCATGGAACGGCTTCCCGGCCTCCAACAGCGCCTGTGCCTCGTCGACGGTCTGCTCCGGCGCACGTACAACCCCTTCGGGCTGCCGCTCCACCCCGTCGGCCCCGTAAGGCAACGGCCGCCCAAGCCCGTCCCGCGGCCGCGCACTGCGCGCCCGCCCCTCGGCATCCCTGTCCCGTCCGGCGTCAGAAGTACTACCCATACCTCGATTGTCCTCGCCCCATGCCCCTTCGGAGCACGCCGCGACGTGAGGTAAAGTGCTCTTCGGCGATCACGCGGTCCACCGCGACGGTCGCATCGGGACGTGGCGCAGCTTGGTAGCGCACTTGACTGGGGGTCAAGGGGTCGCAGGTTCAAATCCTGTCGTCCCGACCAGCTTTGATGCAGGTCGGAGGCCGTTCTCTCGTTTACGGGAGGGCGGCTTTTCGTATGTCCGGAGGGCTGGTGGTCGCGGTGTGGTCGCAGGCCGGGTGGCGGACCGGTCCGCGGTGGCGTAGAAAGACGGCGGGGTGGGGGAGCGGAGCTTGTTGAGGGCTTCGCGGAGCCGTTGGATGTGGTCGCGTGGTGATCGCAGCTGCTTCAGCCGGGCCTTCCTGTCGGCTCTCTGCTCGACCTGTGTGAGGGTCTGTTGGATGGTGTCGACGGCTTCGCGGGCGGCTTGCTGGGTGAGGTGGCTGTAGATGTTGGCCGTGGTGGACAGGGTGGAGTGGCGCAGGGTCTTGGAGACCACGGTGAGGGGGGGACGCCGTCGGTGATGGTGAGGGTGGCGGCCAGGTGGCGCAGGTCGTGAACGGTCACCCGGGGGACGCCTGCTTCGTCGGACAGTTGCCGGAGCCGGTCGAGGACGGTGCGCGGCTGCAGCGGTCGGCCGTCGGGTCGGCAGAAGACCAGTCCTGTGAAGGGGGCGTGGGGATCGCTATGAGCCCGGGGCGTTGACCGGGCCCGGTGCCGGAGGGCGGCGGCGACACGTGGGGATATGGCGACCCAGTTCTTGCTCGTACGGGTCTTGGGTGGGGTGATCACGAGGTGGTTGTTGTCGACCGCGGAGAGCGTGCAGCGTACGTACAGAACGCGTTCGGTCAGGTGGATGTCGTCCCAGCGCAGGCCGAGTGCCTCGCCTGGCCGGGCGCCAAGGGCGGCGGCCTGAGGGCAGCCCGTGAATGATCTCGAGCGAGCCGGTTGGACCGTTTCGCGTCTCCGAAGGACCGCGACGCGTTGGGGAGTCGCTTCTCCCTCAACCCATCTTTGAACCGGCCCTCCGAAGCAGTGCCGCTCCGCCGGCCTGATCGGCTGCAGCGTCATGGGTTTCCTCGTTACTCCACAGCGCGGCCGATGAGTTTGTGGCTCCCGGCCAGTCCAAGCTCGTGACATCCTAGGAAAGGACACCGCCATGTCGGAGCTTCTCGTCGACTTCATCACCTCCCTCGACGGCCACGCATCGGGAGAGGGATGGCCCGGGTTCTGGGGCCTCGAGGGCCCGGAGTACCTCGCATGGCTCGGCGAGCAGCCCGAGGCCACCTACCTGATGGGAGCGAACACCTACCGCCTGATGTCGGGCTTCGCCGCAGGCGAGGTCCCGAAGGGCCAGGACGAGTTCAGGCCCGAGGAAGAGGCGTCCGTCGACGAGCTCACGCAAGCGTCCAAGGTGGTGTTCTCCTCCTCACTCGATCAGCCACTGACGTGGGCCAACTCCACGCTCGTCCGCGACAACGCCGTCGAGGCGGTCCGCGCCATGAAGTCGAGTGGCTCGGGGCTCCTCAGCACGATCGGCAGCCTCAGCCTGTGCCGGTCCCTGCTACGAGCCGGACTCGTCGACCGCTTCCGGGTCGTGATGTTCCCGGTGATCACCGGGGCCACGGGCGAAGAACGCATCTACGACGGCTATCCGGACGTTGCCCTCGAGATGATCGAGCACCGCACCTTCGACGGCCGCATCCAGCTGGTCGAGTACAAGCCTCGCGTGCTCGAGCACCCGCCGCTCGGCGTCCCTGCGTGACGTCGCCCCGTCCGCCGGTCTGGACGGCCGCCAGACCGGCGCCGGCGGGAGGCCCTACCGCTAGCCGTCGTGCACCGCGGCGAGCGGTTGCCTGATCACCTGGCGATCGGGGTGCTCACGGAACGGGGCTTGACCCCTGAGCTTGGACACACGAGACACTAGATCTTGAGGATCTGAGAACGGACATCTCGTGGTCATGAAGCACTACCCGCCGGAATTCAAGGCGGACGCGGTCGCGCTGTACCGGTCGCGCCCGGGAGCGACGATCAGGTCGGTTGCCGCTGACCTGGGGGTCAACCCGGAGACGTTGCGGAACTGGGTACGGGCTGCCGGGGCAAGTCGGCCCCGGGGCCGCCGGGCGGAGATACCCACCGAGCCGGCCACGCCCCTGGAGGCGGAGAACGCGGCCCTGCGCAAGAAGGTCCGCGAGCTGGAGGAGGAGCGCGAGATCCTGCGCAAGGCGGCGAAGTATTTCGCCGGGGAGACGCGCTGGTGAACCGCTTCCAGTTCGTCGCCGACCACCAGCGCCGCTTCGGCGTGAAGCGGCTGTGCACCATCCTCGGCATCGCCCGCTCAAGCTTCTACTACTGGCGCACGACCACAGCGGACCGGGCGGCCCGCCAGGCGGCCGATGCCAAGCTCGCCGCCCGGATACGCAAGGTTCACCAGGACGCGGACGGCACCTACGGCGTCCCCAGGATCACCGCCGAACTGCGGGAGATGGGCGAGTTGGTCAACCACAAGAGGGTCGCCCGCATCATGCGCCAGGTCGGCCTGGCCGGGCTGCGGCTGCGCAGGAAGCACCGCACGACCATCGCGGACCCGGCCGCCGCCCAGGCAGCCGACCTCATCGGCCGCGACTTCACCTCTGCCGCGGTGAACACGAAGTACGTCGGCGACATCACCTACCTCCCGTTGGCCGGCGGGAAGTTCCTGTATCTGGCCACGGTCATCGATCTCGCCTCCCGGCGCCTTGCCGGCTGGGCGATCGCCGATCACATGCGTGCCGGAACTGATGCACACCGATCACGGGGCCCAGTACACGAGCCGGGCGTTCGCCGACGCCTGCCGCCGGGCGGGTGTGATCCAGAGCATGAGCGCGGTGGGCAGTTCGGCGGACAACGCGCTCGCCGAGTCCTTCCACGCGACATGCAAGCGGGAGACTCTCCAGGGCCGCGGTGCCTGGGCTGACGAGCGCGAAGCCCGCCTCGACCTGTTCCGCTGGCTGCACCGCTACAACACCCGACGCCGCCACTCCAGCCTCGGTCAACGCAGTCGCATCGCCTACGAGACAACACTCGACACAACATCAACTACCCTGGCCCAAGCCGCATAGCCCGTGTCCAAGATTCCGGGTCAAGCCCCGAAAATCACTACGCCGAGCAGGCAGCGGCCGAACGAGTGAACCTGAAACCCCTTCAACCCACTCTGACCAGCTGATCAACACCTGCCGAACGACGGGGGAACCTCACTCCTGGCGCGAGGTGGCCCGCTGTCTGCGGCTGTCGAGCGCACCGTCGTACGCCGTTCGCCCTGTTCTACGCCGACGGCACCCTGCTCGCGACCGTCGTACGCAACCCGGCGCGTTTCCCGCACCTGGTCCCCGTCGTGCTGCGCATCCGCTGCCGCCGACGCCTCGGCATGCTTGTGCGCGGCCAGGTCGTCCGTGCCGCCGCCGAGGTGGGCTCCGAGCTGCTCGGGGTGCGCGCCCGAGGGCCTGCACCGTCGATACGGAAGAAGTGCGTGCACTATCCGTGCCCGTGGATCACCGCCAGGGCATAGTCGCGTGCCGGTGCGCTCAGCGTGTTGTTGAGCTCGTCGAACAGGACGCTCGCGGTCACCCCGTTCCACCCCGGAGGCAGCAGCGACAGGGGAAGCCCCGGGTCGCGGTGGGGCAGCCGCCGCCATTGAGTGAGCATCGGTATGTACGTGCGAAACGCCTCCGGCGCAGTGATACCGCCTGACGAGGCTGCATCGAGGACGGGGCGGTAGTGCCGTATGAAGTCCGCGTACGGCTCGGTGAGTTCGTCCAGGTCCCACCACCTGCGGACTTTCGACCGCAAATCTCCGAAGGCGAAGTGGTCGCCGGTGAAGATGTCGACGTACTCGGACAGTTCGCGGCGTACCAGGGTGCGCCGGGTCTCCGCGGCCAGGGTCCCCGGGGCGACCCAGACGCCGGGTGCCGCGGTTCCGAAGCCCAAGTGGGTCAGGGTCGTGCGCAGTTCGTGCCGCCTCTCGCGCTCGGATTCGGGCACGGAGAAGACGACCACGAGCCAGCCGTCCTCGGCGGTGGCCCGGCTGCGCTCGAAGATCCGCACGTCTACCTCGGCGAGCGTCTCCAGAGTCGAGTCCGCCAAGGCATAACCGACGGCGCCTGCGTGGCGCCGGCTGAGTAGCACGCCGCGGCGCTTCAGGCGGGAGATCGACGACCGCACGGCCTGGGCTTCGACCCCGAGATCCGCCATGAGTTGGACCACGGACGCCACGGCAAGCCAGTTGTGCTCCCCCCGTGCGTAGAGGCCGAAGATCGTGATGATGAGTGAGCCGAGGCGCCTGTCGCGTCCGCCCGGGACATGGGAGGCCGGCTCCGTCGTCATGTCTGCACTGAGGCCACAGTCTTCGGCTCCCTGCGTTCGCGCTCTTCCCTGTCCTTCGCGGGCCGCTTCCGGCGAGGATGCCCGGATCCCCATGGCGAGCGAAACCTCCCGTGGCCTGCCTGCGAGCCACCAGGCGCCCCGTCTACGCGCCGCGCCGCCCCAACCGTCAGTAGTTCGCGACGCCAGCGGGCTCGAGGCCTCCCGGGGTCTCTAGTTAGATGTAGAGGGACTTGACGACGCGATAGGACTCAAGCCCCTCCGGGCCGTACTCGCGGCCGCCGCCGCTGTCCTTCATGCCGCCCCAGGGGGCGGAGATGTCGGGCGGGTATCCGTTGACCCCGAAGGTGCCGGTCCGTACCCGGCGACCGATGTCCAGGCCGTGTTCGGGATCGGCTGTCCACACCGTCCCGGCCAGGCCGTAGGGACAGTCGTTGGCGATGGCCACGGCTTCGTCCTCGTCGGCGGCCCGCAGCACGCACACCACCGGGCCGAAGATCTCTTCCCGGGCGATCCGCATCCCGTTGCCGACCTCGGCGAAGACGGCCGACTCGTAGAACCAGCCCTTGGCCGGGGTGTCCGGGCGGCGGCCCCCGGTCACCAGCCTGGCCCCCTCCGCAAGGCCGGAAGCCACGTACTGCTCCACCGTCTCGCGCTGGCGGGCGCTCACCAGCGGTCCGGTCGTGGTCGCCG
The DNA here is from genome assembly GCF_011045025.1 of Streptomyces ureilyticus. GTDB lineage: Bacteria > Actinomycetota > Actinomycetes > Streptomycetales > Streptomycetaceae > Streptomyces > Streptomyces ureilyticus. The sequence continues at coordinate 5,442 of NZ_JAAKZX010000314.1, forward strand.
GGGCCAGGGGATCGCCGATCACCTGCTGCCGCGCGATCTCGGCGAGACCGTCGACGATCCGGTCGTAGTGGCCGGGCGTGGCGACGACGCGGGTCATCGCGAAGCAGGTCTGCCCGGTGTTGAGGAACGACAGGAACCCCAGCCCCTGCAGGGTGTGTTCGAGGTCGGCGTCGTCGAGGACGATCGCCGCGGACTTGCCGCCGAGTTCGAGGTTGGCCGGGATGAGGCGTTCGCCGCACTCGGCACCGATCAGGCGGCCGGTGGAGGTGGCGCCCGTGAAGGCGACCCTGTCGATGCCGGGGTGCCGGACGAGCTCGGCGCCGGTGGCGGCGCCGCCGGGCACGAAGCAGAAGACGCCGGCCGGCACCCCGGCCTCCTGTGCGATCCGGACCAGCAGGGCGCCGCTGAGCGAGGTCTCCACCGAGGGCTTGAAGACGACGGTGCAGCCGGCCGCCAACGCCGGTGCGATCTTGGTGATGGCCAGGAACACCGGGTAGTTCCACGGCGGGATGACGGCCGCCACGCCGATCGGCTCACGCCGTACGACGGTCCGGCTGCCGGGCCCGACAGGGACTCGGGTCTCCTCCTGCTCCAGCCCACGGGACAGGCCGGCGTAGTAGCGGAGGACCATCGCCGGGGCGTCGACGTTGTTCATCAGGGAGAAGCCCAGCGGCATCCCCATCTCCCGGGTGACCAGCCGGCTCATGTCGTCGGCGTGCTTTTCCAGGGCATCGGCGAAGCGCTCCAGGACATCCGCTCGCTCGGCCGGGGTGCTGCGGCCCCAAGGGCCGTGGTCCAACGCCCGACGCGCGGAGGTGACGGCGGCGTTCACATCGGCGGCGCCGGCGAGGACGGTGCTGCCCAGCGGCTGTTCCGTGGCCGGGTCCAGCAGGGTGACGGTCTCGGTACCGGTGGCGGTCTTCCACGTGCCGTCGGCGTGGATTTGGGTCAGATCGCGGACGGGCAGGGGGACGGCGGTGCGGCTCATGGCAGGGACTCCGTTCCGAGGGCGGTGGTCATCCGAGCGGGGTGCGGCCTTCGAGGTCGAAGGTGATCGGGGTTGCCTTCCAGTACTTGGTCTTCGCCGAGTACTGGTCGATGTGGCCGACTCGACGAGGGTCGGGTCGTCGGCGTCGCCGGTGAGCGTCTGCGGTTTTCCTCTCCAGAGCGCATCATGGATGTGCGATATGACCCTCGAATTCTTCCATCGGCAGATCCCTCTGGCGGCCAGTCTGTAATGCCTATTCCATTCGGGGGAATCATTACTCATCGGTTAAAGGGGTGGGCTGGAAGATTCATCGGCGCCCACGCCCTATTCGGTCTCAGTGGAACCGTGATGGCGGCCGATGTCTCCAGCTACTACGTTTCCGACGGATCCGTTGTGGCGAACGCGTCGTAGGACGAGAAGTTGCTGATCACGAGGCGAGCGGCAATCGCATCCGCAGGGCCCGGGAGTTCACCCGCAACCTCAAGGGACGCTCAGTGGCCTGACGGCGGTGACAACTCCAGTCGTGGCAGCATTGCCAAGGGCGGCGTAGCCGGGTCGTGCGCCGGGGCGTTCCCCCCGGATCCCGACGCCCGACCAGGCGTTACCAGAAGTCGGCAGGGGAAAATCGGCGAGGAAGTCTCCGTACGCCGCCGACGGATGCGCGCCGAGGTCGATCTCTGTGCGGTCCGGCGGGCGCCGCGGCCACCACGCTGACGCGTTGCGCAGGGTCGCCGGTCTGGAACATACCGCCGTGTTTGACCAGTGGCAGGCAGTCTTCAGCGGGGCGATGCGTCGCCACGGCCTCGGCGATGTACACCCGGTGGCCGGGCAGGTCCACGGTCTGGCGCAGCTCGCACTCCAGCGCCGGCACTCCGCCCTGGACCCAGGGCGTGGCGGTGGTGACGGGCTGCCCGAAGTCGATCAGCTCGCCGGCCGACTTGTCCACCTCGGCCGTCGAGAAGCTGCCGGCGAAGTCGACGAGGGCCGCCTGGCCCGCCGAGCGGAGCGTCAGCCCGGACTCACCGCTGGATTCCAGGGCTGCGCGCGTGTCGGCCTGTGGACTGAGTACAACGGATACGTAGAGGGGGTTCTTGTTGACGAAGTAGGACCACTCCGCCGACATGACGTTGACGCCTCGTTGATCAAGGTTGGTTATGAGGCCGACAGTCGAAGTCAGTTTCTTCCACGAATGGTCGGAGTTCTGGTTCAAGATGACCCCATTCCAAATCCTCCATCCTGATTCCAGGGATAGCTTATTACTGGCCCGGCGGAGAAACAACCGTCTTTGTGTCGTGAGAATACCTTTCCGAAATCTTTTGTGTATCGTAACGAAAGGATGCCCGTGATCAATCAATCTTCCGGTGCCGTTCGCGTCCTCCACCGGCTGTCGAGTGCGGCAAGAGATCTTCAAATCCGTCCTTGACTGTGACGCGTCAGGGTGGGTGGTCGAGGAAGGCCTGCCGCCCGCACTCTCCCGCCTCACTCAGCGCCACATGGTCCTGGTCGCTTCAGTGGCCGACCCGCACATAGAGCGCATGGCCGCGGCTCGGGGAGCACCGAAGCCGTGCAGGTAGCCTCCGCCGCGGCTCAGGCCCAGGCGCAATGTCATCGCACCGCCGAGCAGTTCACCCGGCATGGCGTCACGGTCGTCGACGCGACGCCGAACGACCTGCCACCGGCTTTGGCAGACGCCTATCTGGCTCTCAAAGCAGCGGGACGTCTCAGACGCGCTGGGGGCAGATAGGCGCTGAAAGCCCCCTGAAACGCAAAAAGCCCCCTGAAACGTAAAAAGCCCCCGTGCCGGACAGCACGGGGGATTTCTCTACAATTACTTCCGGTGCGTCCTACTTTCCCACAGGGGTCCCGCTGTATCATCGGCGCTGTCAGGCCTAAGGCTTGTCCCGTAAATGATCTACGACGTGTTGGTTGACCTGCCTGTTCTTCGTCAACCGGCGAGGGTGAGGTTGTGGAGGCGGGCGATGCCGAGCATGGCGTGGTGGACGCCGTCGCCTTTG
>NZ_JAAKZX010000315.1 GCF_011045025.1 Streptomyces ureilyticus
CCGACGAGCCGTTCCAGAGGGCGTGCATGCCCATCGCCAGCAGCAGGCCCGTGAAGGGCAGCAGTACGCGTCGTATGTGCTGGCGTTGGGCGGATGGGCGGGTCCGCGGGAGTCGAGTGCGCCGGTCGCGACGACCGTGCCGTCCCGCTCGTCGACCGCGACCAGGAGTGTGTGCCGGGCGGGCGCGACATAGGCGTGCTCGAGGTCGATGATGTCGCGGTGCCAGCGCGGTACGTACCCGGTTCCGAAGTCGCGGTAGACGGTGTCGAGCATGACGGACCGCGCGCCGTCCAGGTCGTCGGGGCCGGCCGTCCTAATGCAGTAATTACGCACCTGCGCATGATATGCATTAAGCGCGTCCCCTCGGGAGGGGTGATCAGTGTGACGCCGGCAACCTGACCCTCAAAGTCAATGGTCACGCCCGAGATTCATCAGTTCGTGTGACATTGGATCTTACGGTCGGCGTGGCGGGGATGGTTACCGGCCAACCCGGGTAATGGCCCAGATCAAGTGCCCCCTCCCCTGCACGAGGTGGAGCCGACATGCCGCCGGAAGCCGAAGACCGCGCCGCCGCACCGCCCGAGGGCAGTACGGCGTACTACTCCGGTCTCCCCCCGGTGAACGCGTACGCCGAAAGCCGGCTGAGTGGTGTGTTCACCGTGGTCGTGGTGCGGGGCGAGATCGACATGGCGGCGGTCGACGCCCTGACCGAGCACCTGGACGCCGCGACCGCCCGTCCCGAGCCGCAGGTCCTGGTGGACCTGCGGTGCGTCGACTTCCTCGACTGCTCGGGGCTGCGGGTGCTGTGCCGGGCCGAGAGCCGTGCGAAGGAGCGCGGCGGCAACCTGCGTCTCGTCTCCAATCAGCCCCTTGTCCACCGGCTGTTGCGCGTCTCGGGGCTCCTCAGCCGCTTCCCGCCGCTTGCGGAACTTCCTCCTGAGTGCCGTCCGGAAAGCGGATCAGCACCTTGCCCTCAGGAGTGACCCGGGCGTCCGCCTGCCTCCGCAACTCCCTTGGTTCGCAGGGTAGTTCGGGATCGGCGCTGAGGACTGCGAGGGTGACGAGGAGGTGGGTGCGGCCCGGGTGAGCGGACAGGCCGAGGCAAGGGGTGGCCGAGTACTCGCCATAGGCGTTGGCACCCTGGGCCTGAGCAACCGCGCCATCGGCCGCCTCCCACCCGTGCAGCGCGACGATCGCGCTCGTCAGCCCGTCCCCCGGCCGCCGCGCCAGCGCCCAGCCGTCCCCCGTGGCCTCCTCCAGGGGCCCGCTGTCGTCGGCCACCGCCCACCCCCCTTCGCGTACGACCGCTCCGTGCGGCCCTTCGACGCGATGGACCCGTACCTCCCAGGGGCCGTGCACCACGCTGGTCGTCTCGATGCGGTGCCCCTCGTTGGTGTTCGGGAGGACGGCGCGGTGCCAGGACGCCGCGTGCCGTCCGCTCGCGCCCAGGGGATGGATCCGGCCCCGCGGGGAGGCTGCCGTGCCGTCCGCCGTGAGGAGCGCGATGTGGTTGTCGGGGCCGATTCCGGGATCGCCCGGTGGGGTGTCGGGGGCCGCCGCGCTCGCGTAGGCGAACTTCGCGTAGTGCGGGCTGTCGTCCGCCTCGGCCGGGGGCGGGGGCAGGCGGACGCTGCCGTGGTTGACCAGCCGTACGATGCCGTCGGCCGCCGTCGAGTGCAGCAGCCAGCCGGGGGCGGGCAGGGCGAGGGTCGCGTCGGCGGTGTCCACCGGGCCGGGCTCCTCGGGCGCCGTCCACACGGGATGGTCGGCGGGCAGCAGCAGGCCGAGGAACGCCTTGCTCGCCCAGTACGGCGAGGCGGGCCCCGAGTACCGCTGGGTGACGGGGAGGAAGGGCCGGTACCAGCCCAGGCTCAACAGCCCCCGCTCGTCGGGCACTTGGTGCTCCGCGAAGTGCTTCAGCGCGCCGGAGGCCAGGCGCCGGGTGCGGCCCGGCGGCAGTGGGGTCGCGTCCGCGAGCGCTCCGGCCCACAGCGGGGCGACCGTCGCGAAGCGGTACGTCAGCGAGCGGCCTTGGTGGATGGGAGCACCGTCGGAGCCGAAGAAGTACTGGTACACGCCCAGGAATTCGCGCAGGCGGGAGCGATGGGCGGTGACCAGGGCCGGGTCCGCGCGCGGTCCGGCCATGCGGGCCCACAGGACCGGATACAGGTGCAGGGCCCAGGCGTTGTAGTAGTCGAACTTGCGGCCGTCCCCGTCGGTGTACCAGCCGCCGCCCCGGTACCAGTCCTCCAGTCGCGCGAGTCCTCCGTCGATGTCGGCCCGGCTGTGCGGGGCGTCCACGGAGGCGAGGAACTCCTCCGTGATGACCTGGAAGAGCCGCCAGTTGGAGTCGTTCGCCCGGGCGCCGACGAAGCCGCCGAGCCAGTCGGCCACCCGCTGGCGTACCGGGTCGTCGAGCTTGTCCCAGATCCAGGGGCGGCTCTCGTGCAGGGCGATCGCGATGGACGCGGCCTCAACCATCGGCTGGGACCGGTCGGTGATGGGCGGCCAGCGGTCGGAGCCGTTCGGTTCGGTGCCCGCGGCGAGCCCGGCCGTGTACCGCTCGATCAGGGCTTCGGAGACCTGTCCGCCGGAGCCGGCGATGCGAAAGGCGGCGAGCAGGAAGGAGCGCGCATATCCCTCCAGCCCGTCCGACCAGTCGCCGGAGTGGCCGGCCCGGCCGGGCAGCCGGTAGTGCGCCAACTTCTTTGACGCGTACGGCAGCAGACCGTCCAGCAGGCGGTCGGCGATCGTCTCCCAGTGCGCGCGGGTCCAGCCGGTGACGGGCGAGCCGATGGGGTCGAGGAGCGGCAGCTGCGGAAGGTGAGGAAGGCGGGGAAGGTGCGTCGGGTCGGGGAGCGACACATGCGGCGCGGTCATACGGGGGCGGATCCTCCGTCACTTGGGGGCGCGCCCCGGCGGGGCGGCGAGACGCTGTCGCGTACGACGATGTGGGTGCCGAGCAGATGGTGGGCGCCCGCGGCGTGCTCGGGGTCGCGCAGGGCGATGCGCACGGCGGCCCGGCCGAGTTCCTCGGCGGGGGTGCGCACGGTGGTGAGCGGTGGGCTGAAGTCCTCGGCGAGCGGGATGTCGTTGTAGCCGACGACGGAAATGTCGTCGGGCACGCGCAGCCCGGCGTCGGCGATGGCCCGCAGGGCGCCGGCGGCGACCATGTCGTCCCCGGCGAACACAGCCGTGAACCCCCCTGTGCCCCCTGTGATCCCTGTGACCTCTACGGCTCCTGTGTCTTCTGTGTTCTTGAGGAGTTCGGTCATCGCGCGGTGGCCCGCCGCCCGGCCGAGCCCGCAGTCGACGACATGTGCGGCCTCGGGCGGCAGTCCGTGCTCGGCGAGCGCGGCACGGTATCCGGCGACGCGCGCGTCGAGGGCCGTGTTGCCGGGCAGCCCGCCGAGGAAGGCGATGCGGCGGTGGCCCGCGGACAGCAGGTGGCCGGTGATGGCGCGGGCGCCGGCCTCGTTGTCGAACTCGACGACCAGCGCGGGGAGGTCGGGGTCGGGTGCGGGTCGCCCGCACAGCACGAGCCGCGCACCGGACGCGTCGAGGGCGTGCGCGTAGTGCGCGACTCGCTCCCGGTAGGCGTCGTCCTCGACGACTCCGCCGACCAGGATCACCAGCCGGGCGCCCTCCTCGCGCATGAGCTGCACGAAGTCCATCTCCCGCTGCGGGTCCCCGGCCGTGGCGCCGACCACGCAGAGCCAGCCGCGCTCGGCCGCCTCCGCCTCGACACCCTCGGCGACCTGCGCGTAGAAGGGGCTGGTGACCTGGCGCAGGACGACGGCGACCATCTTGCGGCCGCCGCCGACCAGGGCGCGGGCGTGCGCGTTGGCCACGTAGTCGAGCGCGCGCGCCGCACGCATCACCCGGTTACGGGTGGCCGACGGGACCGGGTAGTTGCCGCTGAGCACCCGCGAGACCGTGGCCACGGACACGCCCGCCCGCTCGGCCACCTCGCGGATCGTGACCCGCCCCTTTGCCGCCATGTCGTTCCCCGTTCCTCTGGTTCACTTCGCCCGTGACCTGCCGCTCCATGCCACCTGCCGCCTCATGTGTTGGCGGCGTAGTCCTCGGCGAATTCCTCGGCCATTCTGTCGCCACCTCGCTGACGCCACGTCTTGACCGCCGCGTCCCACTCGGACAGCGGCTTGCGTCCGGCGATGATCCCGGTGGCGGTGTCCTTGAGGAGCGTCTCGAGGGTGGTGCCCTGGGAGGTGAACGTCCGGGACTGGAGTCCGTAGGAGGCATTGCGGATGGCGTGCGGGACGGTCTTCACTTGCCAGGCGTGCAGGGCCTTCACCGCGTCGGGCATGCCGGGCACGAACAGCACCTGGGGTCCTTCGGCCAGGTACTTCAGCGGCAGGTTGGTGTTGTTCTCGACCTGGCCCAGGTCGTTGGGCTCGGGCGAGCCGTCCTTGGCCCGGGTGAAGTGGGTGCCTTCCAGGCCGTAGTGGACGAGTTCCCACTCCTTGCTGCCGAACGGCGCCGCAAGATAGTCGAGTACGCGCAGCAACAGCTGGATCCGCTCCTTCTTCGCCTTCTTGAGGATCGTGTAGCCGAACGAGCGGCGTGCCCCGACGATGCCTCCGGGCTCCCCGCCCGCGCCGTACGGAAGGGCCGGCGCCGGTGTGAACTCCCGGCCTTTCTCAAGGAACTTGGGGAGGTAACCGCCGAAGCCGTCCTGTATGGAGCCGACCGTCCCGTTGTAGTAGAGGTCGATCATCTCGGGCTGTGCGCTGGAGGTCGCGTCGGGGTGGTAGGAGCCCGCCTTGCGCAGCCGGAGCTGGAAGTCGAGCATCTGCTTGTACCGCTCGTCGGCCGCGGACGGGAGGAACGTACCGTCCTTCTTCACCGACCAGCCCCGCGCGTGGACGCCGTGCGCCGCGGAGTGGAAACCGTCGCCGAACACGGACCCTTCCGCCGCCCCCAGGGCGTACTTCTTCCCGCCCGTGCCCTTCTTGGCGACCGCCGCGAAGTCCTGGTCCGTCCAGCCCTCCCTCATGCCGGCGGCCGCGAAGGACTCCTGGTTGAGCCAGAGCGTGGAGCCGGGCAGCGGACGTTCCAGGGGAATGCCGTAGATACGGCCGCCGATGCGCCCCATGTCGCGCCAGGCCTCGGTGGGGATGTTCGCCAGGTTCGGGTAGTCGGCGACCGCGTCCCCGGAGAGAAACGGTGTGAGGTCCTCGGCGCGACGCTGCACGAACTGGGCTTCGCGCGGCAGTGCGAACCCGGAGAAGATGTTGATGATGTCCGGGAGTTCACCCGGGTCCCCGGCCATCACCGTGGCCATCTTCTTCTGGTAGTCGGGCTGCGAGATGACCGTGTACTCGATCTTCACGCCGAGGGCCTTCTCCACGGCCTGCCAGAACCGGTTCTCCCCCCGCCCCTTCGGGGGCACGCCGAAGCTGATGGTCATCACCTTGACCGTGGACCCGTCCCCGGGAGTGCGGGAGACCGACTTCGCCAGGTCGGACGGGTAGGAGGTGTAGCCGGGCTGGACTCCTTCCGCAGTAGGCGCGAGGTCTGGCTTGGGCCCTGAGAAGGCCTTGTACGTGGGCCAGGGCGCCAGCTTCTTGCCCGCGTTGGAGACCCCGTCATCACCGGACTCCGTGGAGCAGGCGGACAGGGCGGCCGGAGCGGCGAGCGCGAGACTCCCTACGGCGGCGGTACGCATCAGGGCACGGCGGGACAGCGGGGTTCCGGACATAGGTGTTCTCTCCCAGCTCTTGACGACTGGCTCTGGACGACTGGCTCTGGACGGCCGAGCGGAGCGCTCAGCTCTTGATGGCGCCCGTGAGTACGCCCTTGGTGAAGTACTTCTGCAGGAAGGGGTACACGAGCAAGATCGGCACGGTGGCGATCACCAGCACCGCCATCTGCACGGTCTGCGGAGCGTTGACCGTTCCCTCACTCGTGGCCGTGTCGGTGAGATCCGTACCGGCCACCACATAGGTACGCAGCACCTGTTGGAGCGGCCAGTGCTCGCTCTCCAGGTAGAGCGAGGCGTAGAACCAGGAGTTCCAGTACGCCACCGCGTAGAACAGGCCGACGACCGCGAGTGCCGCCTTCGACAGCGGAAGCACCACCGACCACAGCACACGCCAGTCCCCCGCCCCGTCGAGGCGCGCGGCCTCGTACAACTCCTCGGGGATGCCCTGGAAGAAGCCGCGCAGCACGACCAGGTTGAAGACGTTCACCAGCACCGGCAGGACCAGCGAGGGGTACGAGTCGAGCAGCCCGAGTTCCTTGACCACCAGGAAGCTGGGGATCATGCCCGGCGGGAAGAGGAAGGTGAACAGCACCAGCAGTAGTACGGGTTTGCCGCCGAAGACGCCGGGCCGGGACAGGGCGTAGGCGAGGGTCACCGTGCAAGCGAGGCTGACCAGGGTGCCGACGACGGTGACGCCCGCGCTCACGCCGAGGGCGTGGGTGACGATGCCGCCGTCGAGGATGTCCTGGTACGCCTTGAGGGTCGGCTCCTGCGGCCACAGCACCCAGCCGCCGCCCTCGACCACCTCGCGCTGCGAGGCCAGCGAGGTCGACACGATGACCAGAAAGGGCACGCAGACCAACAGGACGACGGCGGCCAGGGCCACCGCTTTCGCGGCCTGGGTGAGCGGCTTCGGCTTCTCCATCCAGCCGGGCCGGACGTGGGCGCTCACTTGTAGACCCCCTGTTCGCCGAGGCGGTGGGCGACCTTGTTGGCCGCGTAGACGAGGAGGGCGCCGATGACGCCCTTGAACAGGCCCGCCGCCGCGGCGAATCCGTAGTCGCCGCCGACGATGCCCTGGTAGTAGACGAAGGTGTCGATGATCTCGGCGGCCTCCGGGCCGACCGCGTCGCGCTGGAGCAGCATCTGCTCGAAGCCGACGGACAGGATGTCGCCGAGCCGCATGATGAGCAGCAGGACGATCACCGGGCGGATCGCGGGCAGCGTGACGTGCCAGAAGCGCCGCCAGGGTCCGGCGCCGTCGATGGCGGAGGCCTCGTACTGCTGCTCGTCGACCTGGGAGAGCGCGGCGAGGAAGATGATCGTGCCCCAGCCGGCGTCCTTCCAGATCACCTGGGCGACGGTGAGCGGCTTGAAGGCGTCCGGGTTGCCGATGATGTCGACGGTGCTCAGCCCGGCGTCGCCGAGGTAGCTGTTCACCAGGCCGGTGTCGCCGAGGACCTGCTGGAACAGGGCGACGACGATCACCCATGAGATGAAGTGCGGCAGATACGCCACCGACTGCACGAAACGCCGGACGGTGCTCCAGGTGAGGGTGTGCAGGAGCAGCGCGAGCGCGAGTGGCACGGGGAAGTAGAAGACGATCTGCAGGACCGCGATCCAGAGGGTGTTGAGGACCGCGTCCCAGAACGCGGTGTCCTGGAACATCCGCTGGAAGTTCTCCAGGCCGACCCACGGGCTGCCCCAGATGCCGTCGAAGGGCACGTAGTCCTTGAACGCGATGACGTTGCCCACCAGCGCGCCGTAGTGGAACACGAGGAAGTATCCGAGCCCGGGCAGCATCAGCAGGAACAAGGTCCGGCTTCTGCGGGCGTGGAAACCTTTTCGCTTCGTACGCGCGTCAGGCGGACGACGGCGAGAAGGACTCACCGCCTCCTTGCCCGTGCGCTCCCGCAACACCGCGGCCACGGAGCCTCCTCACCTCTGGCTGTCGGGGTGCGGAGAAATTAAAACGTTTCCAACGCGGGGTCAACAGTTCCGGCACAGCTGGTTGTTGGGACTTGGCGCGGCTTGCGCTCCGACCTGCATGGATTACTGAAAACGTTTTAGGAGGGAGATGAGCAGATCCACATACGCAGATGCCGGGGGTCGGCAGGACGGCCCCACTCCGTCCCTGCCGACCCCCGGGGCGAGATCGCGTGGCGTCCGCGACAGGGCACGCACTCCCCAGCTACGGGCCCCGGGTCGAGGTCCGCGGGCGCCGCGGCGATCCCGGTCTCTCAGAACGTGAAGACGGCTCTCCCCTGGGAGTTGTTCTTCACGCACTCGTTCGCGAAGGTGCGCTCGTAGGAGATACGGCGGCCCTGCCAGACGCCGTCGACCGTGACGACCACAGGCCGGTACTCGCGAGTGCACATGCCCTTGCCTCTGCCGGCCAGGGTGTCGAAGTCCCCGCCGGACGCACGCAGTTCGGCGCAGGCCCGGGCCGCGGCCGGGTGCGTGCCCGAGGCGGCCGGCGCGCAGGCCAGGGTGACCGCGCGGTCCGCGGTGGTGGCGGTCGCGCTCTCGCCGCGGCCCACGGTGAGCAGCAGGGCCGAGGGAGCGTAGAGGGTGGATGGGGCGGCGGGCTCGGGG
>NZ_JAAKZX010000316.1 GCF_011045025.1 Streptomyces ureilyticus
TACTGGCCAATGCGCCGGCGAGGTTCAGCCGAGCGAAGGCGTTGCCGCCCACGAGGAGCACTTGTGCAGTCGATATATGTCAGTGAAGCCTCCGGTCACCTACGTTGGATTGACATGTCTGGCGACGTCCCCGCCCTTGGAGATCGCCAGCAACAGGCACACCAGCCCCGCCGCCATCCCGACCGCACCGATCAGGTCGAACCGTCCCCCGGTGCGCACCTTGGACTCCGGCACCAGGGCCAGTACGAGCAGCAGGGCGACGGCACCCATGCCGGCCGAGGCCCAGAACAGTACGTGCCAGTCGAAGTTGTCGGCGATGAGCGCGGCGGCGGGCAGGCCGAGGGCGCCGCCGACGCCGAGCGATGCGCTCATCAGCGCGGTGGCGGAGCCGAGCCGTTCGGCGGGCAGCTCGTCGCGCATGATGCTGATGCCGAGCGGGATGACACCGGCCGACAGACCCTGCAGCGCGCGCCCGACGATCATCGGCGCCAGGGCGTCGCTGAGCCCGGCCGTGACCGACCCCGCCACCAGCATCACCAGGCTGACCAGCAGCATCCGGCGCTTGCCGTACATGTCGCCGAGCCGCCCCATCATCGGCGTCGCGACGGCGGCGGCGAGCAGGGTGGCGGTGACGGCCCAGGCGGTGTCGGACGCCGGGGCGTTCAGGAGGCTGGGCAGCTCCGGAACGATCGGGATGACCAGGGTCTGCATCAGCGAGACCACGATCCCGCCGAAGGCCAGCACCGCCACGACGACGTTCGGCCGCGGGGGCGCTGCCGTGCCGGTGGTGGCGGTGCGGGGTTGTGCGTGGGACATGGTTGGGCCTCCGGGTGGGGCGGTCGGTATGCGCTGTGCGCTATGCGTCATGCGCGATGACATAAAATGTAAGTACGTTGATTTAGTTAAGCAAGTTAAGGCGGGCTCGGGGCGGCACGCTTGGCGAAGATTTGGGGCGGCGGTGCCGGGGCCTGTGTCCCGGCACCGCATGGGAGAAGCGGGACCCGTGGGTCGGGTCCCGCTTCTCGTGTGTACGTGCCTGCCGGCCCTGCCGGCTATACGTGCCTGTCAGCCGGTCAGCAGTCGGGGACGCCCTCGATCTTTTCGCCGCCGACCAGGTAGACGTTGCTGATGAACAGGCTGTCGCTGCCGCCCGGCTTCTCGACGAGCGTCCACCAGCTGCTGGTGCCCTGGCCCGGTTCGGTGACCGTGTCGCCCTGCTTCTGGCAGAGGCCGATCAGCGTCTCCTGGGACACCTTCGTCGGTGAGGGCGAGTTGACGTAGGGCTCCACGTGCAGGCGGACGTTCGTCGCCCAGACGTAAACCTCCTTGGCCTCGACGGACGCCGGCCGGGTGTCCGCGGCGATGGCCTGCGGGCCGGTCAGGGTCAGCGCCCCGGCGGCGGCGATCCCCGCCATGACGGCGACCTTGCGGCCAAGGGTTCCCTTGGTGCGTGCAGTGCGTGCAGTGCGTGCAGTGCGGGTCTTCATGGTGCTCATCCCCCTTCGTTCTTGCTTCCTTGCTTCGCTCTTCGCTTACATCCCGCATTCCGGAACGTTCGGCAGCTTGTTGTCCGGGTGGTCGACGTAGTAGCTCGCCATCCAGCCGAGCATGTCGCCGCGCTCGACGAGCACCCACCACTCGTTGCCGCCCACGACCTGCCCCTGGTTCTGGCAGACCGCCTCGAACGGCTGGTTCGGCTGCAACTTCCCGACCACGCGCGGGCAGTTCGCGGTCGACGGGTTGTTGTCGCAGGTGGCGACGTCGTTCGGGTTGTCGCGAACGTTCACGTCCGTGGCCCAGACGGTGTAGGTGGCCTGCGCGCCCGTGCCGTCCGCCACGGCGGGACCGGCCGCGGCGACGGAACCCGCCACGAGTGCCGCGGCGGCTGCCGCGCCGGCAAGTGCGGTACGTACCTTCATGTGCTTCTCCCCGTTGGTCTTTGGTCGTTGACCGGGTGTGCCTTGCGCAGGGGACACGATGGGGGAGGGCGCTTCGTATGACACGGGCGGTTGTGACCTGCGTCACCCGCGCCTGAATCGTCGTGCCTTGCAGGGCGGGCGGATCGCTACCCGGTCCAGTCGGTGGCGGCCACCACCTCGCGGGCGATGTCCACGACAGCCCGCCCATCCGTCACCACCCGTACGGTCTCCGCAGCGGCCCGCTGGTCCAGCAGCCGCGCCTTGCGAGCACTGCCTGCCAGCTCCTGGTCCAGCTCCGAGCCCAGTTCCCGGTGCACCAGCCGGTCGCGGGCGGTGGCGTCGGACGCGGTGAGTAGGACCCGTACGATCCGCACCCCCGGCCCCAGGGCGCGCTCGAACATCCCCGTCGCCTCGGGCAGCACGCTCAGAGTGTTCGTATAGATCAGTCGGCGGTAGCCGCGCCGGGCGTAGTTCGCCCACACGGCAGTCAGATTGCTCTCTGTGATCTCCGAGCGGTGAGGGTCCCCCTCCGGGGCGGGGTGCACCTGACCCATGAAGTCTCCGTCGATGACCGCATGCGGGACCGCCGCAGCCCGCAGCAACGCAGAAACCTCCCACCCCACCGTCGTCTTGCCGACGCCGGCCCGCCCTCCGATGAGCAGTACTTCCGTGTGATCCATGCGGGCAGCGTGCCAGTGCGCTCCTGTCTCACGCGATCCGATATCGACCGGCCCATGACCACAGGTGCCACCAGCAAGATCACGATCTACGGCTGGAGTATCAGCTCTGCAACTCTTCGCTCGCATCCCGGATTTCGGTCCCGAGCGATTGTCAAGACTCGTGGAGGGGAGCCGCGCCGACCCAGCGGTGGTAGGCGTCTACGTCGACGTTGCTGCCGCACACGATGGTGACGACGTGTCGGCCCGCGAAGCGGTCACGGTCTTCGAGGATGGCCGCGATGCCGAGCGCGGCCGACGGTTCGACCACGAGGCCGGCGTGGTCGAGGAGCATCCGCATACCGGCGGTGATCGACGCCTCCTGGACCAGTACGGCGTCGTCGGCGACCACGAGGAGGTCGTCCAGGACGGCCGGGATGGGACGCCGGCCGGCGACGCCGTCAGCGATGGTGTTGGTCGAGTCGGTGGTGACGACACGTCGTTGGCGCCACGAGCGTGTCAGCGCCGGTGCGCCCAGCGGCTGGACGCAGATCACCTCGACTTCGGGTGCCGATGCCTTCACCACATGGCCCACGCCGGTGGCCAGCGCCCCGCCGCCGAGAGCAATCAGGACGGCGTCGAACGACGGCGCGGTGTCCACAAGTTCCAGGCCGATGGTTGCCGCTCCCTCGCAGGTCTCGATGTCCAGGCTGTCTTCGAGTAGCCGGATGCCGTCGTAGCGCGCGATGGCCGCCGCTCGGTCGCGAGCCATCTCGTGGTCGCCGTCGACCAGCTCCAACCTGGCGTCCAGTGCGCGGATGCGATCAAGCTTGGCCGCAGTCGCGAAGCGGGACGCCACTACGGTGACGTCGAGCCCGCGGCCGCGACCGGACCAGGCGAGGGCCTGGCCGAGGTTGCCCGCGCTGGCGCACACCACGGCTCGTGACGCATTGTCGGCGAGCAGGCTCGCGACGACCTCGGTGCCGCGGGCCTTGAAGCTGCGGACCGGGTTGGCCGTTTCGAGCTTGATGCTCACCGTGCACCCGAGGTCGGGCTCCAGCCCCTCGCAGCGGTACAGCGGAGTATCGAGAAAAATCGGGTCGATCACCCGGCGGGCCGCCCGGATCCGAGCAGTATCGAGGCGCGTCTCCTGCACGACACAGCAGCGTAGTGCCGCCAACGCTCACAGGCGGGCCATAGCGAAATCACAGGGGAACTCTGGTGGCGGGCGAGGCGTTCGAGCGGGCAGAGTTCGGGAGCTGGGATTGGTCTGGTTCTCGGCGTCCCCAAGTGCTGTACCGGTTTGATGAGTTGCTGAGTTCGTAGCGTTTCACCGCCACTTTCATGGAGGTCCGGAACCATGTCCCCGAACCAAGCCCGGCCGTCCCGGCGTACCGTTCTCGGCGGGGCCGCCGTCGCTCTCACGCTGGCCGCTGGTGCCGGTACGGCCAGTGCCGCTGCCGGGGCCGTCAAGAGTGCGTGGCCTACCGAGTTTCCGCTTCCGGACGGGTGGTTGCCCGAGGGCATCACCATCGGGAGAAAGCCGTACGCCTATATGGGCTCCCGTGCGAACGGTGCCGTTTACCGCACGGATCTGCGCACCGGTAAGGGCGGCGTCCTCTTCGAGGGAGCCACCGGTACGGCGTCCATCGGGCTGAAGCTGGACCACGACGGGCTGCTCTACCTCGCCGGAGGCGCCGGCGGTACCGCGCGCATCGTCGACTCCCGCAGCGGCAAGCTCAAGGCCACGTACCAACTGACCGACAGCGCCGCCCCGTTCGTCAACGACGTCATCCTGCTCGGCGGCCGCGCCTGGTTCACCGACTCGCGCCAGGCCGTGCTGTACGGCGTACCCCGCGGCCGGGGCGGCGAGGTCCGCAGTCTGCCGCTCGGCGGTGAGTGGACGCAGACACCCGACGTGAACAACGCCAACGGCATCGTCGACACCCCCGACGGCCGCGGTCTGATCGTCGTCAAGAGCACGCCGGGCGAGCTCTACCACGTGAACCCCAAGACCGGTGCCGCGAAGAAGATCACGCTGAACGGGCAGGCCGATGTCGCCAACGGTGACGGGCTGGTCCGTATAGGCCGCACCTTGTACGTCGTGCAGAACCGGCAGAACCTGATCAGTGTCTGGGACCTCGACGCGAAGGTCACCACGGCCACGCTGAAGCGGACGATCACCGATCCGCGGTTCGACGTGCCGGCGACCGCCGCGCGTTGGGGGGACCGGCTGTATCTCGTCAACGCGCGATTCACCAGCCCGCAGACGCCGGAGACGACGTTCAACGCCGTTGCTGTGCCTGCCTAGCCGGACAGTAGGTGGTCAGGCGCGGCGGCGTACGTCCTCCAGGTACTGGAGGACCGCGGCGACGCGTCTGTCCACCTGGTCGGTGGGGGACAGGTCGAGCTTGGCGAAGATGCTGCGGATGTGTTTGTGGACGGCGCCGTCCGTGACGACGAGGCGTTCGGCGATGGCGGAGTTGCCGAGGCCCTCGGCCATCAGGGCGAGTACGTCGCGTTCGCGGGGACTGAGGCGTTCCAGGCGGGAGTCGTGGCGGCTGCGGGTGAAGAGCTGTGCGACGACCTCGGGGTCGATGGCGGTGCCTCCGTCCGCCACCCGCCGCAGGGCGTCCAGGAACTCCTCGACTCGCCCGACCCGCTCCTTGAGGAGATAACCGAGGCCGGTGACGCCGCCGGTGAGCAGCTCGTGGGCGAAGCTCTGCTCGACGTACGCGGACAGCACGAGCACGGCCAGGTCCGGCCGGCGGCGTCTGGCCTCGACGGCCGCGACGATGCCCTCGTCCGTGTGGGTCGGGGGCATCCGTACGTCGAGGATGGCGACGTCGGGCTTGTGTTCGTCGATGGCGTCGAGGATCCCGTCGGCCGTACCGGCGGTGCCCACCACGTCCAGCGACTCCGCCCGCAGCAGCAGGGCGAGCCCTTCGCGCAGCAGGGGGTCGTCTTCGGCGATCACGATCCGCATGGGAGGTCCACCTCAAGGGTTGTGGGCCCGCCGGGCGGGCTGGTGAGGGTGAGGGTGCCGTCGTGGGCCGCGATGCGGCGGCGCATGCCGGTCAGGCCGGAGCCGCCTGCTTCGTCCGCGCCGCCCCTGCCGTCATCCCTGATGCGCAGGTGCAGTCGGCCGTCGTGGCTGCGGACGGTGACGGTGGCGTGCTGGGCGTGGCTGTGCTTGGCGATGTTGGTGAGGGCTTCGGCCACGATGAAGTAGGCGGTCGCCTCGACGGAGACCGCGCATCTCGCGGGTGTCTCGACGCCGACGCGGCAGGGCACCGGGCAGTCCGCGGCAAGACCGTTCAGCGCACCTTCGAGTCCCCGGTCGTCCAGGACCGGAGGCAGGATGCTCCGGGACACCGAGCGCAGTTCGGCCAGCGCGCCCTCGGCGGCGCTCTGGGCGCGTTCGAGGATTTCGTCGGCGCCCGCGGGGTCGCGGGCCACCATGCGGCGGGCGGCGCCGAGCAGGACGGTGACGTTGACGAGCCGGTTCTGCGTGCCGTCGTGCAACGAGCGCTCGATACGGCGCAGTTCGGTGGCGTGGGCGTCGAGGGCGGCGGCCCGGGTGGCGGTCAGCTCGGCGACCCGTAGCGACAGGTCCGCGTCGGGTCCTGCCGACAGGAGCCGGCGTCCCGGCAGCGCCTGCAGCCGCGCCATGCCCGGACCGAGCCCCACCATGATGGCGATCCACGCCAGGCCCAGCGGGACCACGGCCAGGGCGTCCCCCCAGGTCTGCGCGTTGCCCAGACCGATGGACGTGCTCGACGCGTCGTCGGGCGCGAACGGATACAGCAGCGGGAACGCGGTGTCGCGGGCCGCGAGCACCGGCAACAGCACACCGATCAGGCCAAGGAGCAGCCCCAGTGTCGCGTGCGTGGCCAGCCAGCCCAGCTCCCGCCGGGTGCCGGGGTCGGCGAGGGCCGGGCGCAGCTCGGTCGGTGCGGTTCCCGGGCCGATCAGCTCCGGGCCCCATCGGGTGAGCCGGTCGCGTTCGCGCTCGGCGACGGCGTGCAGGGCGCGCAGGGCGGTGGGCGCCATCAGCAGCCCCACTCCCACCAGGGAGGTCACGGCGCTGACGGTCACCAGGAGGAGGACGGCCAGCGCCAGGACGGCGGTGCCGAATCCGCCGGCGAGCTTTTCGAGCGCCATGAGGGCGGCGCCGGCCGACCGGACAACGATGTCCCGGATACGGGTTTTTGGGGCGCCGTCAGATACGTACTGCTGGCTCGGCATGGGCTCCTCCTAGGGCAACGACCATAGGCGGCCGATCAGTTGGCCGTCAGCTCAAGGGCGACGGAAGCCGCGGAAAGTACAGCAGGCTGTACCTCGAACCGGGCGGCAGGCGGGCTCGGCCGCGAGGGGGCGCGATTCATAGCGTCGGTGACGACAGCGCAACCGGCCGCGACCTCCGCGGCGACCAGGAAAAGGAGCCCGAAAATGACCGACCCCTACCGCCTCACCACCGCCTCCGGTACCTACGCCAACCAGTCCGCCAACCAGTCCGGCAGCACGTACGCCAACCCGGCCGTCGACCACTACGCCGAGACCATCGGCGGGCCGATCCCCGCCTCCCAGCCGCGCCCCGCCGTCGAGGCGCACCCCGCCGCCGAGCCGCTCACCGTCGTCACCGGGAGCGGAATCGCACGCGTCCTTCTCTGGGTGCTGTTGGTGATCAGCGCGATCGGCAACATGGTGGCCACGTACGCCGCCCTCGGCACGCCGGCCCACCTCGCCTGCGGTTCCGTCACCGCCCTCTGCCTGATCGCACTGATCGTTCAGCGCCTGCGGGGTCGTCGATGAGCAAGCTCGTCAAGGGAGTTGAGGCCTCCTCGGCGGCCCCGGAGCACACTCCCGCCATCGCGCTCGCGCACCTCGGGAAGACGTATCCCGGTGGCGTACGCGCCCTCGACGACGTGTCGCTGACCGTCGAACGCGGCACCTTTCTCGCCGTGATGGGCCCGTCGGGGTCCGGCAAGAGCACGCTCATGCACTGTGCGGCGGGTCTGGACGCCCCAACCGTCGGCAGTGTCCGTATCGACGGTTACGAGATCGCGGGCCTGAACGAGACCCGCCGTACCGAACTGCGCCGTGAGCGCATCGGCTTCGTGTTCCAGTCGTACAACCTGGTGCCCTCGCTCAGCGTCGCCGACAACATCACGCTGCCGCTGCGTCTCGCGGGCCGGGCCCCGGACCACGAGTGGCTGCGCACGCTGATCGAACGCGTCGGTCTTGCCGACCGGCTGACGCACCGGCCCGCCGAGCTGTCCGGGGGACAGCAGCAACGGGTCGCGATCGTACGGGCGTTGGCGGCCCGGCCCGCCGTGGTGTTCGCCGACGAGCCGACCGGGGCCCTGGATCTGCGCAGCGCCCACGAGGTCCTGCGCCTGCTGCGTGACCTCGTCGACGAGCTGCGCCAGACGGTCGTCATGGTCACCCACGACCCTGCCGCCGCCGCCCAGGCGCACCAGGCCCTGGTGATGGCCGACGGGCGGGTCGTGGACACGCTGCACACGCCCACCGCCGGCGAGCTGGCCGCCCGTCTCGTCGCGCTGGGAGAGGGCTGAGGAGCATGCGGCATCTCGCGGTGATGCAGCGCAAGCAGGTGCAGGAAACCGGCCGGGACGGTGGCCACAGCGCCGTCGAGTCGTTGCGGACCGACAACGGCAC
>NZ_JAAKZX010000317.1 GCF_011045025.1 Streptomyces ureilyticus
GGGGGAGAGGGGCTAGGGGACAATCGGCTTGTGACGTTGAAGATCGACATCGATGACGGAGCGGGTGTTCCCCCGTTTGAACAGGTGCGCGCTCAGATTTCCGAGCAGGCGCGGGCTGGTGTGCTGCCGGTGGGGTATCGGTTGCCGACCGTGCGGGGGCTGGCGGAATCGCTTGGCCTCGCGGCGAACACGGTTGCCAAGGCTTATCGGGCGCTTGAGTCGGATGGGGTGATTGAGACGCGGGGCCGTAACGGAACGTTTGTCGCGTCCGCGGGTTCGGCGGCTGAGCGTGAAGCCGCTGGTGCTGCTCGGGCTTATGCCGAGCGCGTGCGGCGGCTCGGGCTCGACGAGGAGGCGGCCCTCGATGCCGTTCGGGATGCGGTGCGGGCGGTTTACGGGGACCGGGAGTAGAGCGCCACAGGAGCCGTCTGACGATGCGACTCGGCGTGATCGCCCAGGTGCGCCCGCCACGGCGAGATGAGACGAAAGCGCACCACCGGGCCTTGCCGCTCGGCGACCTGGGACAACTGCAAACGAATCGTCATACGGGAGCAGGAGACGCCTACGCATGCATACGCCACCATCGCCACCGGGGTCGGAGTGGACTGACAGAGCGTCCGTCCGGATCGGCGCTCTCGTTCCGCTGACCCGGCCCGGCTGGGTCGAGGCAGGCCAACACCTGCTCGCCGGACTCGAGTTGGCCGTCGGCGAAGTCAATGAGGCGGGCGGGATCGGCGGAAGACCACTCGAGCTTGTGGTCCGAGACACAGCGGCTGACCCACAAAGGGCCGCGGCGGCCGTGGAGGAATTGGCCGGCCTGGGCGTGGCAGCGTTGGCGGGGGAGTATCACAGCGTCGTCGCTCGCGCCGCTGCCGCCAGGGCCGACGCCCTCGGCCTGCCGTTCCTGTGCTCGTCAGCGGTTCTCGACGCGCTCACCGAACGGCCGACGGAATGGGTCGCGCGCCTCTCCCCGCCGCAGTCCCGCGGCTGGCAGGTCTACGCGGACTTCCTCCTCGGCGCGGGCCACCGTCGCATCGCCGTAGCAGCCCAGCCGAGTGTTTACTGGGCAACTGGAACCGGCATTCTGCGGGATCACCTCGCTGCACGCGGCGGCACCGTCACCGAACTCGACATGAGCGAGCTCACCCCCGCGGCCGTGTGCGACGCACTCGTCGACAGTCGCGCGACAGCCCTCCTTCTTCTGGTCGGCCACCCGGATCCGGCAGTGCCGATCGTCAAGTCCGTCCGCGGCGACCAGCGCCTCGCCGAGATCCTTATCGGTGCTCCGGCCGGGCAACCGGAGTTCGCCGAATGGGCGACGTCGCTGGGCGACGACAGCGCCGGGGTCCCGTTCTTGCGCTACCTGCCCGAGCGCCTCGGCCCACTTGGTGCACGAGTGGAGAAGGCCCTCCGTGAGCGGCTGGGCGAAGCGCCCTCCTTCGTCTCCTTCGAGGGCTACGACACGGGCGCCGTCCTCGCCGATGTGCTGCGTACTCACGGCGCGGACCAGGCGCGCATCGCCGAATCCTGGCCGCGCGTTGCAGTCGAAGGCACCCGCGGGTAGATCCGGTTCTCCCGCACGCCAGGCATCAGCGTGTGGCAATGGGCTCGGTCGCCAGTCCAAGTCGTTGATCGAGATCCGGCGGAACCCGATCGCTTTCGGATTCTTCACGCCGGCTGAGAGAGCACGGAGGTCCGACTGCCCAGGGTTTGCTGCGGCGTTCGACTACTCAGAATCGTTCGCTGAGCGGGCTGGCCGGGCGACGAGCGAGCGGGTATCTGGCCCGGTCCTGCCAGCGTTCGCCGTCCCAGACGATGAGCTGGACCGCGTGGACGTGACACCGAAGCGGTAACAGGGGCGCAAGCTCGGCCTGCATCGCGTCGTACGCGGCGTCCTGGGTCGCAGGGCCCTCGTGGTTCGCGACCGTCAAGTGGGGGTCGAGCCCGGCGCCAAAGAGCCCTCGGTACGGCACTACCTCGGGCCAGCGCAGAGTGAGGTCCTCAGTAAGCGCCTTGACGGGGTCGTGTGGCCGTGGGTCGAGGTACAGCACACCGGGGTAGCGGCCGGATTCGGCGAACGTCAAGGCGAAGGCATCGTGCTTGGCGAAAAGGCCGGACAACTCACGGTGGACGGGTGCGTCTATGCGGCTCTCGTGCACGAACGGGTAGAGCACGGTCACATGGGCGGGGAATCCGGCCCTGACCAGCGGATCAGCCTCGGGGATCTTGATGGTGAACGCTGTATCGCCGGGTATGTCCGGCCACCGGTCCGTCTCCCGCTCGCTCGCGACTTTGCTCTCATCTGAGATCACCACGCTCCATGATCACAGGTGGGATGCGCCGCGATCAAGAGAGAGTCCATGGGCCCAGACCGGTACGGCCCGGGCGGAGCTGGTCGGGCTGCCCGGCCGGTCCGGCGAAGCTGGCCAGGTCGGACATGAGTGCTTCGATCCACGTGTGGACCAGGACGTAGTCGCCGTCGCCGCCCGCGTGCATGATCAGG
Source organism: Streptomyces ureilyticus (assembly GCF_011045025.1). Lineage (GTDB taxonomy): Bacteria > Actinomycetota > Actinomycetes > Streptomycetales > Streptomycetaceae > Streptomyces > Streptomyces ureilyticus. Next base: position 2,504 of record NZ_JAAKZX010000317.1, read on the forward strand.
ACGGCGAGGCCGAGTCACAGCGGCTCCGCCGCGGGACGCGACCAGCCGCGACGCACCCGCAGTCGAGGCACGACCTGTCACCCCCGGGGGCGCCCTACGGGGCGCTCAGCCGGCGCGGCGTGCGCGTCACCGTCAGGCCCGCCGCCCTGGCCACTCTGGCGAAGAGCAGCGCGTCCTGGACCGCCGCGGCGTGGGGGTCGTTGTTGAAGTAGACGTAGACGTGCTGGTTGTCGGGCCACGTGGCGGCGATTCGGTGGGTCCAGGTGGACAGGGACTGGCGGCCGTAGTGGGGCCAGTGGTGGGCCCGGCCTACGTGGAAGCGCAGGTAGCCCCAGTCCGTTGTGCGCCAGAGCGGGGTCACGGGGCGGGAGAGGACGTCGGCCCAGACCAGGGCGGCGTGCCGGGACTCCAGGACGTCGCGTACCTCGGGGGTCCACCAGGAGTCGTGGCGGGGTTCTACCGCGACTCGGGTGGCGGGCGGGAAGCAGGACAGGCAGGTGTCGAGGAGGGCGGGGTCGGCGCGCAGTGTGGGTGGGAGCTGGAGGAGTATCGGGCCCAGGCGGTCGCCGAGGCCGGTGGCGTGGGTCATCAGGCGGTGTACCGGTTCCTCGGGGTCGCGTAGGCGCTTGATGTGGGTCAGGAAGCGGCTCGCCTTGACGGCGATGACGAAGTCCGGCGGGGTGCGGTCCCGCCAGGACTCGAAGGTCTCCTGCGACGGCAGCCGGTAGAAGGCGTTGTTGATCTCGAGCGTGGCGAACCGTGTCGCGTACTGCTCCAGCCAGAGCCGCGTGGGCAGCCCGGCGGGGTACAGGACTCCGCGCCAGTCCTTGTACTGCCAGCCGGACGTGCCCACGAAAAGGGTCATAACCCCATGAAAGCACCAGGGGTGGGGTGTAGGCCGCGTGGCCTACAGGTACAGGCCCGCGTCCGCGCCCTCTCGCGCTCCCGGCACCGACGTCGGCGACGTGCCCCGGCGCAGGGCGTACAGCTCGGCCAGTGTCGCCCCCTCGCGGCCGATGCCTTCCTCCGTGCCCAGCCAGTTCGCCGACTCGCGGTGGGTCAGCGGGCCGACCTCGATACGGGCCAGGCAGCGGCCGGGGCGGACGACGGCGGGGTGGAGGCGCTCCAGGTCCTCGTTCGTCGTCACGCCGACCAGGACGTTACGGCCCTGGCCGAGCAGGCCGTCCGTGAGGTTGAGCAGGCGTGACAGCGCCTGGCCCGCCGTGTGCTTGGCCTCGCCGCGGATCAGCTCGTCGCAGTCCTCCAGCAGCAGAAGCCGCCAGCGGCCCTTGGCGGTGCCGTCGTCCTCGCCGATCGCGATGTCCATCAGATAGCCGACGTCGGAGAAGAGACGCTCCGGGTCGAGTACGCAGTCGACCTGGCACCAGTCGCGCCAGGAGCGGGCCAGGGTGCGCAGCGCCGACGTCTTGCCCGTACCGGGCGGGCCGTGCAGCAGGAGCAGACGGCCCGCGATGTCCTCCGGTGTCGTCTTCATCAGGTGGTCCATCGCGTCCGCGACCGGTGCTGTGTAGTTCGGGCGGATCTCCTCCCACGTACCCGCCGAGATCTGCCGGGTCGTACGGTGCGGTCCGCGCCTCGGCGAGACGTACCAGAAGCCCATCGTCACGTTCTCCGGCTGCGGCTCGGGTTCGTCCTCCGCGCCGTCCGTGGCCTGGCCGAGCACCTTCGCGGCAAGCTCCTCACTGGTCGCGGTGACCGTGACATCGGCACCGCGGTTCCAGCGCGAGATCAGCACCGTCCAGCCGTCGCCCTCGGCGAGCGTCGCGCTGCGGTCGTCGTCGCGGGCGGACCGCAACACCCGGGCGCCCGGCGGCAACAGCGTCGCCCCGGACCGTACGCGGTCGATGTTCGCCGCGTGCGCGTGCGGCTGCTCGCCCGTCGCGAAGCGGCCGAGGAACAGCGCGTCGACGACGTCCGACGGGGAGTCGCTGTCGTCGACGTTGAGCCGGATCGGCAATGCGTCGTGTGGGTTCGCAGACATGCCGCCATGATCCGTCACGCGCTCGTCCCACGCACCCGGTTTCCGTGGAGGGACCCTGAGTGTCCGGGCGCACGCCGATCTCCCCGTGTATCCCCTCCGTCCTGTTACCAGGCTGTGCACTCGAACCCATCCCAACCGCCCACCCCCGCCGTTACTGTTGTCCTTGATGGGACGTCATGGGTGGAATTCGGGGGCACGGCGGTGGCGGCTCACCGCGCTGCTCGGCGTGGGCGCGGCGGCACTGGCCCTGGTACTGACCTTGATCAACACGTTGCCGGGGGACGGTGGAAGCGCCGCCGGTACGACCCGTGATGGTGACAAGGTGCACGGCACGCCCGCCGTTCCTCCAGGTGAGGCGGGACCGGATGTCGGCTGGGGCTTCACCCACACGCAGTTCAGTGCTGACGAGGGCAGCGGCGCCGCCACGCGGCGGGTGGCGGAGCGGCTCGGTGAGCAGCCGCTGCCGCAGATCCAGCACATCATGGGCTGGGGTGCGGACAATCCCGAGCCGGTCAAGGGGCGTTACGACTTCGAGGACATGGACCGGCGGATCGACTTCGTCCGGGAGTCGGGCGGCACCCCGGTGGTCACCCTGTGCTGCGCCCCGGACTGGATGAAGGGCGGCAAGTCCGGTACGGACAACACCAATTGGAGCCAGGACGCCCTGGAGACCGCGCCGCGCCCCGAGCACTTCGACGACTACGCCGCGCTCGCCGCGACCGTCGCCAAGCGCTATCCGGACGTACGCCACTTCATCGTCTGGAACGAGTTCAAGGGCTTCTGGAACGACGCCGAGGCCCGCTGGGACTACGAGGGCTACACCGAGCTCTACAACCAGGTCTACAAGGCGCTCAAGGCTGTCAACGAGGACATCAAGGTCGGCGGCCCGTACCTGGTGATGGACAGCCTCGACCCGCGCCAGAAGGAAGACGCCTCGCCCACGGTGAAGGGCCCGTGGGGCGCCATGGACCAGCGGGTGCTCGACGCCTTCGACTACTGGAACAAGAACAAGGCGGGCGCGGACTTCGTCGTCGTGGACGGCTCCAGCTACACCAAGGACGACGAGCTGCTGCCCGACGAGTTCGCCGCCACCGAGAAGTTCACGGCCGTCAGCCGCTGGGTGCGCGAGCGGACCGGTGATCTGCCGCTGTGGTGGGCCGAGTACTACGTCGAGCCGTCCGACGCCGACGACGAGCGGGACGACTGGTCCGAGGCCCGCCGCGGCGCCGTCCAGGCCTCCGGAATGATCGCGATGGCCCGCGGCGGCGCCACCTCCGCCTTCTACTGGAACCCCGAGAAGGAAAAGGGTTCCGGCTGCGCCGGCTGCCTGTGGACACCCACCGACAGCGCCGACGGCGGCAAGCCCCTGCCCATGCTCGACCTCGTATCCCGCTTCAACAGGGAGTTTCCGCCGGGCACGGAGTACGAGCAGGTGTCCGTCGCCGCCGCCAGCGCGCCGGACGTACGGGTTCTCGCCGACGACAAGGCGGTTCTCGTCGTGAACACCCTGGACCGGAAGATCAGTACCGAAGTCGACGGCGAGCGGTTCGACCTGGGGGCGTACGACGTGAAGTGGCTGACCCGCTGACCCGCTGACCCGCTGAGCCACTTCACGCCCCGCCTCCTACGCCTTCGCCTACGCCATCGTCAGGAACCGCTGCACCAGCGAAGCCAGCAGCACCGCCAGCAGCGGAAGTGAGAACCAGAAGGTGCTCTGCAACCACTGCAACTGGCGCACGCTCGGCCGGACGGCCACCCGGACCACCTCGCGCGTCGTCAGCAGCACGAGCAGTGCGATCGCCGCGAGTCCGCCCACGACCGACCACGGCGTCCAGGTCACCTGGGGGCCGATCGGGCCGGGATCGGCCTTCGGGGCGCTGCCGTCCGGCTTCTCGCGCATCGCGTAGATGGTCGCGTCCTCGTTGACGTAGACCTTCCGCAGTTCCTCGCGTTCGTCGAGGTTGCGGATGAGCCGGGTGTCCCAGCTCGCCGAGTAGCCCACGTCCATCTGGAGCGAGATCACCTGGCTGCGGTTGATGATGAGGTACGAGTTCGGGCCCGCGTCCTTGAGCGACTTGACCAGTCCGGACACCAGCACAGGATCGGGCGGTGCGAGCGTCGGAACGTACTCCACCCGCTCCATGTCCTTCGAGCCCCAGGGCATCGCGGGCGTCACCGTGTTGACCGGGTCGTCGCTCAGCCACAGCAGCCGCGCGGTCGGCTTGTCGTGCTCGTACACGTACTCCATGGCCGCGATCTCGCCCGGACGGACCCGCTCGAAGGGCTCGTTGCCCCAGCGGGCCACCAGGAAGCCGCCGACCAGAACCAGGCCCGCCATCAGGGCGGCGAGCGGGGCGAGGCTGAACTGGTCGCGCTCGCGTTCCTTCGCGGTGACCCCGGTGCGCGGGAAGAGGGCGAGTGCGGCGAGCAGGGCCGCGCCGGGCAGGGCGAACATGAAGACGCGCAGGGCCATTTCGCCGCCGTACGACTGCATGCCGAAGCCCAGGAACGGTACGAAGGTGAGGACGAGCAGGGAGCGTTCGCGGTACTTGTGGTCGCGGCGCCGCCACCAGCCCCAGCACGCCAGGGCCATCACCGAGCCGGCGAGTGCCACGCGCGCGTACAGCACCAGTTGGTGGGTCGAACTGCCGCCCTCGATACGGCCGGAGACCGACGAGGACACATTGCCGCCGACGCCGCCGATCCCGCCGAACAGCTCGTCGAAGTGTCCCCGCCAGTACGGCTCGGCGAGGAAGCCCACCCAGACGGCGACCATCACGGCGAACAGGACGGGCAGTCCGCGCAGTTCGGAGCGGCCGACCACGACGAGGACCGTGAGAACGCCCAGCATCACGAACGGGGTGAGCTGGTGGGACGGGACCGTCGCCGCGAACAGGCCGATCAGCACCATGAGCAGTACGGCCCGTTGGCGCCGGTCGGTCGGCTCGACCTCCAGCTCGCCGGGCCGCCGCGTGGTCCACAGCACGCGTGGCGCCCGGAACCACACCAGCAGGATCGCCACGAAGACGATGTAGAGGAGGTATGTGAAGCCCTGCGGGGAGAAGTAGTCCTGGCCGACCCAGCCGCTGAGCACGAAGATCCATACGCCGGTCCACTTGGCGCGCCAGCTCGCCCGCATATGGCGTACGAGCAGGAACATCGGGGCCAGATAGAGGAGTTGCATGGCCGTCGGCCACCAGCGGATGACCTCGGTGAGGTCGTCGACCCCGCACGCCTTCGCGACGAACGCGGCGGCCGCGAAGAAGCCCGGCCAGCTCCAGCGCGCGTCCAGGTCGGGTACGGCCGAGCCGGTCCGGTCGATGTACTCCAGGAACCCGAGGTGCTGCCAGGCCGTCGCGAACCGCGGTTCCGTCTCGATCACCGCGGGCAGCGCGTGCAGCGACACCACGGTGGCCAGCAGGGTGACCAGGAGCAGCCCTCGATGCTCGCGGTTTCGCCAGAGCAGCGAGGCGAAGACCGTGACCAGCAGGGCGGCTCCGGCCAGTGTGGGCACGGGCAGGACGGAGATCAGGCCCAGCCCGCCCATCCGATCGAGGTCCCGCTCGCCGAGACCGAACGCCGGCACCCAGTACAGGATGAGCGCGGCGATCAGCAGACAGCCGAGGACGACGCCGACGCGGGTGGGGCGCAGCCGCTCCCACGGGGACGGGGACGGAGCGGACGGGTCGGGGG
>NZ_JAAKZX010000318.1 GCF_011045025.1 Streptomyces ureilyticus
CGGTAAGCGGCGGGCAAGAGTGGCAAGGCGGCGGACAACGGTCCCTCCGGCGCGAGCCGCGCGGCGAGCTCCCCCGGCGAGGGACGCCCGCCCGGGTCCTTGGCCAGACAGGCCGCGACCACTTCCCGCAACTCGCCTTCCACCGAGCCGAGTTCAGGTTCCTCATGCACCACCTTGTAGAGCAGCGCAGCCGACGAGTCCCCGGGGAACGGAGGCGACCCCGTTGCCGCGTACGCCAGTACCGCCCCCAGCGAGAAGACATCCGCCGCCCCCGAGGCCCCCTTCCCGAGGATCTGCTCCGGCGACATATAACCGGGCGAGCCCACAGACACCCCCGTGGACGTCAGAGACGCCGTCCCGTCCGTCGCCCGCGCAATCCCGAAGTCGATGAGCAACGGCCCGTCCAGCGTCAGGAGTACGTTCGAGGGCTTGACGTCGCGATGTACGAGGCCCAGGCCGTGCACCGCCGCCAGGGCCTCCGCAAGGCCCGCACCCAGGACCCGTACGGAATGGTCCGGCAGTGGACCGGCGTCCGCGACGGCCGCGGCGAGCGAAGGTCCTGCGGCGTACGCGGTCGCCACCCAGGGGATCGAGGCGTCGGGGTCGGCGTCCAGGACCGGTGCCGTGTACGCGCCGCCCACCCGCCTCGCCGCGTCGACCTCGCGGCGGAAACGGGCGCGGAACTCCTCGTCGAGCGCGAAGTGCGGGTGCACGATCTTGACCGCGACGGTGCGGCCGCCCGTGCTGCGGCCCAGATAGACCCGGCCCATCCCGCCCGAGCCGAGGCGGCCGAGCAGCCGGTAGGGCCCCACCGTGGTGGGTTCGCCGACATCGAGCGGCTGCATGGCGTGTGCCTCCCCCGGACGCGCTCCAGTCCCCACCAGCAAGGGTAGGGACAACCAGCAGGGTAGGCGCTGCTTACGGCTCACGGATTACGGATTACGGCTCCAGCAGAGCCACCTTCACATCCGCCGGGAAGCCGGTCGTCGGGCCGACCCGGCGGGCGAACTCCGTGACGGCCTCCAACTGCGGTGCGCCGAAACGGAAGTCGAGCGTCGTGAAGTAGTTCTCCAGGACGCTCTCGTCGAAGGCCTCCCAGCGGGCCGCCTGCTCGGCGACCTTGCCGACCTCCTCCAGCGAGAGGTCCCTGGAGGCGAGGAAGGCTTCGTGGACCTTGCGTGTGACGACCGGTTCGCGCTCCAGGTACTCGCGGCGGGCCGCCCAGACCGCGAAGACGAACGGCAGGCCCGTCCATTCCTTCCACAGCGCGCCCAGGTCGTGCACGGCGAGCCCGTACTGCGGCCCGTCGAGCAGGTTGGCGCGCAGTGCCGCGTCCCCGATGAGTACGGCGGCCTCGGCCTCCCGCATCATCAGGGCGAGGTCGGGCGGGCAGGTGTAGTACGAGGGCTGTACGCCGAACCGCTCGGCCAGCAGCAGCTGCGCGAGCCGTACGGACGTGCGCGAGGTCGAGCCGAGGGCGACTCTGGCGCCGTCCAGGTCCTCCAGCGGGACCTGGGAGACGATCACGCACGACATCACGGGGCCGTCGCAGCCGACCGCGATGTCGGGGAAGGCGACCAGTTCGTCGGCGTTCTTGAGGAACTCGACGAGCGTGATGGGCCCGATGTCGAGATCGCCGCGCACCAGCTGCTCGCTGAGCTGTTCCGGGGTGTCCTTGGTGAGCTCGAAGTCGAGAAGCGTCCCTGTACGAGCGAGCCCCCAGTACAGGGGCAGGCAGTTCAGGAACTGGATGTGGCCGACGCGCGGCCGGGTGCGAGAATTGTCCACATCGCGAGACTAGCCCCTTTGGGGTACGGTGCAGGATTCGGGTCCCGGAGTGGTGGGAGCCATTCCGGAAACCCGCCCGGCCTCTTGTGTCAACCCCTGTGACACCTGGCCGCCATCGCTACGTCAACCCTTCGGGTGAGCTGCTCAAACCTTTGGGTGACGTGATCTTGACCTCTATTGCTTTCCGCTGCCTGCGTGCTAGGCTCGGCCGCAAGTTGCAGTTTGGTTTCCCTTGCAGTACAGAGCCTGCGGAGCGCATGTGACCGCGGGCTCTCGTCGTTTTCAGACGAATGCAGTTGTTTACACAATCGCTGGTTCTGGAGCAGGGCAACCCTTTGGGCCCAAGGAGGGCTTATGGCTACCGGAACCGTGAAGTGGTTCAACGCCGAAAAGGGCTTTGGCTTCATCGCCCAGGAAGGCGGAGGCCCCGACGTCTTCGTCCACTACTCCGCGATCAACGCGAGCGGCTTCCGCTCCCTCGAAGAGAACCAGGCGGTTACCTTCGACGTCACCCAGGGTCCGAAGGGCCCGCAGGCGGAGAACGTCACCCCCGTCTGATCCCTTCGGCTTCTAGAGCGAACGCTCTGATGCTCTGATCTTCGGAACGAGTGCAGTACCCAAGGAGCCCCGGCACCGTTTGGTGCCGGGGCTCCTGCCTTTTGCCTCCGGCGTCGCCCGCCGACGCGCAGAAGCGTCCCCTACCGCTCGTACAGCCCCTCGATCTCCGCCGCGAAGTCCCTTGCGATCGCGTCGCGTCGGAGCTTCATCGTCGGCGTCAGGTGGCCGGCCTCCTCGCTGAAGCGGCCCGGCAGGATGGTGAAGCGGCGGATCGACTCCGGGCGGGAGACCAGCTTGTTGGCCTCGTGGATTGCTCGTTTGAGGATGGTGTTCAACTCCTCATCGTCCACCAGGAGTTCGGCGGGTACCGCGTGTTTGTGGTTCATCTGGCGCCAGTGGGTGATGCCTTCGGGGTCGAGGGTGATCAGGGCGCTGACGTAGGGGCGGCCGTCGCCCACGACCATGACGTGGGCTATCAGCGGGTGGGAGCGGAGCCAGTCCTCCAAGGGGGCCGGGGCCACGCTCTTGCCGCCGGCCGTGATCAGGATTTCCTTCTTGCGGCCGGTGATCGTGAGGTAGCCCTCGTCGTCCAGGGTGCCGATGTCGCCCGTCGCGAACCAGCCGTCGGGGGCGGCGGGGACGACTCCGCCCGCGTGCGGGTCCCAGTAGCCGCGGAAGACATGGCTGCCGCTCAGCAGGATCTCGCCGTCCGCGGCGATACGGACCCGGGTGCCGGGCAGCGGCCAGCCGACCGTGCCGAGGCGGGGCTTGAGCGGCGGGGTGACCGTGGCCGCCGCCGTCGACTCGGTGAGGCCGTACCCCTCGAAGATCTCTATGCCCGCGCCGGCGAAGAACGCCGCCATCTCGCGGCTGAGCGGAGAGCCGCCGCAGATGGCGTAGCGGACGCGGCCGCCCAGGGCGGCCCGGATGCGGCGGTAGACGAGGGGGTCGTAGAGGGAGCGGGCCGCGCGCAGGGAGCGGCTCGGGCCACGGCCCAGACCGTGCTGCTCGGCCTCGATCGCCTCGCCGTACCCGCGGGCGACGCGCGTCGCGCGGTCGAAGGACGAGGCGCGGCCCATGCGTTCGGCGGTCGCGCGGCCCGTGTTGAAGACCTTCTCCAGGACGTACGGGATGGCCACCAGGAACGTCGGCTTGAACGAGGCCAGATCGGCGAGCAGTTCCTCCGAACCGATGCCCGGAGCGTGCCCAAGGCGGACGCGGGCGCGCAGGCAGCCGATCGCGATCATGCGGCCGAAGACGTGGGAGAGGGGGAGGAAGAGGAGGGTGGCCGCCGGTTCGTCGGTGAGGGATCTGAAGGCGGGGTAGAGGAGTTCGATGGCGTTGTCGACCTCGGCGAAGAAGTTGCCGTGGGACAGTGCGCAGCCCTTGGGGCGGCCGGTCGTACCCGAGGTGTAGATGATCGTGGCGAGGGTGCCCGGCCCCAACATCCCACGGCGTACGGCGACTTCCGCGTCCGGTACGTTCCGGCCCGACTCGGCGAGCCGCTCCACGTGCCCCTTCTCGAAGACCCACACATGCCGCAGATCCGGGATCCTCTCCATCTCCGGGCCCAGCGCGGCGGCCTGCGCGGCGCTCTCGACGGCCAGCGCGACGGCCCCGGAGTCCTGGAGGATCCAGCGGGTCTGGAAGAGGGACGAGGTCGGGTAGATCGGCACGGTCACCAGGCCCGCGGCCCAGGCCGCGAAGTCCATCAGCGTCCACTCGTACGTCGTACGCGCCATGATGGCGATCCGGTCGCCCGGCATCAGCCCCTCGCCGATCAACCCCTTGGCCAGCGCCAGCACTTCGTCCGCGAAGGCGTTCGCCGTCACGTCCGCCCAGTCGCCGTCCGGCCCCTTCCGGCTCAGTACGACCTGGGCGGGCGCGTCGCTCGCGTTGTCGAACGGGATGTCCGCGAGCGAGCCATGCGTGATCGGCGCGACGAGGGGCGGCACCGACGCCTCCCGTACGACACCGTCCAGCCGCTTGAGATCCGGCTCGACGAGGGCTGGTGCAGGGGTGGAGGACTTCCTGGCGGACATGGGGCGGCTCCTTGTCGTCATGCCCGGCGGTCCCCCCGCAAGGCCCCATGGGTGCTACGGGGCTGATCTACCCGGTGTTCAGTGGGAGTGGGTCCATCAACATACGCATTACGACGTACGCGGGTGCCGTGAGCGAACCGTCTTCACCAGCGACGACGCCACCCTCCACACACATTCACAGGCGCCGGGTGCGTCTCGACCACTTCCTGACTTCCAAGTAATCTTACTCCAGAGTAAGAATCGCGATCAGATTCACCGCCGGATTCACCACCGGATGCACGACTGTGCCGATCGAGCGGGGAGTTCTTGGACCATGGCCGACCACCCCACGCACCCCATGCGCACCCAGACCCTGGCCGCCTCCCCAGCCCTCGCGCCCCTTCTCGCTCGCGGCGCGCTCCTCTCCCTCTTCAAGCGGCCCCGGGCGGCGGGCGGCACGGATCTGCCCTCGACTCGCCTCGTACTCCCCGGGGTTCGCATCGACCTCGCCCAGCTCGCCGGGTACGAACGCGTCTGCGGCTACGGCGTGGGCGCCGACGCGCTGCCGGTGACGTATCCGCATGTACTGGGGTTTCCGCTGACCATGCGGCTGATGAGTGCGCGGGCGTTCCCGCTGCCGTTAGTCGGGCTTGTGCACACGTCCGTCGAGATCGTGCAGCGGAAGGCGCTTTCGGCGACCGGGGAATACGAACTCCAGGCGTACGTCGAGGGGATGGCGCCCCATCGACGCGGGACCGAGGCGACACTCGTCACGGAGGCGCGGGCCGGTGGCAGGCTCGTATGGGAGTCGAGGAGTACGTATCTCGCGCGGCATCGGACCTCGCAGGGCACGCAGGGCACGCACAGTGCGCAGAGCGCGCGACCTCCTCGGCCCTCTCAGCCCCTTCCCGCCATCGCCGCGTGGCGGCTCGGTGGGGATCTCGGGCGGCGTTACGGGGCCGCGTCCGGAGACCGGAATCCGATCCATCTGCATGCGCTCACGGCCCGGCTCTTCGGCTTCCGCCGGCCCATCGCGCACGGCATGTGGACCGCGGCCCGCTGCCTCGCGGAGCACGGGGTTCCCGAAGGCGCGTACATCAAGGCCGAGTTCAGGGCGCCGGTGCTGCTGCCGGGGGCGGTGACGTACGCGGCGAAGGGGGGTGCGTTCGAGCTGCGTGGGGACGAGGAACGCGTGCACGTCAGGGGCGAGGTACGCCCGCTGGTGTAACCCCTTACGACTTCGGAGGGTTCCAGGCCCGGCCGTCCATCAGGTTGCCGAGTCCTGCCCAGGCGAAGTTCATCAGCGTCGCCGCTGCCTGCTTGGCGGAGACGCCGGGTGTGGTGTTGGCCCAGGCGGCGAGGGACTCGGCCGCTCCGACCAGGGCCTCGGCGAGGCCGGCGACCTCGTGCTCGGCACGCTCGGGGGGCGGCGGCTCCCGGTGGGCCTCGCGGGCGGCCACCGCTATCAACTGGGTGACGAACGCGACCAGTTCCTCCCGCATCGCGGTGACCTCGGTGGCGAAGGGCTCGCCGTGCGTACGGGCCTGGAGGTGCAACACCGCCCAGCCGTCCGGGTTCTGCGCGGTGTGCGTGAAGAACGCCCGCAGCCCTTCCCAGAGTTGGCGGTCGGCGGGCAGACCTTGGTGAACTCCCGCGCGTACGGCGGACGTCAGGGCGGCGGCCTCGCGGCGGATGCAGGCGGTGAAGAGGTCTTCCTTGGAGTTCAGGTACAGATACACCAACGGCTTGGACACGCCCGCCAGATCGGCGATCTCGTCCATCGAAGCGGCCCGGTACCCCCGCTGCCCGAAGGTCCGCACGGCGGCGTCCAGCATCTGCTGTTCACGCACGGCACGCGGCATCCGCTTGTTCTTCACAGCACCCATATGGCTTAGCCTACGGTTCGCCTGGCGACGAAGGCCGCGTTACGAGGGCCGGGTTTACGAAGGCTGGCCCTGCGCGCCACCGCGGGCCGCGTCGTCCGCGGTGTCCTCCTGGGAACGGTTGCGCTCCAGGTTGGCCTTGGTGCGGTCCACCCGCTCGACGATCTTCGCGGAGGCGCGGTCGCGCTCCTTGCGCAGGACGACGAAGCTGATCGGGGCCGAGAGGACGAGGGCGAGCAGGACGATCCACATGCCGTTGGAGGCGCCGAGGCCGCGCGGGGCGATGCCGGAGTAGACGAGGCCCCAGACGACCACGAGGCAGCCCACGAAGATTCCGAGGCGCATCAGTGTGTAGCGGAGCATCTCAATCCACTCTTCCCGTTCGAACGTTCCCAAAGGGCACCCTCCAGTCAAGCATGTTCTGGCTGGGAGCTCACAGGGGGGCCTGCGGGGGCTTGGCGGGGGCCTCCATGGCTAGGCGGAGTGGCCTCAGGTGAGGCGGGTGAGCGGCAGCAGCATCGTAATGTCGTCGCGGTCGTCGCCGGGTGCGACGCGGATCGCGCCGGGTACGCGGCCGACCTCCTTGTAGCCGCAGGAGGCGTAGAACCGCTCGAGTCCGAGTCCGCCGCGGCAGGTGAGCCGTATCGCGTCGATGCTCTCGAAGCCGGCGGCTGCCTCCGCGGCGGCTGCGAGCAGGTCGCGTCCGTAGCCCTTGCCCTGGTGTTTCGGGTGCACCATCACCGTGTAGAGCCACACCCAGTGCGTCATCAGCCGGTGCGTGTTGAACGCGAAGAAGGCGGTTGCGGCGACGTCGCCGTCCTCGTCCCGCCCGACCAGGAGCCGCATACGGCCTTCGCTCATCGCGGCGAGGTGCTTGACGAGTTCCGGGCGGATCGCGTCGGGGGCCACGGGGGGTACGAAGCCGACGGCGCCGCCGGCGTTGGTGACGTCGGCCCAGAGGGTGAGGAGGCCGTCGCGGAGTGCGGGGTCTACGGTGGGGTCGAGGGTGAACGTAAGGGGCATAAGGCTAGAATATCTATTACCGCGTACGAAGCTCAAGGGTATTCGGAGGACTCGCGGACACCGCCCTGCGGACCGGGGCCCTCCCCCACTCTCCGCTTGGCCCGCGCTCAGCCCAGTGCCCTTGCCGCCACCTTCAGGTCGGAGACCAGCCCCTGGTACACCGCCTCGCGGTCGTCGGCGCGCAGGGCGGCGGACGGGTGGATGGTGGCGACCACGCGGGCCTGGCGGCCGTGGATCTCCTCCTCCAGGAGGGTTCCGCGCTGCTGGGTGACGCGGAACGAGGAGCCGAGCAGGGCCTTGCCCGCCGTGGCGCCGAGTACGACGATCAACTCCGGGTCCACCAGGGCCAGTTCGGCGGCCAGCCAGGGGCCGCAGGCGGTCATCTCGCGCAGGCTGGGGGCCTTGTGGATACGGCGCTTGCCGGGGGCGATGGGGGTCCCCCCGCTCGAGCGAAGCCGAGAGTGGGGGAGGGTGAACTTGAAGTGCTTGACGGCGTTCGTGACGTACGTCTGGGCGGGGTCGATGCCTGCCTCGGCCAGGGCTCGGTCGAGCAGGCGGCCCGCGGGGCCGACGAACGGTTTGCCCTGGCGGTCCTCCTGGTCGCCCGGCTGTTCCCCGACGATCAGTACGCGGGCGTCGGTGTCGCCGGTGCCGAATACGGTCTGCGTGGCGTCTCGGTGTAGGGGGCAGCCGCGGCATTCGGCGGCGGCCTTGCGCAGGGCGGTCAGGCCGCCGCGTTCCGGCACGAACGGCTCCGCCGTGTACGCGTCCTCGGGGGCCTTGGTGGTGACCATGCGCCTCGAGTACCCGACCCGGGCCGGGCCTCACGCGGATTTCTTCCCCACCCCGCCCCTTTCCGTAACAAGG
>NZ_JAAKZX010000319.1 GCF_011045025.1 Streptomyces ureilyticus
CCCCTTCACCCCCCGCCCGGCCGAAGATCCCGTCACGGCAGTCAACGAGCATCAGCCGCAAAGGTCACCCATTCGACCCAAGAACCCCAGTTCCCCTACCGAAGAACGGAGACCGAGAACGCACCCCACGGCATGGATGACCCTCCCGGCGTAGGTGCCGGGCGGCGGCACCAACGGCATCCGGCCTCGGCACTCACTCACATTCACCAAAAGTCACTCCCGCTCAGTACACCCGCGGCAGTTCCCAACCCCGCACCTGCCGGGCGACGCCGCCGGACGGCTGAGGGCCGCACCGCTGGAGGAACGGCGAGTGCGCTGACCCCCGAACCGATCATGGCACCGCGGAAGAAATCCGCCGATCGACGGTTGAGACAAGGGAGTCCACTTCCAGCGGAGAAGCCATGTCGAACCAGCACCATCTCAACACCCGCGAGAACCGGGGCTCTCGTGTGCACGCGACCCGTTTCTCCGTCCTGGACCGCTCCCGCACCCGGGAGGGGCACGACGCCCCGGAGGCGCTGCGGGAGACCGTGCGGCTGGCCCAGGAGCTCGAGCGGCTCGGCTACCACCGGATATGGGTCTCGGAACACCACGGCGTGCCCGGAGTCGCCGGTTCCGCACCGACCGTGCTGGCCGCCGCGGTCGCCGCCGCCACGCGCACGATCCGGGTCGGCACGGGCGGAGTGATGCTGCCGAACCATCAGCCCCTGGTGGTGGCCGAGCAGTTCGGCGTCCTCGAGTCCCTGTTCCCGGGACGTATCGACATGGGTCTGGGCCGCTCCGTGGGCTTCACCGACGGCGTGCGCAAGGCGCTGGGCCGGGACAAGGACGTCGCCGACGATTTCGCGGGGCAGCTCGAGGAGTTGCTGGGCTGGTTCCGCGGCACCTCTCCGACAGGAGTGCACGCGCGTCCGGCCGAGGGGCTGACCGTGCCGCCGTTCGTGCTGGCCATGGGCGAGGGCGCCACGATCGCCGCCCGGGCGGGCCTGCCGATGGTCATCGGCGACCTCCGCAGCCGCGAGAAGATGCGGCGCGGCATCGATCACTACCGGGCGACGTTCCGGCCTTCCGCCTGGGCGAGCGAGCCGTACGTCGTCATCTCCGGCACGATCGCGGTCGCGGACAGCCCCGAGGAGGCCCGCCGTCTGCTGCTCCCGGAGGCCTGGTCGATGGCGCACTCCCGCACCCGCGGCACCTTCCCGCCGCTGCCGCCCGCCGAGCGCGTCGAGGCGCTGAGGATGGGCGACAAGGAACGGGGCCTCTACGAGTCCGGGCTCAAGGGGCACATCGCCGGCACCGAGGAGCAGGTCGCCCACGAACTGGAGACGGTGCTCAAGGAGACCGACGCGGACGAGGTCCTGGTCACGACCAGCACGTACGACCGCGACGCCCTCCTGGATTCGTACGAGAGGCTGGCCCGGATCGCGGGTCTGGGCGGCGCGGGCCCTGCCTGAGCGCTCCGCTGGAAGTCCGGTGCGTCACCCGCAGGTCCGTGGTGGCTGGTCGCTTCCCCATCGCGGCGGAGCCGCGAATTGGCGCAGCCCCGCGCCTCTTTGGGCCGCTGCCCGAACCGCATCGGACTTCGCCGGACCTGCTGAGGACGCCGCTCTGTGGTCCCCTTCCGAGTTCGCGCGGGTCCGGTGGGTGGCGGCCGTCTCGGCGGCGTGGGCCAGGGTCCGGCGGTCGGGTGCGCTGTCCGGTGCGAGCAGCGGCTGTACGTGTACCTCGGCCACGAGTCCGCGTGCCGACGCGACCCGCCACACGGAGGCGAGCAGCGAGTCGCTCCCGACGAACGCGGGTGCCGTGGTCGCCGCTCCCCCGTCGAGCCGGTAGTGCAGGCGCACCGGCTGGACGGGGGCGGCGGCGTCCAGTGCGGCCTGGAAGGCGGCCCTGCGGAACGACCCCTGGGCCCGGCCGCACCAGGTGCTGCCTTCGGGGAAGACCACGACCGCGGCGCCGTCACGCAAGGTGTCCGCGATCCGCGCGACCGTCGTCGGCAGCGCGCGCAGCCGGTCCCGTTCGATGAACAGCGCCCCGCCGCGCGCGGTCAGCGCGCCCGCGACGGGCCACTTCCGGATCTCGGCCTTGGCGAGCATCCGCCCGGGACGGACGGCCGCGAGGAGCGGAATGTCCAGCCAGGAGATGTGGTTGGCGACCAGCAGCAGCCCGCCGGTGGGCGGGGCGGCTCCGGCGGTCCGTACGCGTACGCCCACCGCGCGCACAATCGTCCGGCACCAGAGCCGGATGGCACGGTCGCGCCGCATGGCCGCGAGCCGGCCGACGACCGGGATCAGCACGATCCCGACGAGGAGCACGGCGACGACCACGGTCAGCCGTAGCACGGCCCGCGGTACGGCGGCCAGGGACCCCATGGACTCCACGCAGGCATGCGGGGTGCACGGGGCGCTGGGAAGCCAGGCGCTGGCCGGGGCGACGCCCGGCGCAGCGGGACGGTCCGCGAGGTGCGTCCCGGCACGGCGTGCGCGCGGCCGGGGTACTGCCCGGCGCCCGGGGAGCGCGGCCGCGCCCGCGCCGGGACTCGCGAGGGCCGCCGCGCCACGCCGCGGGCGGAGCAGCACCGCGGTGCGCAGCGCACCCGTCAAATACACCCGAGAGGCGTTCATCAGGCCGGGACGAGCGACAGGAAGTGCCGCAGGTAGCGGGAGTTGACGCGGTGCATCGGCAGCAGCACGTATAGGTCGGCCACTCCGAAGTCGGGGTCGTGGGCGGGTTCCGCGCAGACCCAGGCGCCGAGGCGGAGGTAGCCGCGCAGGAGCGCGGGGAGTTCGGTGCGGGCCGGGCGCTGGATGCCCTCCGGGTTCCAGGGCAGCAGCGGGCGTACGCGGTACTCCTCGGGCGCCAGGTACTTCTCCTGTACGCGGTCCCAGGTGCCCGCGGCGAGCGCGCCGCCGTCGGCCAGCGGGATGGAGCAGCAGCCCGCGAGCCACTCGTGGCCGCCCTCGACCATGTAGCGCGCGATACCGGCCCAGATGAGACCGATGACGGCACCGTCCCGGTGGTCGGGGTGGACGCAGGAGCGGCCGACCTCGACGAGCCCGGAGCGGATCCCGGCGAGCGGCCCGAGGTCGAACTCGCTCTCCGAGTAGAGCCGTCCGGCGATCGCGGCGCGCTCCGGCGGCAGCAGCCGGTAGGTGCCGACGACCTGTCCGGTCACCGTGTCGCGGACGAGCAGGTGGTCGCAGTAGGCGTCGAAGGCGTCGATGTCGAGGCCCGGCTGCGGGGTGGTCAGCAGGGCGCCCATCTCGCCCGCGAAGACGTCGTGCCGCAGCCGCTGCGCGGCCAGCACGTCCGCCTCGTCGCGGGCCAGGGTGACGGTGTAGCGGGTGGGTGCGGTCGTCTGCGGCGGGCTGTCGAGCGTGGTTACGCCGGTCATGGCTGGCTCTCTCCTGGGGACGTTGGCCGGTGTGCGGCCGGAGGTGAGCGGAGCGGAAGGTGAGCGGGCCGGTTGGGTACGGCGTGCTCGTTCCTGTTCTCCCGACGCCGGCTGACCGGCGCGTAACCTGCGCAGAGAGGTGGGATGTGGGCTTGTTGAATCCCCGGGTGCGGCGGCCCTGACAAAGCTTGGCGGGGCCGGAGAGCACCACTCCCGGCCCCGCCCGTCCGCACCTTGACGGCGAACGACGTACGGCTAACGCTTTCCCGACCTGCGGGTCGCGCGCAGCCACTCCTTGTTCATACCGGTGATGGAGACCAGCGGGATGCCCTTCGGACAGGCGGTGGCGCATTCGCCGGTGAGCGTGCAGCCGCCGAAGCCCTCCTCGTCCATCTGCGCCACCATGTCGAGCACACGGGTCTCGCGCTCGGGCGCACCCTGCGGCAACACGTTCAGGTGGTTCACCTTCGCCGAGGTGAACAGCATCGCGGCCCCGTTCGGGCAAGCGGCCACACACGCCCCGCACCCGATGCACTCCGCGTGCTCGAACGCGAAGTCCGCGTCCGGCTTCGGTACGGGCGTGGCGTGGGCCTCGGGCGCGGCGCCGGTCGGCGCGGTGATGTAGCCGCCGGCCTGGATGATCCGGTCGAAGGCCGACCGATCGACCACCAGGTCCTTCACCACCGGGAAGGCGGAGGCCCGCCACGGCTCGATATCGATGATGTCGCCGTCCTTGAAGGACCTCATGTGCAGCTGACAGGTGGTCGTACGCTCCGGACCGTGCGCGTCGCCGTTGATGACGAGCGAGCACGCGCCGCAGATGCCCTCACGGCAGTCGTGGTCGAAGGCGACGGGGTCCTCGCCACCCAGGATGAGCTCCTCGTTGAGGGTGTCGAGCATCTCCAGGAAGGACATGTCGGGCGAGATGTCGTCCACTTCGTACGTGGACATCGCTCCGTCGGCGTCGGCGTTCCGCTGCCGCCAGACGCGCAGGGTGAGCTTCATGCGTAGCTCCGCTGAGTGGGGTGGACGTACTCGAAGACGAGGTCTTCCTTGTGCAGGACCGGGGCAGAGCCCGTACTTGTGAACTCCCAGGCCGCCGCGTACGAGAACTCCTCGTCCCGGCGGTCCGCCTCACCGTCCGGGGTCTGGGACTCCTCCCGGAAATGGCCGCCGCAGGACTCGGCGCGGTGCAGGGCGTCGAGGCACATCAGCTCGGCGAGTTCCAGGTAGTCGACGACGCGGTTCGCCTTCTCCAGCGACTGGTTGAACTCCTCGCCGGTACCGGGAACCTTGATACGCCGCCAGAACTCCTCGCGGATCTGCGGGATACGCTCCAGGGCCTTGCGCAGCCCCGTCTCCGTACGCGCCATTCCGCAGAACTCCCACATCAGTTCGCCGAGTTCACGGTGGAAGGAGTCGGGGGTGCGGTCGCCGTCGACGGCGAGGAGCAGGCTGAGGCGGTCCTCGGTCTCGGCCAACACCTCCTGGACAACGGGGTGTTCGGCCGTGACCTGCTCATGGTGCGGATTTCGGGCGAGGTAGTCGTTGATCGTCGACGGCAGTACGAAGTAACCGTCGGCCAGCCCTTGCATCAGGGCCGAGGCGCCGAGCCGGTTCGCCCCGTGGTCCGAGAAGTTGGCCTCGCCGATCGCGAACAGGCCGGGGATGGTGGTCTGCAGGTCGTAGTCGACCCACAGCCCGCCCATCGTGTAGTGCACGGCGGGATAGATCCGCATCGGCACCTCGTACGGATCCTCGTCGGTGATCCGCTGGTACATGTCGAAGAGGTTGCCGTACTTGGCCTCGACGGCCTTGCGGCCCATGCGCTTGATCGCGTCGGCGAAGTCCAGGTACACGCCCTCCCGTCTCCCACCACCGCCCTCAACCGAGGAGCCTTCGGCTCCGCCCCTCTGGTTCTGGCCTCCGGGGCCCACTCCCCTGCCCTCGTCGCAGACGTTCTTGGCGGCCCGGGAGGCGATGTCGCGGGGCACGAGGTTGCCGAAGGACGGATAGATGCGCTCCAGGTAGTAGTCGCGCTCGTCCTCGGGGATCTCGTTCGCCGGCCGCTGGTCGCCCTGCGCCTTCGGCACCCAGATCCGGCCGTCGTTGCGCAGCGACTCGCTCATCAGCGTGAGCTTCGACTGGTGTTCGCCGGTGCGCGGGATGCACGTCGGGTGGATCTGGGTGAAGCAGGGGTTGGCGAAGTACGCGCCGCGCCGGTGCGCCCGCCAGATCGCGGTGGCGTTGGAGTTCATGGCGTTCGTCGACAGATAGAAGACGTTGCCGTAACCGCCGCTCGCCAGGACGACGGCGTCCGCGAAGTACGTGTCGATACGGCCCGTGATCAGATCGCGGGCCACGATCCCGCGCGCCCGCCCGTCGACCACGATCAGGTCCAGCATCTCGGTCCGCGGATGCATCTCGATATTGCCGGCGGCGATCTGCCGGGAGAGCGCCTGGTACGCGCCGAGCAGCAGTTGCTGGCCCGTCTGCCCGCGGGCGTAGAAGGTCCGGGACACCTGTACGCCGCCGAAGGACCGGGTGTCGAGGAGGCCGCCGTACTCGCGCGCGAAGGGCACGCCCTGCGCCACGCACTGGTCGATGATCTCGACCGAAATCTGCGCCAGGCGGTGGACGTTGGACTCGCGGGCCCTGAAGTCGCCGCCCTTGACGGTGTCGTAGAACAGCCGGTGGATCGAGTCGCCGTCGTTGCGGTAGTTCTTGGCGGCGTTGATGCCGCCCTGCGCGGCGATCGAGTGGGCGCGACGCGGTGAGTCCTGGTAGCAGAACTGCACGACGTGGTAGCCCTGTTCGGCGAGCGTGGCCCCCGCCGAGCCGCCCGCGAGGCCGGTGCCGACGACGATCACCGTGTGCTTGCGGCGGTTGGCGGGGTTGACCAGCTTGGCCTCGAAACGGCGGGTGTCCCAGCGCTCGTTGACGGGTCCGGACGGGGCCTTGGTGTCGGCGATCGGCTTCCCGGTCGCGTAGTCGGCGTACTCAGCGGTCATGTCAGCTCACCACTCCGGTCATCACAGCCACGGGTACGGAGACGAAGCCCACCGTCAGCACCAGCGCGAGCACGTTGGCGATGGTCTTGAAGGCACGGTCACGAGTACGGCTGCCGACCCCGAGGGTCTGCGCCGCGCTCCAGAAGCCGTGCCGGATGTGCAGGCCGAGCGCGAGCACCGCGACGATGTAGATGACGTTGCCGTACCAGGTGGAGAAGGTGTCGATCACGTTCTGGTACGGGTGTCCGGCCTCGAAGCCGCCGGGGTGCACGGTGCCGGTCGTCAGGTCGAGGATGTGCCAGACGATGAACAGGCCGAGGATGATCCCGCCCCAGCGCATCGTCCGTGTCGCGTAACTGGCCCGCGGCTTCTTGTGCACGTACTTCGTCGGCCGCGCTTTGATGTCGCGGCGGCTCAACTGGTATGCGGAGACGGCGTGCGCGACGACGGCGGCGACCAGGACGACGCGGGTGATCCACAGCGCCCATTCGTAGTGCAGGAAGGGTTCGCCGAGGGTACGCAGGGCGTGCGCGTACTCGTTGAACTCGTCGGATCCGAAGAAGATCTTCAGGTTGCCCAGCATATGGACGACCAGGTACGCCAGCATGATCAGACCGCTCACGGCCATGACCGTCTTCTTGCCGACGGAGGAGTCCCACATCGTGCGGGTCATGGACGGTTTTCGATCCGTCCGCGTTGCCAGAGCCATGAGACGCACGCTATGGCCGGAAGTCCTGATCGGTCCAAGACATGGTCTGGCTGGTTTCGATAGCCAGGACCTATGGTGGTGGGGTGCAGTTCCAGCAGCTCCAGTACTTCGTGGCCGTCGCCGAGACCCGGCACTTCACCCGGGCCGCGGACCTCGTCCATGTCGCGCAGCCGTCCCTCTCCCAGCAGATCAAGGCGCTGGAACGGGAGTTGGGGGCGGATCTGTTCCTGCGCGCACGCGGCAACATCACGCTGACGGACGCCGGTGAGGCACTGCTGCCGCTGGCCCGCCGCATCCTGGCCGACGCGGAGACCGCTCGGCACGAGGTGGGGGAACTGGTTCAGTTGCGCAGCGGGCGGGTTCGTCTCGGTGCGACTCCGAGCGTGTGCACGGGGCTGCTGCCGGACGTTCTGCGTACCTTCCACGACCGGTATCCGGGCATCCGGCTACTGATCGAGGAGGGCGGTTCGCATGATCTCGTACGGGAACTCGCTCGCGGTGCACTCGATCTCGCCCTCGTCGTGCTGCCGCTGCCTTCGCCGTCGCCCGCGCTGACCACGGTCGAGGTGCTGCGGGAGGACCTGGTGGTGGTGTCGTCCCCGGACGCACCGGCTCCGGGGCGGGGCCGTACGGTGCGGATTTCCGACCTGGAGGGTGAGCGGCTGGTGATGTTCCGGTACGGGTACGACCTGCGGGAGCTGACTGTCGCCGCGTGTCGCTCCGCTGGGTTTGAGCCGGATTTTGCGGTGGAGGGTGGGGAGATGGATGCGGTGCTTGGCTTTGTGGGGGCGGGGCTTGGGGTGGCTGTGGTGCCGCGGATGGTGGCTGCCCGGGCTGGGCGTGGGCTGCGGGTCACTCCGCTCGCCCGGCCCGGGCTGCATCGCACCATCGCGCTGGCGCACCGGAGCGATGTGGCTCCGCCACGGGCTGCACGGGAGCTCCAGCGGATGCTGCTCTCGACGACGTCCGGCTCATGAGGCCGGGGGGTCTCGCCCCCCCCGCCCCCACCCATTCCCCTCCCCGT
>NZ_JAAKZX010000031.1 GCF_011045025.1 Streptomyces ureilyticus
CCCCCGATGCTGGCCCGCCCGCTCGCCCTGCAACGCGCCCTGCGGCCTCTCAAACGCCGAGTCCCCGCCCCCGTCGGCCGGGGACTGGACGAGGAGGCGACCGCCCACCGCATCGCCCGGCTCGGCGCGGCACCCCAGTGGTGGCTGCCGGTGCTGCGCCCGGCCACCGAGCGCTGGCTCACCCTGCACCTCGTGTACGACGCGGGCCCGACGATGCCCGTCTGGCGCCCGCTGGTCCGCGAACTCCACACGGCACTGGCCCAGTCGGGCGTCTTCCGCACGGTGGAGCTGCACCGGCTCGCCCCCGACGGAACGATCCGGGGCACCGGCGGGCCGACGTCGTACGCCGCAGGCCGCACGGTCACCATCCTGGTCAGCGACTGCATGGGGCCGCAGTGGCGCGCGGGCCCGGCGGGCAGCCGCTGGTACGGCACGCTGCGCCGCTGGACGGCGAGGATGCCCGTCGCGGTGATCCAGCCGCTCCCGGAACGTCTGTGGCGCACCACGGCCCTGCCGGCGGCGACGGCCCGCATCGCCGCGCCGTCACCGGCGGCGCCCAACGCGGCGTACACGGTGGACTCGTACGCATTCGAGGACGCCCCGCCCGATGCCCTCCCCCTTCCCGTCCTGGAGCCCTCGGGGCCGTGGCTGGCGCACTGGTCGGGCCTGGTGTCGGACGGGGCGAAGGGCCGTCTCCCGGGTTCCGTCGCCGTGTTGGGGCCGGAGCCGCCTCCGGCTCCGCTGGACGAGCGGGGACGCGGCGACGTCGAGCGCCTCTCCCCCGAGGAACTGGTCCTGCGCTTCCGCTCCCTGGCCTCCCCCGAGGCCTTCCGCCTCGCCGGCCATCTCGCCGTCGGCAGCCCCGAGTTGCCGGTCATGCGCCTGATCCAGGCCGCGACAGAGCCCGAGCCACGGCCCCAGCACCTGGCCGAGGTCATCCTCAGCGGCGTCCTCAGCGCCGCCCCGGGCGCCCCGCCGGGTTCGTACGTCTTCCGCCCGGGTGTCCGCGAAGTCCTCCTGCGCACCCTGCCGCGCACCGCCCATTCCCGCACGACAGAACTCCTCACCCGGGCGGGGGCGGTGATCGACGCGCGCGCCGGGATGGCGGCGGGCGAGTTCCGGGTGGCCGCTCCGGGAGGGCAGGGGGCCACGGCGAGCGGAGATCCGATCGCGGCTGTGCGGGAGGAGAGCGTGCGGCGGCTGGGCGGGAGCGAGGGCGAGGAGTCGTCGTCGCTGTTCGCGGGGCGGTACTGGTTGGCCGGGCGGCGTGGGGCGTCGTCGCGGATGTGGCACGCCATGGACAGACGACTGAACCGTCCCGTGGTGGTACACCAGTACCCGGAGCAGGCGGAGCCCCACGAACGGTTCCTGCGGGAGGCCCGTCAGCTGGCCGAACTACGGGATCCCCATGTGGTGCCCGTGGTGGACTTCGGGGTGGAGGGCGAGACCCCCTACCTGGTGGCGGAGTTCGTGGACGGCGTGACCCTGACCGAACTTGACTGGGGAAGCGGACCCGGCCTGTCCTTCAGGTTGTTCGCCCGGCTGGTGCGGGACGTGACGGCGGGCCTGGACGCCCTGCACGCACGTGGTCTGGTGCGCGGGCAGGAGGGCCGGAACGGCCTGCTGCTGCGGCCGGACGGGACGGTCGTGATCTGCCGGTTCGCACTGGGGGAGCGGTCGGAGGGCCTCGACGCGTCGACGGACTTCCGCGAGTTCGGCCGGCTGCTCCAGGACCTGGCCTTGCATACGGCGATCGACGCACGGTTCGAACAGGTCCTGCGTCATGCCTCGCACGACCGCCGGCACACCGACGACCTCCGCCGGTCGGTCAGGGAACTCGCCTCGTCGCCCGCCTTCGAGCCGATGGCCACCGAGGCCGACTTCCTGAAATTCACCATGCTCGGCCCGCCACGCGTCCATCGCGGCGAACGGCTCCTCGACCTCCCGTTCCCCAAGGCGCAGGCCCTGCTGTGCATGCTGCTGCTCAGGCACGGCCGCCGGGTGACCATCGCCGAACTGGCCCAAGGGCTTTGGGAAGAGCCGCCCTGGGAGGACGACGCCGCCCGTGTCCGTCCACTGGCGATCGCCCTGCGAGAGGCTCTGGGCCCGGGCACCCTCGCCGCCCTCCAGGACGGCTACGCACTGCACACGGCCGGCGACCACATCGACGTACTCCACTGCGAGGACCTGCTGAACCGCCGTACGCAGGAGCAGGACCCCCGCACCCAGCGCGCTCTGACCCAGGAAGCCCTGGACCTCTGGTACGGCGATCCCCTGGACGGCGTGCCCGGGCCCGCCGCGAAGGCGACCCGCGTCCGCCTGCGCGCGCTGCGTCTGACCCTCTGCGCCCAGCGGGCTGAACTCGACCTGGAACTGGGTGACTTCGCCCGAGCGACCGACGATCTCGATGCCCTCCTCCAGGAGCACCCCGAGCGCGAGGACTTCCGCCGACTGCACATCCTCGCGCTGCGCGGCCAGGGCCGGATCGTCGAGGCCATCGAGTCGTACGAGTCCTACGCCGAGCGCCGGCAGCGGCAGCACGGGGAGCCGGTCGACGCGGCGTTGCGGGAGCTCTACCAGGAACTGCTCACCGCCGATCGCACGGGGGCCACCGTCTTCGTCGAGTTCACGGAGCGGCGCGAGCGCGCCCGGGCCCGCGACGCCCTGGGGCACGCTCTGCCCGGGATGCTGTCGTCGGCGGGCCAGTACGAGGGCCAGTACGAGTTGTCCGGTCTCGACGACGGCTTCCTCGTGACCGCCGAGCCCGGCACCTCCGTGCTGCCGCTGCTGGACGCCGTGCTGCATGAACTGCCCGCCGTTCTGGCGGAGTCGGAGCAGCCTCCGCCGAAGGTCCGGGCGACGTTCTGGCACGCCGCCCAGCCCGCCCTCGGGGCCGCGCTGGAGCGCTCCGACACCGACACGGCGGATGTCACGGTCGTCCTCTCCCCGGTACTCCATCAGGAGCTCGCGAGCGGCCCCGCCGCCGTCGACCCCGCGCGGTTCCGGCCCTTGTACCGGGAGCCGGACGCAGGCCGGCTCATCGCCTGGTACTGCTCGCTGGAACTCCCGCGCCCGGCCGCGGAACCGGATCCCCTGCCCGAACCCGAACCGGGGCCCGAGCAGTCGCGCGACCTGGTGCGCGGCCCGTTCACCACCCGCGACGTCACCTCCGTCCACCCACCCACAGGGGGCCGCACCGCCGTCGTCCACACCTTGCCCGACGGCTCGCTGACGCTGCTCGACGGTGCCCGGCCGCCCGGCGAGCGCACTTCGGGCGCTCTCGTCACGTACTACGAGGTCGACCTCACCACCCATGAGATGACGACCACGATGACCCTGCCAAGCTACGGCGACGATCCTTTCAAGCTGCCGATCGAGCTGCACTGGCATGTCGACGATCCCGTGGCCTTCGTCCAGGCCGACATCTCTGACGTGCCCGGACTCCTGCTAGGTCATTTCCGTAAGGAGGGAGGGCGCATCACTCGGAGCTTGCGCAGGGCGCACCCGGCGGTGTGGCTGCTGAAAACAAACCTGCCCCCCTGGCCGGTT
Source organism: Streptomyces ureilyticus (assembly GCF_011045025.1). Lineage (GTDB taxonomy): Bacteria > Actinomycetota > Actinomycetes > Streptomycetales > Streptomycetaceae > Streptomyces > Streptomyces ureilyticus. The sequence goes on from NZ_JAAKZX010000031.1 coordinate 3,550, forward strand.
CCGGGCCTCTCGGTGACCTACCGGGTGCGGCTGTCCGGCCGGCCGTCTGCCCGCGCCTCCGTCCGTCGCCCCTCCCTGCGCGCCCTCCTGGATGACGCTCAGGCCGTCCTGCTGGGCTTCGACGGCCCACTGGTCCGCCTGTACGACATGAACAAGTCGGAGTCCCAGGCCACCCGCGAGCTCACCGCGCTCCTGGCCGAACTGCGAGACCCCGACGAAGCGCTGAGTGGTGCGCGGCTCTTGGCCTCGGACGGGCCGACGCCACCCTTGGAAGGACGTCCGAATCCGCTCGATCTGCTGCGCGCGCTCGCGGGGCACCGCCTGAGCCCCGAGCTGCGCCGAGCGCTCGACCGGATCGAGAAGGAGGCAGCCGCCGAGGCCCTGCCCACCCGTGGCTCCGACACCCTGATCGTGATGCTCCGCGCCTACCGCCGTGATGTCGCCGTCGTCGCGGACAACGCGCCGAGCGCCGTCCGGACGGCGCTCGGACCACGAGCGCTGACCCTGCGGGGCGGCATCCACGGACGTACCGAGGATCTGTCCCTCCTGATGCCGAACCCCGACTGCCTGAACCGGGCCCTGACCGCCCTGCACACCTTCCCCTCGGATGCCGTACTGATCGCCTCCTCCGTCGCCGAACTGACCGCCGCCCGCGCCATCGGCCTGCCCGCCATCGGCTACGCCCGGAGCCCGCGGCACGCGGGGCTGCTGCGCCGGGAGACGGAGTGCGCGGTGACGGTGGAGTCCCTGGAAGAGGTCCTCAACAACGTCTGGCCCAGATGACGCCTCGCACCCAGCGCGTGCAAATCCCCCCGTTCAGCGGCACCCCACCCGGCCCACCTCGAAAGGCGACTCCTCGTCAGCGCCCTCACGATGCCAAAGAGGCCCGCCACCCGGCGCGGCCCCCACGGTCTGCGCTCTCGGGAGGATCTGCCATGGCCGCCAGTGCCAGTCTGGAGCAGTTGCGCCGCTGTCATTTCGCCGTCGATCTGGGGGCGGCGAGGACCCGTGTGTTCGTGAAGGGTGCCGGGCTGGTCGTGGATCAGCCGAGTATGGCCGCCGTCAATACGAGGACCGGCGGGCTGATCGCGGTCGGGGAACTGGCCGAGAGGATGACCGGCCGTACGCCCGACTACATCCGCGTCGTCAAGCCCGTTTCCGGCGGCACGGTCGTCGACATCGACATGGCGCAGCGGATGCTGCGGCAACTGCTCGGCGAACGCCTCCGCCGCACGCTGCGCCGTAAGCCGCGGCTGCGGGCGGCGGCCTGTACGCCGCACGACGCCGACCCGCTCGCCCGGCGCGCGGCGGTCGAGACGCTGGTCGGACTCGGGGCGTGGCGGGTCGAGCTGGTGGACACGCTGATCGCGGCGGCGGTCGGCTGCGGGCTGCCCGTGGAGCAGCCCGAGGCGACCATGATCATGGTGTGCGGGGCGGCGGCCACGCAGGTCGCCGTCCTCTCCCTTGGTTCCGTCGTGACCGCCGAGCGTCTCCCCGTCGGCGGCGAGGCCGTCGACCACGCGATCGTCCAGCATCTGCGCCATGAGCACGAGTTGGTGCTGCCGAGTCAGTCCGTACGTCCCTTGCAGCTCGCCCTGTCCGGCAACGGTCTCACCCCGGAGGGGCCCGCCCGTACCGAGATCCACGGCCGGGACGTGGCCACGGGGCTCGCCCGCTCGGTGCTCGTGGACACGGCCGCCGTACGCAATGCGATCCAGACACCGCTCACCGCGGTGCTCGACGGGATCGGCAGGGTGCTGCGCGACTGCCCGCCTGATCTGGTGGCCGATCTCGCGGACCGCGGGATCATGATGGTCGGCGGCAGCGCTCTGCTGCCCGGGTTCGACCACATGCTGCGGTCCGCGACGGGCATGCCGGTGCATATCGCCGAGCGGCCCGACGTGTGCGCCGCCCTCGGCGTGGGCGCGATGCTGGAGGGCAGGGTCCACACGCTGGGCCTGGACCGGGTGCCGGCCTGAGCGGCACATGCGCGGCACACGAGCGAGGGCGCCGGGCTTGAGCGAGTGGGCTGGGCTTGAGCGAGTAGCGAGTGGGCTGGGCTTGAGCGAGTGCGCCGGGCTTGTTGAGCGAGGGGTCAGCCCGTCCTCCCGCCCCAGCGCAGGTCGGCGCGCTCCCACTCCGCGTCCCACTCGCGCATACGGCGCTGGTCGAGGCGTACGCGCACCGTCCAGACGGTCAGCCAGACGGCGCCGCCCGCGCCCGTCGCGGCGAGCAGGCCGGCCGACACCGCTTGCAGGACGGCTTCCGCGTCGTTGAGGGGCTTCGCCACCAGGGTGCCGTGCCGGTCGGTCCAGATCGTGGTCCGGGTGCCTTTCTTGGCTTCGGGTTTGACCTGGGCGTCGCCGGTGCGGGCCGTGCCGTCCGGTGTCTTCCAGCGGACCGTGGCCCAGACCAGGTCGTCGTCCACGGACTGGGTCGCCGACCGTTCCGGGGCGTTCTCGGCGAGCAGCGCCGTCACCGGGCGGCGCTCCTCGCGCTGCCGGTCCACGCTGCGGCTCACCACCTCGGCCGTCGCCAGCCCCGCGATCAGACCGCCCACCAGGGCGAACAGCCATGCGCCGAGCAGCAGCCAGGCCTCGACGACGTCCACGCGCCGTCGCAGCGGGTTGCTCCGCCAGCGCCACAGTCTCATCGTCGTGCGATGTGTCCTCGCCATCGGCCAGCACCCCCTTGTGAGCACCGACGGCACCCACCTCTTCGGGTGTCCTACCAGTGTGCGCCCACGAGCGGCGCGGAGCACTTGGGCGGGCGCGGAGCCCTCGGGCCGGCCCGAGGGCTCTTCATCCCGCGGACGGCGGGTCGAGACGCGGCAATTGCCCGTATTCCGTACGCTGATCCACTTCTGGCGGCGCTATCAGTAAGCGAGCGTGAGTCATGGGTGAACGACAGCCGATGCCGGGGGTTGTGCCGGCGGGGGATGCGCCGGCGCCGCAGCTCCCTGCGGGCTCTCCTCTCTCCCCGTTGGGCGAACCACAGGCGTTGATCGAGGAGTTCGCGCGGGAACTGAGCCGGGGGCTACGAACGAGCCGGCTCCGCTCGTGGGGCGCCGGCCCCTCCGGGGTTGAGCAAGCGGGTTCGTTGTCGGGTGCGGGTTGAGTGTGGCCGGTCGCTTCGTTCCCCGCGGGGTGCCTCCGGCGGCGGGCTACGCCCTGGTGTGGACGCTGCGCAGCGTGTCGATCACCTCGCGGTCGGACAGCTGGCCGAAGTCCACGTACCACTCCCCCACGGCGTAGAAGTGCTCGGGCTGATGCAGGCAGATCACGTCGTCCGCCTCGTGCTGGCGTACGACGCCGAGCCCGGAGCAGACCGGAATGGCGAGCACCAGCCGGGCGGGCGAGTGACGGCGCAGGTGGAGGAGGGCGGCGCGGGCAGTGACGCCGGTGGCGAGGCCGTCGTCGACGAGGATCACCGTGCGGTCCCGTAGACGGGGAGCGGGACGCCCCTCGCGGTAGAGCGACTCCAGGCGGTGGACCTCCGCGCGCTGTCGGGCGACGGCCTGCGTGAACTGGTACTCGGTCATGTCCAGAAGCGCCAGCGCCTCCTGGTCGAACACCGGCGGATCCTCGCCCACGACCGCGCCGACCCCGGCCTCCGGCTGCCCCGGCGCGCCGATCTTGCGCACCACCAGGACGTCCAGCGGCGCGCGCAGGGCGTGCGCGATCTCCGCCGCGACGGGGACACCGCCGCGGGGCAGGGCCAGGACGAGGGGGTCGACGTAACCGCCGCCTTCCGCCCGTCGCAGCAGCGCGGCGGCGAGGTCCTGCCCCGCCTGCCGACGGTTCTGGAAACGCATGATGCCCGCCTTCTTTCCGCCACGTCCGCCAGGTTCGCCCGCGCCTGCGGGCCCTCCGCGATCGAGCCTGCGAGTACCCGAGCGGCCGGCTCCTCACGCGTGCATGGAGGAACATCCGCCGGGTACTCGGCGGAGCGACCGAGCACCGGCTCATCAGGCACGTTTCCGGTGCTCATCCCGGGAGTCACACGGAGGTAGCCATGGCGCAGCACGTCCGGGAAGTCATGACAGCGGACCCGGTGACGGTGACCGAGCAGACCCCGCTCCCCGAGGTCGCCAAGCTCATGCGGGAGAAGAACATCGGCGATGTCTTCATCACCGAGGAGGACCACGTACGCGGCCTGGTGACCGATCGCGATCTGGTGATCCGGGCCATGGCCGAGGACCGGGACCCCGCCGCCACCCCCGTCCGCGAGGTGTGCAGCACCGATCTGGTCACCGTCTCCCCGCAGGACGACATCGACCAGGCGGTGCGGCTGATGCGGGAGCACGCCCTGCGGCGGCTGCCCGTCGTGGAGGAGGACCACCTCGTCGGTGCGCTCAGCATCGGCGACCTGGCCGTGGAACGCGACCCGCGCTCCGCGCTCGCCGACATCAGCCAGGCGGAGCCGAACAGGTAGGGCGGCCGTAAGGCAGGTGCTGTCGGCACGCAGGCGTCGCCTTCGTCGTCTTCTGCGTGCCGACGACACATGCGTACGGGACAAACGGGGCACCCGGTGAACATGGTCGGCGAGACGTACGACGACAGGCAGGCCCGTGCGCAGGGCGAGAGCGGCCATCGGCTGGTGCCGCACACCGCGGACGTGCGGATCGAGGCGTGGGGCACGACCCGGGAGAACTGCCTGGTAGAGGCCGTGCACGGGATGGTGGACTGCTTCGCCGACGTCTCCGCCGTGCGGCCGACGGCGGTCCAGCGCGCCCAGTTGTCCGGGAACTGCGACGACGACCTCCTGGCCGCCCTCCTCGACGAGGTCGTCTACCGCCTCGAAGTGCCCGGCCAGGTCCCCGTGGACGTCGAACTCGAGACGGAGACGCCCGGCAGCGCCGTCGACGTACGACTGGCCGTCGCCGACCTGTCGGCCGTGGAGATCACCGGCGCCGTACCGAAGGCCGTGTCGTGGCATGAACTGCACATCGAGCCGGGTCCGTACGGCTGGACGTGCGCGGTGACGATTGATGTGTGAGGGGTGAGTATGAGTGGGAGGGGTGCCTTAGCCCTTCACCACCCCCAGCGGAACCAGCCGCGCGACCGTACGGCACAACCCCGCCCCCTCGCTCGCCTCCACTACCGCGCTGACATCCTTGTACGCCTCCGGGGTCTCCTCCGCGAGGCCGCGCAGCGATCGCGGGCGTACCGCGATGCCGCCCCGCTCGAGCCGGGCCCGCAGCTCCTTCCCGGCGACCGTACGCGCGGCCTGGTGACGGCTCATCACTCTCCCCGCGCCGTGGCAGGTGGAGTGGAAGGCGTCGCCGCCGGGCACTCCGGCCAGTACGTACGAGGCGGTGCCCATCGTGCCGGGGATCAGCACCGGCTGGCCGAACTCCCTTATGTCCTCGGGCAGTTCGCGGTGCCACGGCGGGAAGGCCCGAGTGGCGCCCTTGCGGTGGACGCACAGCCGGCGCCGGGCCCCGTCCACCGTGTGGGTCTCGAGCTTGGCGAGGTTGTGGGAGACGTCGTACACGAGGGACAGCCGGGTGCGGGCGGCGCGGTGGAAGATCCGGCGGGTGGCGTCGGACAGCAACTGGCGGTTCGCGCGGCCGTAGTTGGCGGCGGCGGCCATCGCGCCGAGGTACGCCCTTCCCTCGGGCGAGTCGACCGGCGTACAGGCCAGTTGCCGGTCGGGCACGGTGATGCCGTACCGGTTCATGGCCCGGTCCATCGCGCGTACGTGATCGGTGCAGATCTGGTGCCCGAGCCCCCGTGAACCGCAGTGGATCATCACGCACACCTGGTCGCGGACGAGCCCGAACGCGGCGGCGACCCGCTCGTCGTACACCTCGGCTACCTGCTGGACCTCCAGGAAGTGGTTGGCGGATCCGAGGCTGCCGACCTGCCCGAGACCGCGTTCCCGGGCCCGGCCGCTGACCTGCGCCCCGTCGGCGTCGGCGACCGCGCCGCCGTCCTCGCAGCGGGTGAGGTCGCGTTCCTCGCCGTGGCCGCGTTCCACGGCGTACCGGGAACCGCCGTCCAGGATCCGCTCCAGTTCCCCGGGCCCGCTCAGGTGCCACACCCCTCCGGGGCCCGCGCCGCGCGGGATCGCCCGGTCGAGCCCGTCCATGACATCGGGCAACGCGGGCCACAGCGACCGCCGGTCACCGTCGGCGGCCAGCAGCCGCACCCCGCACGAGATGTCGAAGCCGACCCCGCCGGGCGAGACGACGCCGCCGTCGTCCACGTCGGTCGCCGCCACGCCGCCGATGGGGAAGCCGTAGCCCCAGTGGATATCCGGCATGGCGTACGAGGCTCCGACGATGCCGGGCAGCGTGGCCACGTTGACGACCTGCTCCAGCGATTTCTCGGCGTCCTCGAGCAGGTCGTGGGACGCGAAGACGATGCCCGGTACGCGCATGTCGCCTCGGGGTTCGATCCGGAAGCGGTACGGATTCTCCTCGACGAGGGTGAGTTCCATGGCGGCCTCCCGGGGGTGTGCGTGCGCCGTGGCGTCGCGCCGCATGCTGCGGGTACCCGGGGGCGGTTCGCGGAATCGGGGCTTCTGGCGAGTTCGGTCGCGGCCCGTGATCGGGAAGGTGAAGGGGCACGGGCGGTGATGCCCTTCGTACACCTGGAATGTCCAACTTCCGTGCGCGTGGGGGCTCTTGTCGCGGCGGCCCGGCCGCCGGGTGTGCCCCCCACTCGTTCTCGTCGGCGGTCCGGACGATACAGTGCGCCATTGAGGGTTCAAGATCATTTATCGGACCCCGGATGCTTTGACGGACCAGACCATGCCGTCCCGGCACTCGGGACATGCACGGCATTCGCGTCCACAGCCAGGAAACGCTCAGAAAAATCTTTCTGGAGACACACCTGATGAAGCTCGCCAGACGTCTCATCCTCACCACCACGGCCATAGCCGCCGTGACCGCCGGCACGCTGATCAGCGCGACGGCCGGCCAGGCCACACCAACGTCGAAGCCCGCCGGCGCCAATACCAAGGCCGCCGCCACGCCGAAGATCCCCGACTCCCTGAAGGTCCCCGACGGCCACCGGCTCACCGGCGTCTTCAACGCCAAGGGCGTCCAGACCTACACCTGCACCGACGGCGCCTGGAAGCTGCTGGAACCCGCCGCCACCCTCTCGGACAAGAAGGACGGCTCCCACCGCCCCATCGCCCTCCACTCCCGCGGCCCCGTCTGGGTGTCCACGGTGGACGGCAGCGCGGTCAACGCCGCCGTCGTCGCCACCTCCCCCAAGTCCGGCACCATCCCCGAACTCCTCCTGGAGTCCACGGGCACGCGCGGCACGGGCGTCTTCGCCGACGTCTCCTACATCCAGCGCCTCAAGACCAGTGGCGGCGTCGCCCCCACCACCGCCTGCACGGGCAGCGACCAGACCAGCGTCCCGTACTCCGCCGTCTACACCTTCTACAAGCCCGCGAAGTGATGCGGTGAGCAGCGAAGTGATGCGGTAAGCAGCAACGACAGGGCCCCTCGGGACGTCTGGATATCCGGACGATTTCGAGGGGTCCTTGCTCTGCAGCCCACCCGACCACGCTCACCGCCCATAGGTCCGACCTCTCGGCGCATGCAGAGCCAAGCCCGCTGCCCGTCACGACGAATGACTGGCCAAGTTGCGCCCATTCATCGGATGACATCACGTCACGGGTATTGCCGTCAGCGAGTGACGCTTCTACCGTCCAACGGGTGCGCATGTGAACGTCGTTCATCCATGTGATGAGGAGCCGTCATGCACAAACGTACCGTCGGCCTGCTGTCCCTAGGCGCGGCCATGTTGTCACTGCTCGTCCCCGCGGTCCCGAGCGGAGCCGCCGTGCCGACCGCGGCCGCTGTCCCGGCCGGCACGGTGGTCGCCGGGCAGCACGCCCCGCGAACCGTCGTGCTCGACGGCAAACGCCTGGTGCACGCGAAGCAGCGCCTCAACCAGGGCGACCCGGTGCGGCGACGCGCCCTCGCCGACCTGGTCGAGCAAGCCGACAACTGGCTCGGCCAGGGCCCCTGGAGCGTCGCCGACAAGACGCAGACTCCGCCCAGCGGTGACAAGCACGACTACCTGAGTCAGGCCCCGTACTGGTGGCCGAGCCAACCGAAGACGCCCGACAACCCGTTGGGCTGCCCGTATGTGAGCAAGGACGGCCAGCGCAACCCGGAGGCCGACCAGATCCCCGACCACTCCGAACGTGCCTACGTCTTCGCCTCCGCCTACACCCTCAGCCTCGCCTGGTACTACACCGGCAAGGCCGCCTACGCCCGGCACGCGTCCGACATCCTGCGCACCTGGTTCGTCACCCCGGAGACGAGGATGAACCCGCGCCTGATCAACGCCCAGTTCGTGCCCTGCGGTGACGACGGCCGGGCGGCCGGTCTCATCGAGTTCTCCCTGGGCTTTACGAGCCTGCTCGACGCGGCCGCGATCCTGGACACGGGTGCCCCCGGCTGGACCCGTGCCGACCATGGCGGATTCCGTTCCTGGTCCGCCCAGTTCCTCGACTGGTGGACGACAAGCGAGTTCGGCAAGGAGGAGTCCGCGGCCGTCAACAACCACGGAACCTTCGCCGACATGCAGGTGGCCGCCATCGCACTGTCCGTCGGGCGCCCCCAACTGGCCCGCGAGACCGTCCTCCAGGCGCGTACCACCCGTATCGACCAGGGCATCGCCCCGGACGGCAGCCAGCCGGAGGAAATCCGTCGCACCCGCAGCTACCACTACTCCGCCTTCAACCTGCTCGCCCTGGCCCGGCTCGCCGACGTCGGACGGCACGTGGGCGTCAACCTCTGGAAGCACCAAGGCCCCGACGGCCAGAGCGTGTTCAAGGCCGTCGACTTCCTTCTCCCTGCCGCTACGGGCACGGCGCCCTGGCCCCACCCCGAGTCCAAGTTCGAGATCTGGAAGGCGAACGACGTCATCCACGCAGCCGCCGACGCGGGCGACCGCAACGCGCGGGCGGCACTGCCCCAGCTCACCCCACCGCCCGGCGGCGACCTCTGGACTCTGCGGCCCGCCGCCGAACTACTGTCGTCGGAGCTGTTCTGACCAGCGGGACGCCATATGGCACCGCCGTCTCCCTCCCCCCGCTGCATGCGCGGGCGGGAGGAGCGGCTCCACTGCTCGGACCTGGCCGGTATATAAACGACCGGGTGTCCTGATATACACGGTCGGCGGGCGGAGGAAGGCATCATGAGTCGGACGGTCATCGATCTCGACGACGAGGCGCTGGAAGAAGCGGCCAAGGAACTCGACACCACCACCAAGCGCGACACCATCAACACGGCCCTACGGGAAGTCACGGCCCGCTACCGGCGGCTGCGCTCTCTCGAAGAAGCCCGCCAACTGGTGGCCGACGGTGCCCTGGACATCGACCTGCTCCTGGACAAGCACTCGTACCGCCCCACGAGCACGGGCCCTGACGACGACCGCGACACCGCAGCGGACGAGTGACCGTCGCCGACTACCTGATCGACACGTCCGCCCTCGCCCGCGTCCTGCTCCGCCAGAACACGGCCGATTGGGACGACAGGATCGGCGCCGGCCTCGTCGCGATCTGCGACCTCACCGAACTGGAAGTCCTGTACTCGGCCCGTTCGGCCCCGGACCGCACCCGCCTGAAGGCCACATTCGACGCCCACTACGCCTGGTGCCCCATGCCGGACGGCGTCTACCGCCGCTCCCGCGTCGTCCAGGAACAACTGACCGCCAAAGGGGAGCACCGCAGCACGGGATCCGTCGATCTCCTCGTGGCCGCCGCCGCGGAAGAAGCAGGCCTCACCCTGCTCCACTTCGACCGCGACTTCGAAACCATCGCCCGCACGACAGGGCAGCCGGTGCGCATGATCGACCTCAGGCATTAGAGCCCGCGCGGTCGTACCAAGCGCGGAAGGCGGGCTCAGGACACCAGGGGCCGTACAGCGGGCTTCGGAGGCCACAGTGCGCGGCCGGTGATGTCGGCTGTCTACGGTGGTCGTCGAGGAGAAGGTGAGTGCGATGTCTCTTGCCCCCGGCGCGGCAGACTCTTCCGGGACCAGCCGCAGTACGTCGGCGACGATCCAGCCGAACATCCTGCGTTACTTGGTCGCGGTCGCCGACGAGCGCGGCGTCGATCTGCGTCCCCTGCTGAAACAGATGGGACTGGACGAGACGCTCATGCGCTCCGCCGCGCTGCGGGTGTCGTACCGGCAGGGCAGTGCGCTGATCCGGCGTGCGCTGGAGCTCACCGGGGACGAGCGCCTGGGGCTGAAGGTCGGCGCGGCGCAGCATCTGACCGCGTGGGGTCTGCTCGGCTTCGCGCTGATGGCCGACGACACGCTGCGGCACGCCATCGAGACCGGGGTGAAGTACCAGAATCTGTCCGGGGCGATGGTGGTGTGGTCGGCCGGTGTGGACGAGGAGGACGACGCCTTCGTCATACGCGCCGATCTTCCCGATCCCGCCATGGACCCGGCCGTGGCCACCTTCCTGATCGAGGAGGCGTACGCCTCCGTGGTCACCCTGTCCCGGCTGGCCGTCGATCCGGCCTTCGCGCCGAGAGCGGTGCAGTTCTCTTTTCCGTCACCACGCCAACTCGACCTGTACGGCGCCCTGTTCCGCTGTCCGGTCCGATTCGGTACGCCCACCAACCGCATGGTCATCGACCCGGCGTGGGCCCGTATCCGGATGCCCGGCCGGGATCCGGTGAGCTACGCGTCGACGCTGGAGACGCTCGACGCGCAGATGGCTTCCCGTCGTGACCAGCAGGATCTGCTGGAGGTGTTGGAGGTCTCCGTCGCGCAGAGCCTCCCGGTGGTGCCGTCGTTCGGTGAGCAGGCGCGGCGGCATGCGACGAGCGAGCGGACGCTGCGCCGTCGGCTGGCCGACTGCGGCACGACGTACGAGGCACTCGTCGAGGGAGTGCGCCGGGAACGCGTCGAACAGCTCCTCCTCCGCCCGGAGTTGACCCTGCGCGACATCGCCCGCCGGGCGGGATTCTCCGACGAACGGGCGCTGCGCCGCGCGGTACGCCGCTGGCACGGCACGTCTCCGGGCCGGCTCCGGGAGCGGATGCGTGCCGATCGCCTTTGAGGTCCAGGGCGTGTTACACGCCCTGGGTCAGCGGGTGCGGATCCAGATCGTCTTCTCCCGGCTCCACTGGTCGAAGGCGTCGGTGGACTTCTCCGCTCCGCCGAATCCCGACTGCTTCCAGCCGCCGAAGGGCGTGGTGATGTCACCCTCGCTGTAGGCGTTGACGGAGACCACGCCGGCCTCGATACCGCGGGCCAGCCTCAGCGCCGTATCGAGGTCGCGGGTCCAGACGGAGGCGGCGAGACCGTACTCGGTGGCGTTGGCCCTGCGTACCGCCTCGTCCTCGGAGGTGAAGGTCTGGACGGTGACGACCGGACCGAACAACTCCGTGGTGAGGACGTCGCTGCCGTCGGGGGCTCGGGTGATCACGGTGGGCGGGTAGTACGCGCCGCGCGGAGGCAGACCATGCGGCAGTCCCCCGGTGTGGATCTGGGCTCCGCCGGCCCGGGCGGCCTCCACGGCTCCCGCGACCCGGTCGAAGGCGGCGCGGTTGATGAGCGGCCCCAACTGCGTGCGCGGGTCGGCCGGATCGCCGATGACGAGCTCAATCGCCGCGGCCGTGAACCGTTCCAGGACCTCCTCGGCGATGCTGTGGTGGACCAGGATCCGGGTGCCGGCCGTGCAGTTCTGCCCCATGGTCAGGAACGCGGACTCGATCATGTTGTCGATGAGCTCATCGCCGTAGGAGAGCGCGTCGGCCATCAGCACCTGGGGGCTCTTGCCGCCCATCTCCAGCGAGACACGCTTGAAGTTGCTCTCGGCGGCGGCCCTGAGGATGTGCCGGCCGGTCGTAGTGGATCCGGTGAAGGAGAGCGCCCCCACGAGGGGGGCGCGGGCGAGTGCCGCCCCGGCTTCCTGGCCGTATCCGGGCAGTACCGTGAGCACCCCTTCGGGCAGGCCGGCCTCCGTGGCGAGTGCGGCCAGGTGCAGGGCCGAGCGCGGGGTCGCCTCGGCGGGCTTGACCAGCAGACAGTTGCCCGCGGCCAGGGCCGGGCCGACCTTCCAGGCGGTCATGGCCAGCGGGTAGTTCCACGGCAGGATCGCCGCGACGACGCCGACCGGTTCGCGGCTCATGAGACCGAGAGCGTCGGGCCCGCTCGGCGCGATACGGCCGAAGACCTTGTCGGCCGCCTCGGCGAACCAGCGCACCGACTCGATCGCGCCCGGTACGTCGCCCGTACGGCACTCCGTGATCGGCTTGCCCGCGTCCTCGCTGTCCAGCCGGGCGAGGACCTCGGCGTCCCGTTCCATGAGGTCGGCCAGCCGCAGCAGCACCGCCCCGCGCTCCCGGACCGGCAGCCGCGACCACACCCCGGAGTCGTGGACCTGCCGGGCCTGCTCGGCCGCCTTGGCGACGTCGTCGGTGCTCGCGGCGGGCAGGGAGGTGATCGGCTCACCGGTGGCAGGGTTGACGACCCGCAGCGTCTCGTTCGTGGTCATGCTTTCTCCACCAGCTCCCAGCGGCCGTCGCTCTGGCGGGCCAGTCCCCGTCGGCGGAGTTCCTCCAGATAGCGGGCCATTCCGCGGTCACCGCGCTTGCGGAACAGCGGGAAAACCTTGGGCAGCAGGTTCGGCATGAGCATCGCGAAACGCACCAGCCGGGACTCGCCGGGCCGCGGGTAGGCCTCCAGCCGGGGCTTGTCCAGCAGGCTCACCACGGCCGCGACGACGTCGACGGGCTGCTGGGGCCGGTCCTGGAACTGCATGGAGTTCCCGCCGTCCACGGCTTCCTGACGCAGCATCCGGGTATCGGTCGCCGACGGCAGGACCGAACCGGCCAGGATGCCCTTGCTCCTCAGGTCGAGCCCGATGGCGAGCATCGCGCCCCGCAGCCCGAACTTGGAGGCGGTGTAGATCGGGGTCTCGCCCAGCGGGAAGATCCCGCCGAGGGAGACCGTGGTGACGACCCGGGCGTCCCGAGAAGCCTTCAGCAGGGGGATCGCGATCCGGGTCGCGACCAGCGGTGACGTCAGGTTGAGGGTGATCTCCCGCTCGATGCTCTCGACGCTGCGGACGTCGAAGCGTTCCGCGTTGGTCATGCCCACGTTGTTGACGAGTACGTCCAGGCGGCCGTGGTCATCGGCGACCACCTGGAACAGCAGCTCCACCTGGGCGCGGTCCAGCAGGTCACAGCCGATGCCGGTATGCCCGATGCCCGGCAGGTCCGCGGCCACCTTCATGGCGCGTACCCCGTCGATGTCGACGACGACGCAGCGGGCGCCGCCGGAGGCGAAACGACGGCACAGCGCACTGCCGATGCCGCCCGCGCCACCGGTCACCAGCATGACCTTGTCGGTGAAGTCGAATCTGCTCATGCCGTCGCCTCCGCAGGCCGAAGGGACCGTACGGGCGGCGGCTGGCCCTCGGTCCGCCAGCCCATCTGCCTCGCGACCTTGCCCAGGTACTTCACTATGGCCGCGCTGTCGACGTAGCCGGTATGGCGGGGCGAGTCGACGAACTTCAGCCCGCCGGTCAGGTCCGGCCGGTCGGCGCGGATCATCTGAGCGAACCGCTCCGCGCTCGGCAGCAGGTGACGCGTGTCATGGATGTACGCGGCGATCAGCTGCGCCTGGGAGTCGAAGAGCTGGTAGGCACCGGAGTTGGTCTCGATGAAGCCGACGCCGAACAGGCCCTCGTGCTCGCGCGAGAACGACGACAGGTACAGGTCCGGGTGCTGCTCGTCGCCGAAGTACCGCTGCGCGACCGGCACTTTGTGGACGTAGCCCGTGGCCAGCAGGACGAGATCGAACTCGTCGCTCGTGCCGTCGGTGAAGTACACGGTCTGACCCTCGGTGCGGGCGATCCCGGGCTTGGCGGTGATGTCGCCGTGCTGGAGATGGTGGATCAGCATCGAGTTGATGGCCGGGTGGGTCTCGAACAGCTTGTGGTCCGGCTTCGGCAGCCCCAGCCGCGTCGGGTCGCCGTTGATGATCCGAAGGAGCCCGCCGAAGACGCGCTGCGCCAGCCACATCGGCAGGTGCGGCCCACTGTTGGCGATGGTGTCCACCGGCCGGCCGAACAGATGCTTGGGGATGAACCAGTACCCGCGCCGCATGCTGATCACCGCGCGGTCCGCGGTCCGGGCCGCATCGCAGGCGATGTCGCAGCCGGAGTTCCCCGCGCCCACGACCAGGACCCGCTTGCCCCGCAGCTCATCCGCGCTGCGATAGCCGATGGTGTGCCGGACCTCTCCGCTGAACTCCCCCGGCAATTCAGGGATGTTGGGGTGCCACTGCGAGCCCGTACAGACGACGACCTGACCGTGCGCGCTTTCCCGCCCGTCGGCCCGGGTGACCGTCCACGTGCCGTCCGCGTTCTTCTCGACGTTCGCGACCTCGACGCCGAACTCGATGCGGTCCGTCAGGCCGTAGGCGTCGGCGAAGGACCGCAGGTACGACAGGATCTGCCGGTGCGGCGGGTAGTCCGCGAAGTGGTCGGGCATCGGGAAACCGCCGAACCCTGACAGCGTCCTGCTGGAGATGAAGTGGGCCGACTCGTACATCGGGCTTCCGGGGTTGTCGATGTCCCAGATGCCGCCGGGCCCGGAGTGCCGCTCAAGATGCGTGTACGGCAGATTCCGCTCCGCGAGCGCCCTGGCGACCGCAAGACCGGCAGGTCCCGCCCCGATCACGCACGTATCCAACTGGCTTTCTTTCACGGACCTGCCTCCTCGTTCGTCCCGCTTCACGGGTGTTGCAGGAAACGTATGCACCCGCCGTTCAGCGGGAACTGACCCGCGCGGCCAGGGACCGGACCTCAGCGGCCGCGCCACCGGCACGGCATCCGTCTGTGCGCGATCCGACTTGTTCGCACGACTTGTTCGTGGGACTCAGTCGGTATGATGCAGTCATGGCTCACGTTCCCGCGGCCGAGCGCCGCCCCCAGCTGATCAAAGCGGCCATCGACTTCATGACGAGGGAAGGAGTCGCAGCCGGGAGTACCCGCGCCATCGCCGCCGAGCTGGGGGTGGCCCAGGCAACGGTGCACTACACCTTCGGCACGAAGGAAGGGCTGTACCGCGCCGTGATGGAGCAGCTCGCGCAGGATCTGATCGCCCAGGTCGAGGCGGCGGCGCCGGCCGGCGCCGGGTTCGAGGAGACGGTCAGCACCCTGGCCGCCGCCCTCTGGCGCACGGTGCGCGAGCAGCCCGCCAGCCATCAACTCCTCGCGGAACTCACCCAATTCGCGCTCCGCACCCCCGCCCTGAGCGAGGCACTCGAGAACCACCACCGGGGTGTGCACGAGGTGACGGCGCGGCTGGTGACCGAGGCGGCCGAGCGCACCGGGCAGCCCCTCGCCCAGCCCGCGGAGACGATCGCGCGTTTCTTCCTCGCCGGCTTCGACGGCCTCACGATGCAACACCTCTCACTCCCCGACGAGGAGGCCGAACACACCTGCCTCCAGGCCTTCGTGTCCGCCGTGGTGGCCATGGCCGGCGGCCGACTGGAGCTGGTGTCGATTCCGGCGAGCTGACGGCACAGCGCGCGACTCGGGCGCACCCGTGCACGTACGTGCACGGGTGCGCCCGAGTCTGTTTATACGAGGGTGACTCACACAACAGTCGCACGACTTGTTCGATCGACTTGAGCAAGTGATAAAGTCGAGCCATCGACCAAGTCGCCGGTCGGTATCGGCCCATGTCAACTGGCCGGAGTCCGACCGGCGTCCCGCCCGCTTCCGCCGCCCGTGTCCGCGACCAGGCGAGCGGGGCCCCCACCCGACCTAGGGAGTTCGTCATGGCCGTACTGCTCCACCGGCTGGGCCTCAGCGCCTACCGGCACCGCAAGCTGGTCCTGGGCATATGGCTCTTCGTCCTGGCCGCGCTCATCGCGTGCGTCAGCGTCTTCAGCGGCAAGCTCGACGATCGCTTCACGGTGCCTGGCACCGAGTCGCAGCGTGCGCTGGACAGCCTGAGCAAGACCCTTCCGGAAGCCTCGGGCGCCAATGCCCAGATCGTCTTCACCGCCCCCGAGGGCCACCGGATAACCGAAGCGCCCTACGCCGCGGCCATCTCCCGGACCGTAACGGCGGCCGAGAAGGCTCCTCAGGTCAGCACGGTCGCCGCTCCGCGCGCCACCGGCGCCGTCTCGGCCGACGGAACCACGGCGATCGTCCAGGTCCAGTACCCGGTGCAGAACGCGGAGGTCCGTACCTCATCCGTGAACGCGATCGAGGACGCGGCCCAGGCGGCGGAGGCAGACGGGCTGAAGACCTCGGTCGGCGGTTCCGTCTACAGCAGCAAGGGAGTTCATGTCGGTCCGGCGGAGATCATCGGCGTGGCCGTGGCCCTGCTCGTCCTCGTCGTGACGTTCGGTTCACTGCTCGCCGCCGGCATGGCGCTGGTGCCCGCGCTGATCGGTGTGGCGGTCGGTCTGACCGGGCTGCTGGCCCTGGCCCCCGCGGTGAGCATCTCGTCCACGGCCGTCACGCTCGCCCTGATGCTGGGCCTGGCCGTGGGCATCGACTACGTCCTGTTCATCCTCTCCCGCCACCGCCAGCAACTGGCCCGCGGAGCCGACCCGAAGGAATCCATCGCGCTGGCCACCGGCACGGCAGGAAGCGCCGTGGTCTTCGCCGGCACCACCGTGATCATCGCGCTCGCCGCCCTGAGCGTCATCGGCATCCCGTTCCTGACCACGATGGGGCTCGGGGCCGCCGGAGCCGTACTCATCGCCGTACTGGCCGCGATCACCCTCGTACCCGCCGTCGCCGGATTCGCGGGCTCCCGGCTCACCCCCAAGCCCGGCAGCCGCGCCGCGAAGCGGGCCGCCGACACCGAGGGGGACGCCGGTCGCCCCACCCTGGGTGCCCGCTGGACCAAGCTGGTCATCGCCAAGCCGCTGCTGACGGTGCTGGCCGTCGCGGGCATCCTGGTGACCCTCGCCCTGCCCGCCACGGACCTGCGCCTGGCCCTGCCCGACAACGGCTCCGCCCCGCACGCCTCGACCGAGCGCAAGGCCTACGACACGATCAGCGACAAGTTCGGCGACGGCTTCAACGGCCCGCTTCTCGTACTGGCCGAGACCAAGAACGGTACGAGTGCGGCGAGTTCACAGGCCGGCGCCCAGGTGGCCGAGAAGCTGCGGACCCTCAAGGACGTACAGGCCGTGCTGCCGCCCCAGCCCACCAGCGACCCGGCACAGAGCGTCATCACCGTCTTCCCCAAGTCCGGCCCGGACAGCGTCCGCACCGACCAGCTCGTACGCGACATCCGCGCGACGGACGCCGACATCCGTGAGACCACCGGCGCCACCATCGCGGTCACCGGCACCACCGCCGTCAACATCGACATCTCCACCCGGCTCAGCGACTCCCTCCTCCCCTTCGTCGCCATCGTCGTCGGCCTCAGCCTGCTCCTGCTGATGATCGTCTTCCGGTCGCTGGTCATCCCCGTCAAGGCCGCCGTCGGCTTCCTGCTCTCGGTGGGCGCCTCGCTCGGCCTGGTCGTCGCCGTCTTCCAGTGGGGCTGGCTGGCCGGCGTACTCGGTGTGCCCAGCAGCGGCCCCGTCGTCAGCTTCCTGCCGATCATCCTGATCGGCGTGCTGTTCGGACTGGCCATGGACTACGAGGTGTTCATGGTGTCCGGGATGCGCGAGGAATGGGCTCACACCGGCCGGGCCCGCCAATCGGTCGTCGACGGTGCGCGGCACAGCGCACGGGTCGTCACCGCGGCCGCACTGATCATGTTCACCGTCTTCGCCGGGTTCTTCCCGCTCGACGACGCCCTGATCAAACCCATCGCGTTCGCCCTGGCGGTCGGCGTGGCCATCGACGCCTTCGCCGTCCGCATGACGCTCGTACCAGCGGTACTAGCCCTCGCCGGACGGGGCGCCTGGTGGCTGCCGGCCTGGCTGGACAGGGTCCTGCCGGACCTCGACATCGAAGGCATCAGCCTGCAGAAGGCCACATCGGCGGACGACACGGAAGCCAAGGAAGCCGAGGGGGCCAAGGAACCCCAGCCCGTCTCCTGAGCACACCCGGGTACGTACGGATCCATCCGGTGGGCTCGCGGCGCCGGCCACATCGCGAGCCCACCTCGAGCGGCACCGCCACCGCCCGAATCCCCCCTCCCCTCCTCAACTCTCCCCTAGGCGACCCAAAGGACGAACGATGCACCGGGTACTCCTGACGGGCGGCCCAGCCCTCCTGCGCGAGGCCTACGCGCGCATCATCGAGGACTCCGCCTTCCTGACCGTCCAGGCACAGATCCCCGAGCTCGCCCATGCTCTGGCCCAACTGCCGTCCGCGAGGCCGGACATCCTCCTCATCGACGCCATGGCCCTGGCCCCCTCCCCGAACACCACCACCCTGCTGTCCCTGCGCCGAGCCGCAGCCCGGACCACGCTCGCCGTCATCGGTGACACACCCGCCGAGGACGTCGACCCACTCCTGCGCGCCGGCGTCACCGGCGTCCTCGACCGGCAGATGGAGGCCGCCCCCTTCGTGATGGCACTCGATCTGATCGGCCGGGGCGGGACAGTCGTCTCATCGCCGTCCACCGGCACGAGGGTCGCCGCCGCCCCTCCGAGCCAGATGCTGGACCAACTCTCCACCAGGGAACGGCAGATACTCACCCTCGTCGCGACCGAGCCCGACAACAGCACGCTGGCACACCTGCTCAGCATCAGCCCGCTCACGGTCAAGTCCCACGTGAACCGGATCCTGCGGAAGCTCGGCGCCTCCTCCCGCGCTCACCTGGTCTCGATCGCCTACGAGAGCGGACTCGTCAGCCCCGGACTGCCGGCCGGCCGCGCCTTCAGCCGCTGAATCACCAGATGACGTGCACCCCACGCCACTGCCAGCGAGCTTCTTCATTGGCCCAGGCGGGCCGCCTTGGTCGCGCGGTGCGCGAAGACGTCCTCGCGGCGGTCTTCCATCTGCCGCAGCGCGTCCCTGCGGTCGCGCTTGGACAGTCGGTCGAGATACGTGTGGCCGAAGAGGTGGTCGGTCTCGTGCTGCAGGCATCGTGCGAGCGGCGCCGAAGCGGGCTCCCGCTTCGGCGCCGAGGCGCGCAGCATCCCCGGCCGGGATCGCGCTGTTCCGCCGCCGCCTGCCGACTTCGGTCAGGCGGTGTGCTGGTAGGCCGAGTAGGTGAGGTAGCCCGCGTCGCCGCCCTGGTAGTACGTGGTCTCGTCGGCGGGTGCGATCGGCAGGCCGGTGCGCAGCCGTTCGGTCAGGTCGGGGTTGGCGATGAAGGCGCGGCCGAAGCTGATCAGATCCGCGCCCAGCCCGAGCCAGTGGTCGGCGGCGGTTCGGTCGGCCTGCTTGGGGCCCATCGGGAGTACCGGGTTGACGATCAGTGTGCCCGGCCACGCGCGGCGCAGCCCGACCAGCACCTCCTCCTCCGTGGTCGCCTCCAGGTGCACATAGGCGAGGTCGAAGCGGGCGAGTTCGGCGAGCAGGGCCGCGTACAGCTCCGGCACCTCGGTCTCCTCCACACCCCAGAAGGTGCCGCCGGGAGAGAGCCTGATCGCGGTGCGGGCCGCGCCCACGGCGTCCACTGTGGCGGCGACCGCCTCGACAGCGAAGCGGATGCGGTGGGCGATCGGGCCGCCGTAGGCGTCGGTGCGCAGGTTGGCGTTGGACGACAGGAACTGTGAGATCAGATAGCCGTTCGCGCCGTGCAGTTCGACACCGTCGAAGCCGGCGTCGACGGCGCGCCGGGCTGCATCGGCGTACGAACGCGCCTGCTCGGGCACCTCGGCGGTCTCCAGGGCGCGGGGTACCGGTGGGGCCTGCGGCCCGGTCGGGGTGAACACCTCCCCCGCGGCGGCGACCGCGGACGGCCCGACCGGCTGGAGTCCCGTGGTGTCGGGATGCGAGACCCGGCCGCCGTGCATGAGCTGGGCGAAGATCCGCCCGCCGTTGGCGTGCACGGCGTCGGTGACAGGCCGCCAGGAGGCCACCTGCTCATCGGTGTACAGACCCGGCGTGCCCGGGTTGGACTGCCCGACCAGGTTCGGCTGCACCCCCTCGCTGATGATCAGCCCGGCGGTGGCCCGCTGGGCGTAGTAGACCGCCATGGACGGGGTCGCGAGACCCATGGCCGCGGCCCGGATCCGGCTCATCGGGGCCATCACAACGCGGTTGGGCAGTTCCAGGTCACCGAGACGGTGGCGGTCGAACAACGTGGTCATGCCGGTACTCCTCGCACTGGTCTGTACTGGTCCGTACTGGTCGGAGGACCCGGAACGGCGGGCCCGGCAGGTAACGTAAAACCTGACATCCATGTGAGAGGCAAGTCATGTGGCCGGGGTCACAGACAGGAGAACGAGATGCGGATCGGCGAACTCGCCGCGCGCACCGGAGTCAGCATCCGCTCACTGCGCTACTACGAGGAACAAGGGCTGCTCACCAGCACCCGCAGCGCCGGCGGACAGCGGCACTACACCGACTACGAGGTCGAGCGGGTCGCCTTCATCCAGCGCATGTACGCAGGCGGACTGTCCAGCCGCACCATCCTCGAAACGCTGCCGTGTGTGGACTCGCCCAGCGACGAAAACTCCGACGCCGCGATCGAGCGCATGGCCCAGGAACGGGACCGGCTCTCCGCCCACATCGAGGAGCTGCAGCACACCCGCGACGCACTCGACGCGCTCATGGCCGCGGCGCAGGCCTATCGCGACGCCCGTCAGGCGAACGGGAGTGCCACGGCAGCTTCGGTCGTCTAGTACTCAAGTCCTGGCTCGCGAGCTCGACTTCGTGGGCACACGGATCAGCCACAAGGACCAGTCACAAGGACCAGGAAACGGCGCAGGCACGGCTCGTTCGGTCCTCATGGGTCTCGACAACCACATGATCACCAGCGGCCGTGCCCGCACTTCTGCCCGGCGAGGCTACCCAGCAGCCTCAGTGGCGTCCTCGACGGTGTCCAGATAGAACCGCACCGACGCCAGCTTCCCGTCGCGGACGCCATGGATGGCCGCACCACGCGCCAGGTACGGCACACCGGCCTGCGTATCCCCGCGAATCTCCCACTCGCTCCAGATCTGGTCACCGTCCTCGACGGACTGCAGGACCGTCCCCACGAGGTCCGGAACGTGCGCGAAGAGTCCGCCCCAGTTCCTCCGGACGGTCTCGCGACCGACGAAATTCCGCTCGGGATGGAGCGGGAGCTCCGAGACGAAGTCCTCGGTGAAGCAGTCGACGAATTCGTCCAAGTCGTGCTCGTTCATCGCCTTTTCCATGCGCTGCAGGATTTCCGTACCGCTCACCGAGCTCACCGTCTCCATCAATGGGGTATACGACTGCCGGTGGCCGGCTCGACTCCTGGCACGCGCCTTCGCGCCCTCGCACCGACCGGCTCACCTTGTCGATCAAGGATGGCAACGGGTCCCCGGGCCCAGCCTGGGCCAAACTGTCACACCATCGACGTCGGCCCGCGCCCCGCACCACCGACGAGCTCCCTGAGCCGGCCGGCGTCCTCAGAACCCGGCTGCGCAGTGAAGACCATGGCCCGCAGATCGCTGTCACGCACCGTCAACAGGTCACAGTCCAGGGCGATATCACCCACCTCGGGGTGACTGAGTACGGACTGGTCATCCTGGTGGGCAACGGCCCCCGCCCTGCCCCACAAGGTAGAGAACGACCGACTCGTACTCCGCAGCTCATCGATCAGGGCGGCCAGGGTGTCGTCCGCGGGGTAGCGCAGTGACGCGGTCCGAAGCTCCGCCGCCAGCATCGCCTCGAACCTGGCCGCCTGGTCGGCAGATCTGCGGACGCGACCGGAATCCGGATTGAAGGCCCGCCACGCGAGGTTCCGATCCCAGCTGTGTGACATCTGCTCCCCGCACGCCAGCGCCTCCCATGCGCTGTTCCAGGCGACCACCGTCCACGTCGCGTCGCAGACGCACACCGGAGTGCCCTCAAGACGCTCGAGCAGCCGTCGCGCGCCCGGCCCTATGTCACGAGGGACGGGTCCGTCAGCGGGGGCGTGCCCCGCCAGCGCACAGAAATGCTCGTACTCGGCCCGGTCCACGCGTAACGCCCGGGCAAGGGAGTTCACGACACCGGCCGACGGGTGGCTCCAGCCCTGCTCGAGCCGCCTGATGTAGTCCGCCGAGACGCCGGCCAGGTCGGCAAGCTCCTCTCTGCGCAGTCCGCGAGTACGACGTCGGCCCCCTGCGGTGAGGGCAACCGCGGCAGGGTCGGTACTTTCACGCCGCGCCCGAAGTGCGGCACCGAAGAGATTGTGTTGCCTCATAGACCGAGTGTGGCTCACGAACACCGCACCCCGGTACGGGCGTTGGGCGCGTCCGGCTCGAAGCCCCGGCCTCGCAGCGCCCAGCGCGGGCCTACCGCTGGATTACTCCGAACCGGCCGGCGTCGTCTGCGTCAGCACGCAGACCCAGCGCCCGCGGCGGCGGACGTACACGTCGGTCGTCCACTCATCGGCGTCGTACCGCTCGCCGCCGTAGTGCGCCGTGTTCGTCACGCGCGCCGACCAGACCGCCGTGTCGCCGTAGACCCGCAGCCTTGCTGGGCCTACCCGCTCCATCGCCGAATGCGAGAGCGTGCCGGAGCGCACCAGCGACAGCAGCTTGTCGCGGCCGTCGATGCCGGTCGGTGCGACCATGCACCACTCCTCCGCCATGAACTCCGCCATCGCGTCGGCATCGTCGGCGACGATCGCCGCGGCCCAGGCGTCGGCCACGCGCTCGATCTCCCGCAGGTCCGCCTCGGTCCCGTATTCCTCGGTCATCGGGCACCTCCTCGTCCCAGCTGTGAGTCACCATTGTGCGGGGCCGGTGCCGACGAGTCCCGGCCGCTCCAGAGGACGGAGTCAGGGGCCGGCGTGTCGCTCCAACAGGGACCGGACGCTGAAGGGCTGCACCTCGAGCAGGACGATGGTGGTGTTGGACCGGACAACCCCCGGCGCTTCCAGCAGCAGGTTCGTGATGCGGTGCAGGTCTTCGGTGTCGCGGGCGACCACGCGGGCGAGCAGGTCGCCGTCGCCGGTGGTGAAGAGCAACTCGACCACCTCGGGAATGCGCAGGATCGCCTCGCGGGTGGACTGCCCTACGCGCTGGCTGATCGACATCGTGACGAGGGCCAGCAGCGGATAGCCGAGAGCCTCGGGTGCCACGCGCCGGCTGTGCTCCCTGAGTTGACCGCCTTCTTCCAGTCGCTTCAGACGCGCCTGCACGGTATTGCGGGCCAGACCGAGCCGGTCGGCCAGGGCAACCGTCGTGGCCCGGGGGTCCGCGTCGAGCGCCAGGAGGATCCGGGCGTCGAGGGCGTCGACGTTTCGCATGGTGCTCAGTATGGCACAGCACGGGCGTGCCGCATTGAGCATTCTGCTCATAATTCCTGCCGCATATTGCGCATTCCGATGTACCTTTCTAGGTTCTCGCCATGCAAAAAGCGCAATGCGACAACACGTCAACGACCAGACCCTCCCGCGCGGACCAACGGGTATGGGGTGATGAGGACGAGATCGTGGCGGCCGCCCTCGACTACGCACGGCGGCGCATCACGCGGGCTCCGGATCCGGTGACCGGCGCCCGCCCCGCCGCCGACCTCGCCCTCGCGGCCGGTGCGGCCATCACCCCCTGGGGAATCGGCGGCGCCGCGGCCCTCAAACTCTTCGACCGAGTCCTGGCACCTGCCACCCGCGCCCAGAACGGACCGACGAACCTCGCGTACATCCCCGCGGCCCCCACCCGTGCGGCACTCGCCTTCGACGCGGTCACCGGCGCGGCGAACATCTTCGCGGGCACCTGGGAGGCGGGAGCCGGCGCCATTCACGCCGAGAACGAGGCGCTGGCCTGGCTCACCCGGTTGCTCGGATGGCCCGGCACCGCAGCGGGATGCTTCGTCAGCGGCGGCAGCATGGGCAACCTCTCGGCTCTCATCACGGCCCGCGCCACTGCCGCCGCGTCCCGGCCCCGGCCGACGGACGGCTGGAAGATCGTGTGTGCCGACAGCGCCCACTCCTCGATCAGGTCCGCGGCCCAAGCGATGGACATCGAAGTCGTCACCGCGCCCGTGGACCAGCGGGGACACCTCACCGGAGCCGCCGTGAACGCGGTCCTGGACTCCACGGCCGGCGTGTTCGCCGTGGTGGCGACCGCCGGGACCACCAATGCCGGTCTCATCGACGACCTCGATGACATCGCCGAGGCGTGCGAACGCCACCAGGTGTGGCTGCACGTCGACGGTGCCTACGGTGGAGCGGGCCTGGCGGCACCCGGTGTGCGGCACCTCTACTCCGGCATCGAACGCGCCGACAGCTTCATCGTCGATCCCCACAAATGGCTCTTCGCCCCCTACGACTGCTGCGCCCTGCTCTACCGGGACCCCGCGGCGGCACGCGCCGCGCACAGTCAGTCGGCGCACTATCTCGACGCCATCGACCGCGACGTCCACAATCCGTCGGACCTGGCCCTCCACCTCAGCCGCCGCGCCCGCGGTCTGCCGCTCTGGTTCAGCCTGGCCGTCCACGGAACCGAGCGGTACGCGCGTGCCGTGGAACAGACACTGACCACCAGCCGACTGGTCGCCGACGCCATACGCGCCAGTGACCATCTACGCCTGACGATCGAGCCCGAGCTGTCCGTCGTCCTCTTCGAACGCCCTGGCTGGGGCCCGCAGGACTACGCGTCATGGTCCGCCCGTGCCGCCGAAACGGGCGCCATGCTGTGCGTGCCGACCCAGTGGCACGGCGCAACGGTGCTCCGCATGGCCTTCGTCAACCCGGACACCCGTGCCGACGACATCATCGACACGCTCCGCACACTCCGCTAGTGAGTGCAGGTCGAGTGACCTGCGACGTGGTGCGGCGTCAGCGGGAGTGGCCGAGTTGGGTGAGGGCCAGGTCGAGCATGTCGGCGAAGAAGTCGGCCGCGGTGGTGTCGACGCACAGCGGTGGCTTGATCTTGAGGATGTTGAGGTGGTCCCCGGTGGGCTGGACAATCACGCCGAGGTCGAGCATGCGGTCGCAGAGTTCGGCGGTGTCTTCTGTGGCGGGTTCCAGGCCGGCGCGGTCCCGGACGAGTTCGACGCCGAGGTAGAGGCCCGAGCCGTGGACGGCGCCGATGATGCCGTATCGGTCGGCCAGTGCCTCAAGCCGGCTTTTCAGATGGCCGCCGACGCGCGCCGCGTTGCCCTGGAGGTCTTCGTCGCGCAGGGCGTCCAGGACGGTGAGGCCCACGATGCTGGAGACGGGGCTGCCGCCGGTGGAGGAGAAGAAGTAGCCCTGGTCGCGGTACCGGTCCGCGACCTCCTTGGACGTGATGACGGCGCCGAGGGGGTGTCCGTTGCCCATGGCCTTGGCGACACAGACGATGTCGGGGACGACCTGCTGCTGCTCGAAGCCCCAGAACCAGTGTCCCAGGCGGCCGTATCCGACCTGGACCTCGTCGGCGACGGCCAGGCCGCCGTGACGCCGTATCGCCGCGTACACCTGGGCGAGATAGCCGTCGGGAAGGGCGACTCCTCCGGCGTTGCCGTAGAAGGTCTCGCCGATGAATGCTCCCGCCGGGCGGCCGGCAGCGGCCAGTTCGTCGATCACCGCGACGGCCTCGGGTGCGTAGCGCACGGCGTCCGGCCCGCGGTGGCGGCCGCGGTAGGAGTTGGGCGAGTCCACGGCGTGCACCCAACTCGGGCGGGTGGCCAGGGCGTTCGGGTTGTCCTGGAGCGAGGTGGAGACCGCGTCGGAGGCGTACGTCCAGCCGTGGTACGCCTCGCGCAGCGCGACGACGTCCTGCCGGCCGGAGGCCCCGATGGCCAGGCGAAGGCCCAGATCCACCGCTTCCGAACCGGAGTTGACGAGGAACACCGTGTCCAGAGGGTCGGGGAGGAGGGCGGCGAGGCGCTCGGTGAACTCCACCACGGAGGCGTAGTGGAAGCGCGAGTTGGTGTTGAGCCGCCGCAACTGCCGGGAGACCGCCTGCTCGACGCGGGGGTGGGCGTGGCCGAGTGGGGTGACGTTGTTGACGATGTCGAGGTACGACCGGCCGTCGGTGGACAGCAGATGGTGGCGCCAACCACGTTCGATACGCGGCGGGTTGGCGTAGTAGTGCTCCTGCACGGTGGCGAACGCGGCGTCACGCCGGTCGAGGAGGTCCTTCTCGCGCGTACGGTCGGATGCGGCCGGAAGGCCGAGGAGCGGGGCGGGGTCGGCGGTGAGCGCGAGCCAGCCGGCGGCGTACTCGGGACGGACCAGCCGCGGGACAGCGGGGCCGTCGGCGTCGCGCAGTGCGACGTGGACCGAGGCACCCGAGCTGAGGTGGGTGATGTCCTCGCCCGCCTGCACTGTCGCACCGGTGGTGAACAGGGGCTGGACCGCGCGGGGGAAGGACAGCGTCAACACCTGTGCGCCGTAGGTGAGTTCCACGTGGCCCGGCGCCGCGGCGAGGACCTTCCCGTCGGCGGGCGCCTGCACCATGGCATCCCGGCCGAGCCAGAGGTCGATTCCGGTGGGCACCGTGGCGGTGGACACCGCCGACAGCGCCGGTGTCCGAGTGAGTCGCGCATGGGCGTACCGGGTGGCGACGGCGGCCGCTCCGTCCGCGAGCGCGGAGGCCACCAGCCGGGCCTCGGTGCCGGCGTCCAGCCAGGCTCCGTGGTCCATGGAATCGGCGTCGGTGGACAGGTCGAGGAGGGTGATGTCGTCGGCGACGAGGTCCCGCAGGAGAGGGCGCACCGGCGCATCGGCCTGCGCGGCCTGCGCGGTCCGGGCGGTCCGGGCGGTCCGGTCGGTCCGGTCGGTCCGGGCAGGCATGTCGGCCATGCCGGTCGCGTCCCTGATAAGGCGGATCATCACCGGCAGGGGCAGCCGGATGGCCTGTTCGAAGATGCGCCATTCGCGGTCGAGCGCGGCCCTGGCGTAGACGTTGTCCTCGTCGACGGCGGCCTGCTGCCGCCCGCTGGCCACCAGGACGGCGGCACGCAGGACCACGAGCGGCCACACCGCCTCGGCTTCCTCCGGGGAGAGCGGCCGAACGGCGTGAAAGGCGCGGACGGCCGGCAGCACGTGGTGCGGCTCGATACCGTCGTGGTGGAGCATCGAGGACAGTGACACGGCGAGTTCGCCGACCGCCCAGCTCGTGGTCACGTCACCGAAGTCGATGACCCCGTCCGGCATGGGCGGACGGCTGTCGGGACGGCGGATCAGATTGTCGTCGGTGAGGTCCAAGTGCACGGCCTGCGACGGCAGCGCGGCGGCGAGCTTCTGGACATACGCCCAGGCCTCGGCGGTCGCGGCCCGGACGGCGGTGCGCCGGTCGGGTTCGTCGATGTGCCCGGCGAGCTTGGCGACGACGCGATCGGCGTGCTGCGGGTCCCACTGGAGCACGCGGTCGAGGCCCGGGTGCCGGAAGTCGCGCAGGGCGGTACTGACCTTTCCGACGAGCGTGCCCATGCCCGCCACGCTGCCGGCGGACAGATGCCGTGGTCCCGAGAGCGTGCCACCGGGCAGGTAGCGCAGCAGGCGCGCGACGGCCGGAGCGTCCTCGGTGTCCACCGTCGTACGCCGCGGGGAGCCGTCAGGGCGGCGCAGGACCGTGGCGATACGCAGTTCCGAGCGGGCCGTGGCGATCAGGTCGGCCGCCGCGTCCTGGGCGTCGGTCTCCACCGTGCCGAAGGCGGGGTTGGCGATCTTCAGAATCGCCGCGGGCGTCCCGTCGTCGGCGTGCAGCAGGAAGTTGGCGTCCTGCTGGCTGCCCAGCGCCTGCGCGCGAGCGGTGATGCCGAGGTGTTCGGCAGCGATGAGCTCAGCCTCGCCCGGCGCCATGCGGGGTGCGGGAAGGGCGTCCTCGGTGAAGAAGTCGATCGTGCGGTGCTCGTCGGGCAGCATGCGGGTTCCTCGGCTGGTGCGGGCAACAGGGAGCTGGTGCGGGCGAACAGGGCGCGGACGCTCGGATCCCTCAGTCGACGTGCCACAAGAAGCGGTGGGTGTGAATCGCGAAGTAGGGGAAGCTCTCCACGGATGCGACACCCTCGACGGGCCGCACGACATCGTTGATGAAGTCCAGAAGATCCCGGGGCTGAGGGCACACCACCTCCGCGAACAGGTCGAAGCCGCCGGCCGTCAGGACCGTGTACACGACCTCGTCGTGCCGGGACAGTTCATCGGCGACCGCCCGGGAATCGCCGTCGATGCGCAAGCCCAGGAGTGCCATCGTCTGCCGGCCCATCGTCATCGGGTCGGTCACTCCGACGACCTGGACGGCCTTGGTGTCGATCAGCCGCTGCAGCCGGAGCCGCGCGGCCGAGGGTGACAACCCCACCTTCGGCCCCAGATCGGCGTAAGGGATCCGGCCGTCGACCTGCAGCTCTCGCAGGATGGCCCGGTCGATGTCGTCCATGCAGCACCTCTCTCCTGCGTGAACGGCAGGCATTGCGCTTGTTTCAAGCACGATGCCGGACCTGTGCGCTCGATTCAAGTGTGAGTACGACGGAATCGAGCGAATCAGATGTACGCGCTCCCGTGCGCGCTCGAGAGTCCTGACGTTGTGTGAAGTGCTGCGTCCTAACCGGGCGTGGACTCAGGAGCCCGCGAGGAGGCTGTCGTCCAGGAACTCCCGTACGTGGCGCAGGACTTGCGCCCGGTCCGTGCCCCGCAGCCCGATCGCCACATGGACGGAGAACCCGTCGAGCAGCGCCCGCAGCCGGGCGGCGAAACGGTCCGGGTCGACCGGCCGGAACTCGCCCCTCGACACCCCCTCCGCCAGCAGCGCCACCAGGTCGCGGTGCCAGGCGCCCTCGATCGCGGCCTGGCGGTCGCGGGCCGCGTCGTCGGCGTTCTGCGAGCGGTTCCAGACCTCCAGCCACAGCGTCCAGTGCGGGTCCCGGTGGCCGTCGGGCACGTACAGGTCGACGTACGCGTCAAGCCGCTCACGGGCGGATGTGGTGCGGGTCAGCAGCCGGCCGCGCTCGGCGCCGAGCCGGCCCTCGCTCCACTCCAGGGTCTGCAGCAGCAGCTCGTCCTTGGAGTGAAAGTAGTAGAGGAGATGCCCGCTGCTCATCCCGACCTCACGGCCGAGCGCCGCCATGGTGAGCTTCTCCAGACCGCGCTCGGCGATCATGTCCATGGCTGCGGCGAGTACGTCCTCGCGGGGCGGGGCGGGGGTGCGCCGGCGGGTGGTCACTCGGCGGCCTCAACCCGTACGACGTCGGGCAGGAAGTGGATCTCGTACGGGACATAGCAGTCGCTGAACAGGGTCGCGACCACCGCGCCGCAGCTGCCGCACACCTGGTTGGGCCCCTCTTGGCCGGGTCTCCCGCAGCAGCCGGCCTCCGACGACTCGGGGTTGCGGGAGAGCCGCCCGGCGGTGTCCTCCGGGTGTGTCACCAGGGTGTCGCGCGGCCCGGCGGACATCAGGAACCCGTCGCCGTCGGGGTCCGACATGGACAGCCCTGGGATCGCCGCTCCCGCCCACTCAGGATCCGGATGCGGCACGAAAGGCGCCCCGGACGGCTCCGGATCCACCGCGTACGTGCCGCGCGGCACCGTCGGCGGGGCGTGCCGGGAGCCGTCCGGGCCCGGCAGCCCGTCAAAATAGGGGCGCTCCGGCAGCTCGGGCAGCCGGCGCAGCGGCTCGGTGAGGGAATGGCCGCAGGCCGTGCAGAGCAGCAGTACGTTCACCCGTACGTTCTACCTGACCACGACCTTCGGCTGCTGCTGAGTAATGCAGTGGATGCCGCCACCGCCCGCGAAGATCGGCCGCGCGTCCACCAGTGTCACCGTCCGCTGCGGGAACAGCCGGCGGAAGACGCCGGCCGCGGTCTCGTCCCGGGGGTCGTCGAAGCCGCATAGGACGACGCCGCCGTTGCAGAGATAGTGGTTGATGTAGGAGTAGTCGGCCCAGTGGCCGTCGGCCTCCAGGACGGTCGGGGCGGGTACCTCGACGACCTCCAGGCGGCGGCCGTGCGCGTCGGTCTGCGCCTTCAGCAGGCCGACGACCTCCTGCGTCACCTCGTGGTCGGGGTGGGCCGGGTCCGGCTGCACATGGGCCACGACCACACCGGGCCGGGCGAACGCGGCGACGATGTCCACATGGCCGAGGGTGCCGAAGCCGTCGTAGTCGCCGGTGAGGCCGCGCGGCAGCCAGATCGCCTTGCGGGTGCCGAGGTGGGCGTGGATCTCGGCCTCCACCTGCTCGCGGGTCCAGTGCAGGTTGCGTTCCGGCCCGAGCTGGACCGTCTCCGTCAGCAGGACCGTGCCCTCGCCGTCGACGTGGATGGCACCGCCTTCGTTGACGAGTTCCGAGGTGTACGTCTTCGCCGACCCCGCAAGGTCGGAGACGTACTCGGCGATCTTCGCGTCGTGCTCCCAGCGCGCCCACTCCTGGGCACCCCAGCCGTTGAACGTCCAGTCGACGGCGGCGAGTTCACCGGCGTCGTCGGTGAGGAACGTGGGCCCGATGTCGCGCATCCAGGCGTCGTCGAGGTCCCGCTCGACCGTGTCGATGCCGTGCCCGAGCAGAGCGCGCGCCTCGGCCGACTGTCCGGGGCCGCACACCACCGTCACCGGCTCGAAGCGGCGCACCGCGCGGGCGACCGAGGCCCAGGCGACGCGCGCGGCGGCGAGGCCCTCGGGGTCGTCGAAGGTCGGGTTCGGGCCCGGCCACGCCATCCAGGTGCGCTCGTGCGGGGCCCACTCGGCGGGCATGCGGAAGCCGTCGGCGGCAGCAGACATGAAGCGTCCTTACGTCCTTAGAGGAAGTACAGGCGGTTGAGGGACACGGACTCGGCCGGTTCGGAGCGCAGCGGCTCCCCGTCGAGCGTGACCAGCCCCGTGCGCTGGTCCACATCGACCGCTCCGGTACGGGAGTTGAGGCGCAGGTCGGCCGGCCCGATGCCGCGCGTGCCCCGTACGGCGACCCTGCGGCGCCGGGACGGCATCAAGTCGTCGCCCTGGTCGACGGCCGCCTGGGCGACGAAGGCGACCGAGATGTCGGCGGGCGTGGCGCCGTGGGCCCCGAACTGCGGGCCGAGGACGAGGGGTTCGCAGGTTTCGGTGGCGGCGTTCGGGTCGCCGACCACGCCGTACGCCGGGAAGCCGGCCTTGAGCACCAGCTGCGGCTTGGCGCCGAAGTACTCCGGCCGCCACAGCACGAGGTCGGCGAGCTTGCCGGCCTCGATCGACCCCACCTCGTGGGCGAGGCCGTGCGCGATGGCCGGGTTGATCGTCAGCTTGGCCATGTAGCGCAGGACGCGCTCGTTGTCGTGGTCGTCGGGTGCGCCGAGCTCGGCCTTCATCTTCCCGGCCATCGCGAACGTACGACGGACGGTCTCGCCGGCCCGCCCCATCCCCTGCGCGTCCGACGACGTGATGCCGATCGCGCCCACGTCGTGCAGCACGTCCTCGGCGCCCATGGTCCCGGCGCGGATGCGGTCGCGGGCCATGGCGGCGTCGCCGGGCAGGTCGGTCTTGAGGCCGTGGGCGGAGACGATCATGTCGTAGTGCTCGGCGACGGCGTCCCGGCCGAAGGGGAGGGTGGGGTTGGTGGAGGAGCCGATGACGTTCGGGACGCCGGCCATCTTCAGCACGTTCGGGACGTGTCCGCCGCCGCAGCCCTCGATGTGGAAGGCGTGGATGGTGCGCCCGTCCAGGACCCTCAGTGTGTCCTCGACCGACAGACACTCGTTCAACCCATCGCTGTGCAGGGCGACTTGAACGTCATGCTCCTCGGCGACACGCAAGGCGGTGTCCAGGGCGCGCGTGTGGGCGCCCATGTCCTCGTGCACCTTGAAGCCACTGGCCCCGCCCTCGGCCAGCGCCTCGATCAGGGGCGCCTCGTGCGAGGACGAACCGCGCCCGAGGAAGCCGATGTTGACCGGCCAGGCGTCGAAGGCGCTGAACGCGTGCCGCAGCGCCCACGGCGAGTTGACCCCGACGCCCCACACGGGCCCGAACTCCTGCCCGATGATCGTGGTGACGCCGGAGGCGAGCGAGGCTTCCATGATCCGCGGCGACAGCAGGTGGACGTGGGTGTCGACGGCTCCGGCGGTCGCGATGAGCCCCTCGCCGGACACGATGGAGGTCCCGGTGCCCACGACGACGTCGACCC
The DNA here is from genome assembly GCF_011045025.1 of Streptomyces ureilyticus. Lineage (GTDB taxonomy): Bacteria > Actinomycetota > Actinomycetes > Streptomycetales > Streptomycetaceae > Streptomyces > Streptomyces ureilyticus. Next base: position 35,612 of record NZ_JAAKZX010000031.1, read on the forward strand.
CGTCAAGGGTGTCGGGGTTCCCGGCCCGCCCGACCGAGCAGATCCGGCCTTCCCTGATGCCGATGGAGACCTTACGGATCCCCAGCGCCGCGTCGATCACGACGACGTTGCTGATGACGAGGTCACAGGTCTCCCGGACGGCGGCCGCCTTGAGGTGCAGTCCGTCCCGGGCTGTCTTGCCGAACCCGGCGAGGAACTCGTCGCCGTAGCGCTGGGAGTCGGACTCGACGCGGATCGTCAGGCCGGAGTCGCCCAGCCGGATCCGGTCGCCCGCGCGCGGGCCGTGGGTGGCGGCGTACTCGTACGGGCTGAGGCGGCGGGCCGCTGCGGGGTGGCCTCCTGGGCGGCTCATCGCTCGACCTCCTGATCAGGTGTTTCCGGTACGCCGAGGTAGCCGCAGGCGGCGGCGCGGCGCAGTGCCTCCTCGCGGGCGCCGGGCGCGTCCAATGCCCCGTCGACCAGGCCGGCGAACCCGATGGCGATCCGGTCGCCCCCGATGGGCACCAGTCCGACCTCAAGGCTCTCCCCCGGCCCGAACCGCAGGGACGACCCGGCGGGTACGGCGAGCCGCATCCCGTAGGCCCTCTCCCGTGCGAAGTCGAGCCGCGGGTTGGCCTCGAAGAAGTGGAAGTGGGAGGTGACGGAGACCGGCACGGTGGCGGTGTTGCTGACCGTCAGCCGTACGACTGCCTGGGGCTCGGCATGCTCGGGTCCCGGCAGCAGCGCGCCCGGAGCCCGCTCACCGAGACTCCCGCCGATCGGGTCGCTCACGACCGCGAGCCGCGAACCGTCGTCGAAGACCGCCTCGACTTGCACCTCGGTGACGACGTCCGCGACACCCGGCAGCACGTCGTCCGGGCCGAGCACGGATCTGGCGCGCTCGACGGCCTCCGCGAGCCGGGCACCGTCGCGGGCGGCCTCGCAGACGGTGTCCGCGATCAGCGCGGTCGCCTCCGGCACGTTGAGCCGCAGTCCGCGGGCGCGGCGGGCGCGGGCCAGCTCGGCGGCTCCGAAGAGCAGCAGCCGGTCACGCTCCGTGGGAGTCAGCCTCATGCCGCGGGCACCTCTTCGCTTCCCTCGAATTAGAGCATCACTCTAAAGAGAGAACGCCTTAGGCGAAAGGGGTGGACTGGGACTGAAACGATCCACACATAGAACGTCACTCTAATCTTCGGTACACCTCAGGCGGCCGGTCAAGGGAAACCCGCATACCCATGGAACAGCGCGGAGTCGACACCGTCCCCGGCGAATCGGTCACCTCGATACGACGCAGACCCTCAGCCGAGAAAGCGCGTGGCATGGCGGACGGCGGCGATGGCGTGCCGGTCGTCGGTGGCACGGGTGGCGACGGCGATCTCCACGGGCGGTCCGTCGAGCGGGACGAACCGGACGTCCGGGTGTGGGTAGAAGCGACTGGCGGCCTCGGCGTGCAGGGCTATACGGCCGGTCGTCGCCACGGCTGACGGTATGGCGGCGGGGTGGCGCAGGGCGCCACGGCTGTGGGACCCGTCGGCGGCGGGGCCGGACCATGCTTCGAGCGCGGGATGGGCGAGGGCGGTGGGCAGCCACGGGCTGTCACTGACGTCGGCCTCGGTCAGCCGGTCGGCGTCGGCGAAAGGGGAGCGGGCGGGGACGACCACGACCCGGGGCATGGTCAGGGCGTGCTCGAAGACGAGTCCGTCGACGGGGCCGACGTACTGGACGATGCCCACGTCGACCCGGTGGCTGCGGACCGCTTCGTACTGGTCGGCCAGGTCCAGTTCGGCGTAGGAGAAGGCGATGGCGGGATCGTGTCCGTGCACCGCCGCTGTCAGGTCCCTCCAGCGTTCGGCGAGTCCGAATCCCAGGACGCCCAGCGTAAGAAGGTTTCCGTCGGCGGTGCGGCGGCGGTTTCGTCCGGTGAGGGAGTCCACGGTGTCGAGCAGAGTCCGGGCCTCGGCGATCAGCCGCTCTCCCTCAGGGGTGAGGGTCACCCGGCGGCTGGTGCGTTCGAAGAGCTGGGTGCCCAGTTCCCGCTCCAGTCGCTGGATGTGGCGGCCGAAGGGCTGGGGGCTGATGTAGTGCCGCTGCGCGGCCCTGCCGAAGTGCAGTTCCTCCGCCAGTGTCACCGCGTAGCGGAGCGCCCGGATGTCCATCCCTGTGCCTCCGTGCCTCCCGCTGAGTACCGCCCGTACAGCCGGTGCTTCCGTCTACGTCAGAGGAGGTCGAGCCGTCAACACCTCGGTCACGGCCGGTTCACAACCATTTCGGCTGATGATCCCCGGCTTCCTCCTCTGGTGAGGTGAGTCCACGGGAGGCACCGCCTCTGTGGCTCGGATGACGAAGGGGTCATCATCATGGCTCGGCATCGCGTTGTGCTGCGCGGCGGCACCGTCCTCACCATGGATCCGCACCTGGGAAACCTGCCCCGAGGTGACGTGCTGATCGAGGACGGTGTGATCGCCGCGGTGGCACCGGCCCTCTCCGTCGAGGACGCGGAGACGGTGGACGTCACGGGACACATCGTGGCACCCGGCATGATCGACACCCACCGGCACACCTGGCAGACGCAGCTGCGCGCCCTGTGCGCCGACTGGACCCTGGCGGACTACCTGTTCGGCATCCGGCTCGGCGTCTCACCGGCCTACCTCGCCGAGGACGTCCACCTGGGCAATCACCTCGGCGCCCTTGACGCCCTGAATTCCGGCGTCACCACGATCCTGGACTTCTCGCACTGCAACAACACACCCGAGCACGCCGACGCCGCGATCACCGGGCTGCGGGACGCGGGAATCCGCGCGGTGTTCGGCTACGGCTTCTTCGAGTCGAACCCGCTCCAGCCGCCGCACTTCACCGACCACGCCTTGCGCCTCGCGGACTTCCGGCGCGTCGCCGACACCCACTTCCCGAACCGGGACGCACTGCTGACCCTCGGGGTGGCGCTCACCGAGTACGGCACGCTGCCGTTCGACACCACCCGCGCCGAGATCGCCGCCGCCCGCGAGCTGGACGCGCTGATCGTCACGCACACCGGCTGCGTGTGGTCACTGCCGAGCGGCGTGCGCGAATTCGCCGCGGCGGGCCTGCTCGGACCGGACCAGGTCCACGTGCACTGCAACACCCTCACCGACGAGGAGTGGCGCCTGCTGGCCGACCACGGCGCCAAGCTGTCGATCTCGGTGGAGACCGAACTCAACATGGGCATGGGCCGCCCCGCCTTCGCCGCCGCCCGCCGGCACGGCATCAAACCGACCCTGTCCAGCGACATCGTCTCCCTCAACACCGGCGACCTGTTCACCCAGACCCGCATGGGCCTGGCCTTCCAACGCTGGGCCGACACCGAGAACCTCAACCTCACCGGCGGGGACCCCACCACGGTGACCATCACCGCGCAGGAGGCACTGGCCTGGACCACCGTCAACGCGGCCGAGGCGATAGGACTCGATCACCGCATCGGCAGCCTCACCCCCGGCAAGCAGGCCGACATCATCGTGACCGGCGGGCCCGGCATGGCCCAGCACCCGCACCTCGACCCGGCCGGCACCCTCGTCTTCCAGACCACCCCCGCCGACGTCCGCCACGTCCTGATCGCCGGCCGCTTCGTCAAGCGCGACGGCCGGCTCACCGGAACAGATCTTCCGGCCCTGCTCGCACGGGCGGACGCCTCAGCCGAAACCGTCCTCGGTCGGCTCGCCGACGCCGGGCGCCCCCTGCCCGGCACCCCGCCGGAAGGCTGGGGCCTCATAGCCCGCATGTCGTCAGAACTCCAGGCGACCCCGGAACCCCAGCAGCCCGGAAAGTGATCATGCGCTTCGTCACCTACACCGAAAGCGACGGCGACCGCGTCGGCGTACTCGACGCCGACGATCTTGTCCACGCGCTCCCACCCGGTATCCGTCTCATCGACCTGCTCGACGACCCGCAGCGATTGCACAACGCCGCAGGCAGCGCGCTGCGCGATCCCCGTACCGTGCACCCCTACGCCTCGCTCAGGCTGCGGGCGCCGATTCCCCAGCCGCCGACCGTGCGGGACTTCATGACCTTCGAGAGCCATGTCGAGGGCGTGGCCAGACTGGGCGGACCGGAGGCAGGCCCGCCCGAGCAGTGGTACGAGGCTCCGGCCTTCTACTTCACCAACCCCTACGCCATCCACGGCCCGCAGGACGACGTGCGCATCCCACCGGGCTGCACGCGCTTCGACTTCGCATCGTCCTCAACCTGCACCGGGCCTACGCCGACACCACCGGCCGCCCCTTCGACCTGCCCCAGGCATTCACCGACGCGATCACCTGCAACTCAGGCCCCCTGCACACCCGGGTCTGACCGGCGTCGGCCTACCTCACGCCTCATTGGAAGTTCGCAGAACTCCCAGGTGGGCATGACGGCATCATCTCCGCCCCAGGCCCAGTTGCCGCACTGCTCGAGTCCCTTGTTGCCTGAGCGTGCCTGAGCCGGATTCGGCCGGCCGGCGGCGGTGGCCGGCGATGCCTGGTGCGTCACCCATGCTCGACGCCGGCGGGCCGAAACGCAGGTCAGGCTTGGGCACCAGAGCTGGGAGTCCTGGTCACAGAGGGTGTCTGGTGCCGACTCGCGACTGCCGTGAACGACTCTCCACGGGCGCCGCGGCCGACGCGGACGAGCGCCAGGTAGACGACCGAGGTGACCACCATGCCGGGAATCCAGGACAGGTCGGCGTTGGAGAAGTGTCGCGCGATGGGTCCGACGTACCACGCGTTGCTCATGGCCGGAACGCCGGACACCACGCCGACCACGAAGGCAATGAGGACCTTGAGGTTGACCCCGTTGTGGGTCCATGTGCCCGGGTCGCTCCAGTACTTTCCGCTGCGGATGTACATGCCGGGGACGTCGTACTCTCCGTGCTGGACGAGGTAGAAGTCCACGAGGTTCACCGCACCCCAGGGAATGAGCAGCAGGAGCAGGAACGACAGGAACGCCGTCAGGTTGCCGGTGAAGTCCTGTGAGGCCGTGACGGCCAGGCCGAGACCGATGACGAGGGTCGGCAGCATCATCGCTGCACGGGTCCTGAACGAGTTCGAGATCTTGACGAAGGTCGACAGGCCCGTGATCAGGTTCAGCATCCCGCCGTAGAGGTTGAGCATGTTCGTCACAGCCAGGCCCAGCGCGGTCACCACCAAGACGACAGTCGCCAGAGCGCCACCGCCGAGCGCGGCACTGGCGCTCTGGAAGAGATCCGCGGCGGCGAAGTTGGCCGCGAGCAGCACACCGACGACGCAGCAGAAGGTGGACGACAGGAACACCCCGGCCGCCGTCCACCAGAAAACCGCCCGGCCTGACGCGTCGTGCGGCAGGTAGCGAGAGTAGTCCGAGACGGCCGTGGCGTAGGTGAGTGCGAACGTCACGGCGACTCCGGTGCCGGCGAGGAACGACGCGAGCGACACCGGACCGGACGTCACCGCCACGCCATCCCCTCGGACGATGGTGTAGCCGCTGACGACGATCAGGCTGATGGTGAGCGGCCACGTCGCGTAGCGAGCGACGGCGTGGATGGCTCGGTTTCCCATCAGTGCGGGGAGCACGCTCAGCGCGGCGATCAGACAAATGGCCAGGGGCAGCGGGATCCGGCCGCCCGTGGCCACCTTGAGGGCGATGCCGCCCGCGAGCGAGACCGAGACCGTGAACCCGACGTACATGACGGACCCCACGACGACGGGCACCAGGGCACCGAGGTAACCGAACTGGCCGCGGCTCTGGATCAGTTGGGGAATCCCCAGCCTGGCGCCCTGGATCGAGTGCAGGGCCATGAGGACGGTCCCGACCAGGTTGCCGATGACGGCGGCGAGCAGCGCCAGCGCGATGTTGCGGCAGACCGAGTAGATGATCGCGCCGAAGATGGCGTTGCCGACGTTGAGGTTGGAGGCGAACCACACGTGAAAGAGGTCGCGGGGGCGGCCTCTTCGGTGGGATTCGGGCACCGGATCGACGTGGTGCAGTTCGATCCCGGCTTCAGTGGCGGGTGTTCCTGTCATGGGCTCTCATTCCTTTCACCGGCAACCTTGCGTGGTCGTGGGATGCCGGTGAACCGATCGGGTCATGGCCATGCGGGACTGCGCCCGCTCCTCGAGCACTCGGGTGAACTGAGCGAGGAAGTAGTCGGCTGCCGCGTTGTCGAAGCAGAGGGGTGGCTTGATCTTCAGGACGTTGAGCTCGACTCCGGTGGGTTGGATGACGACACCGAGTTCGAACATGCGTTCGCAGATCTGGGTCGCGGCGGCGGGTGCCGGCTTCTTGTCAGCGCCCGGTTCGACGATGTCGACACCGCGGTAGAGGCCCTCCCCGTAGACGGCGCCGATCTCGGGGAAGCGTGCGGCCAGGGCGTTGAGCTCTGCGCCGAGGTGCGTACCGACCGTGCGCGCGTTCTCCGGCAGGCGTTCGTCACGGAGGACGTCGAGGACTGCCGTACCGACCCGGCACGAGACCGGGCCGCCGCCGGTGGAGGAGAAGAACCCGGCTCGTCGGCCGAACCCCGCCGCGATCTCGGGTCGGCACGCGACGACACCGATGGGATGTCCGTTGCCGGTCGCCTTCGCCGCGACGACGATGTCGGGGGTGGCGCCCTGGCCTTCGAACGCCCAGAAGGCCGACCCGGTCCGCCCCATCCCGACCTGGATCTCGTCGGCGATGCACACCCCGCCCGCCTCGCGAACGGCGGCGTAGGCGCCGGCCAGGTATCCCGGCGGCGGAACGATTCCCCCCTGGCTGCCGAGCAAGGGCTCGACCACGAACGCGGCCACGCCACCGCCCGGGCCGGCTTCGGCGCAGGCTCGCCTCACGGACTCCAGATACGGCTCCACCCTCGCCCCGTGCCGTCCCCGGTACGGGTCAGGCGTCTCGGCGACGTGGACGTGTTCGTCGAGCTCCTCGCGCCAACGCGGGCGGTCATGGGGAAGCGTGTCCAACGCGAACACGTCCGAGGTCCAGCCGTGGTAGGCGCCTTCGATGACGACCACTGAGCGACGCCCGGTGTAGACCCGGGCCAGTTGGACGGCGAGATCGACGGCCTCGCTGCCCGAGTTCACGAAGAAGAAGGTGTGCAGTTCCTCGGGCAGGGTGTCGGCGAGCCGTTCCGCGTACTCACCCATGGCGTCGTACAGGAAGCGGGAGTTGGTGTTGAGCAACGCCATCTGCCGAGCCGCCGCCGCGGTGAGGGCGGGGTGGGAGTGCCCGACGACGGCGACGTTGTTGATCAGGTCGAGGTACCGTCGGCCCGCGCTGTCGTAGAGCCAGTGCCGCCAGCCCCGGACCATCTGCACGGGAGTCTCGTAGTACGTCGACTGGGCGCCGGCCACGTACTTCGCCCGGCGCTCATGCACGCGTTCGACCGCCTTTCCGCGCTCCGCCCTGGTGGGCGTCCCGACGAGCGGTGACGGGTCCGCACAGAGCGTCAGGAGGGCCGCACGGTCCCGGACCCGGCCGTAGCCCGGCAGGTCGGGTGAGAGCCCGAGCTGCACGTGGACGTGGGAAGGCAGCGGACCGGCCGACGGTGCGACCAGCGCGACCTCGGCACCACGGCGCACGGTGTGCCCGACGGGGAAGTGCGAGGCCACTCCGGCGAACCGGACGAAGAACGTGGTGGTGTCGACGCGGCTCTGCAACACGACGGCGTGACCATCTACCCGGACCACCGTGGCGTCGAGTGGGGCGAAAACCGCGGTGCCGGCTGGGACGAACAGGTCAGCACCCAGGTGCAGTGTGGCGGGCGCCTGGTCGGTGAGGTCGGGCTCACCGAGGCGGATCTCGTCGAAGCGCCCGACGGCCACCTCCGCGTCGGATCCGAGCTGGGGGAAGGCCTCGCCATCCATCCAGTTGCCCGCCGAGAACAGCTCCGACTCGACGCTCAGATCGACCGGCCGGAGCGGACCGAACTCCTGGTAGCGGAGGATCGGGCTCGGCGACTGCCGGGCGACGAGATCGGCCAGGTCGGTCTCCGGTGCGCCGAAACCGCAGGCCTGGCGCACCACCGCTGTGGCGAGCGCCGGGTCGATCTCCACCACGGCCCCCAACGCCCGCCAGTCTTCGGCGGCGACCTTGGCCGCCCCCTCGTCATCCGGATCCTGGTGCGACGCGATGGTCTGGAGCGCCGCGCAGAGCGCGGCACGCGCGCGGACCAGCGTCCAGACCGCGTCCACCTCGGCCTCACCCTCGGCCAACGGCAGCCGATCGAGGTATCCGGCGAGGACGGGCAGCGCCGCCCCCAGTGGGTCCTCAGGGGCACGTGCGATGGCGGCCAGCATCGGCGTAGCGACCTCGTTGGCCCGCCACGTCCACACCAGGTCCCCGAAGTCGATGATCCCGGTCGGGACGAACCCTCCATCGGCATCGAAGTCACCGACCACGTTGTACTCGTGGATGTCGGTGTGCACGACCTGTTCCGGCAGTCGCCCGGCGGTCCCGCCGCCGACGAGCTCGGCCACCGGAGCGAGTGCCCGATCGATGAGCGCGTTCTCCGCGCCGGTGAAGTGATCGGTGAGCCCGGACACGGTCTGGACCGCGTGGCGCGGATCCCACGAAGAGTGGCGGTGCAGCCCGGGGTGGTCGAACCCGGCGAGTGCGGTGACCGATCTCGCGGCCAGTCGGCCAAGGCCGCGCAGCGCCGTCGGCGAGAGGTGCGCGACGGAGCCCAGCGGTGCACCCGGAACCCAGTCCAGCAGCCGCACGCGGAGCCCGGTGCGGTCGACGAGGTCATGGTCCTGCAGCGTCGGGATGGCTTCCGGCGCCACGAGGCCCGGATCCCGGGACCGGAAGTGACGGACCGCCAAGTGTTCGGCGTGGACTGCCTCCGCACCGCCCTCGGCCAGGGTCGCCTTCAGGACGTATCGGCGCCCGTCACTGTCGTCTTCGACCAGCAAGACCTGGTCCTGGGTGCTCCCCAGGTCGGTGAGCCGACCGGTGATTCCCCATTCCTCACGCAGGAGGCGGGTCGCGTCCTGCTCCGACAGCATCGGGCCGGTGAAGGGTGCGGCGGAGGCGGCCACGTCCACCACGCCTTCGTCGGTGAACGACCGTTGCGCCTCAGCCATGGTGCGCCGGCTTCGGCCGCCAGTCCGGGTCGCTCCAGAGGCCAAGACGTGCTTCGGCAGCCGCCCCGAGGCGGAACGCGGTCAGATCGTCGAACGGTCGGGCGACGATCTGCACACCGGTCGGCACCCCGTTGCCCGCGCGACCTGAGGGCACGTTGAGGACCGGATGCCGGCTCGCGATGTTGAAGAGCTGGGTCAGGCACTGGCTCACGAGGTTGGCGAACTGCACGCCCTCGGCGAGCTCGACGGACTCCGCGGACGTGGCGTCCGCCGGGTAGCCGGTGGTGGCCATGGTCGGGCAGATGATGGCGTCGTGGTCGCGGTGAATTTCGGCGAGCACGGCGTGCACGCGGCCTTCCTCTTCTACGATCCGCAGGGCGCCGACCTTCTCCAGGGCTGCCCCACACGCCTCGACGACATCGAGGACGTTCCGGGACCAGCGCGGGTCGTCGGCCGGCGCCCAGTCCAATACGGACGGCCCGAGGAGGAGGCCGTAGTGCGCCGCCGCGGTGGCTATGATCGACTGGCGGGTGATCGGGATCTCGACCGGGGTCACCTCGGCTCCGGCGTCCCGCAGGGCGCTCGCGAACCGCTCGATGTTGGCCGCCGCCTCTGGGACGACGGGGAAGTCACCGATGGTGACCGCGAGCGCGACCTTCAGTCCCGCACACGATCCGAAGGTCGTCGGGAGCGGTGGAGCAGCAGGTACCGAGGCGTGGTCGACGGGGTCCGGTCCGGCGATGACGTTCTGGAAGAGAGCACAGTCAGTGACCGTGCGGGCCATCGGCCCGTCCTGACAGTAGGTGTCAAGACTGAGCGGCGGCAGCGACGGCACCCGTCCGTAGGGGGGTCGGAACCCGACGACGCCACACAGAGCCGACGGAACCCGGATGGAGCCCGCGATGTCGGAGCCGGTGGCCAGTGGGGCGAGCCCGGCAGCCAGTGCCGCACCCGAGCCGCCCGACGAACCGCCGGGGCTGTAGTCGAGGTTCCATGGATTGCGTGTGACGCCCCACAGCTCGGAGTGGGTGGTCACGGCGATCGAGAACTCCGGCGTCGTTGTCCGCAGGTGCAGGACCGCACCGGCGTCGATCAGTCGCTGGACCATCGGCTGGGTCTGCGTCGCGACGTTGCCTTCGGTCTGCAGGGAGCCGAAGCGATGAGACCTGCCGGCGATCGGCATCTCCTCCTTCACCGCGACCGGGACGCCTTCGAGCGCCCGGGGCGCCGGGCCCTTCCCCGCGTACCTGGCCTCGGCGACCCGCGCGACATCGTGGGCCTCGTCGAACATCTCCTCGGCGACCGCGTTGACCTCGCTGGTCTTGGCGACCCGTTCGATCAGCGAGTTCAGGACTTCCACCGGGGACAGTTCGCGCCGCCGAAACGCCCCCAGCATCTCGTCGGCCGACAGATAGTTCAGGTCCATCCTTCGCTCCTCTTGGCGACGGGCAGTTCGAGCACATGGGCAAACTGGTCGAATAAGGAAAGGGCTATTGCGCGAACAGCGTCAGGGGACCGCCTGCCGGGCTCAGCCCGCGCTCCTCCTGGATGGAGTTGCCGCCGTCCACCACGAACAGTTGCCCCGTGACATAGGACGACTCCGGCGAGGCCAGGAACGCCACCAGTCCGGCCACCTCATCGGGACGCCCGGCACGACCGACCGGCGTTGCCGCCCCGAGGGCGTCGACGTGCCCGTCGAGTCCTCCGGTCGCGATCCAGCCAGGCGCGACGGCGTTGACCGTGATGCCCCGCGAGGCGGTGTCCATGGCCGTCGAGCGGGTGAGACCGATCAGGCCGGCCTTGGCCGTGTGATAGGCGACGTCGCCCTTGTAGGCCATCACCGGACCCGAGAGCGACGACATGTTCACCACCCGGCCGTACCCGCGGTCGAGCATCGGCTGGAGCGCGGCGCGGGTCACGTAGAAGGTGGTGTCGAGGTTTCGTGAGAGGGCCGAACGCCACTGCTCGTCGGAGGCCGTCGCGAGGCTGGACGGATCTTCGGGCTCGACCACCGAGGCCATGCCGGCGTTGTTGACGAGAACGTCGATCCGGCCGAAGGCATCCAGCGCCTCGGCCACTACCGACTCAGCGAACCGGGGATCGGTGAGATCGCCCGCGACCCCGCGGACGGGGCAGCTCCCCGCCAGCTCGGCCACCCGCTCGTGAATCCGCCCGGTGGTCGAGGTGATCAGCAGCGAGTAGTCGTCGGCCAACCGTTTGGCGCAGGCGAAACCGATGCCGGATGCGCTGCCGACCCCGGTGATGACCGCGACGGGCAGGCCGTCGGCGTTGGTCGGGTTCATGTGGTGCTCACCCTCGATTCCCTGGACGCCTCATGGCGTGACTGAGTTGAACGTTCGTCACAGTAAGGGAACCAAGGCGGCGTAGCAATGGCCAGTTCGCCTACATCTCAAGGGAATAGAGCCGTCACGGACCCGAGCAGGACGGCCGACTTTTCTCCATATAAGTTGTACGTTCGTTCCAGTTCCAGCGGTGAAGGGACAGGATGCCGCGGCGCACCACACAGGCAGGTTGCCCCCCGATTGCTACCGTGCGGCCATTGCCGTCGTGCGACGCCCGGCGGTCACCACAGGTGAGAAGGACGACGACAGACATGAGCCGGCCCGGCGAATCCGCCCAGCAACGAGACACCCCCGTCCTGACCGAGCGCGGCGGGGTCCGCAAAGCGGCCATCCTCGAAGCAGCCCTGCGGGTCATCGGGGACAAGGGACTCGCCGGGCTCTCCATGCGTGCCATCGCGGCGGAAGCGGGGCTGCCGCTCGGAGCTCTCGGCTACTACTTCAAGACCAAGGACGATCTGATCCTTGAGGCGTTCGAGTTGCACACGCGCCGGGAGGCAGACCGGGTCCTCGCCGCCTTTGCGGGTGTCGAGAACGGCGACCATGCCGACGACATCGCCGAGCACCTCACGGCGTTCATCCACCACGGGCTGACCGAGGCACGCACGAGCCTGGTCGCGGAGTACGAGTTCCTGATCGAGTCAACCCGCAGGCCGGATCTCGCGCGCGTCTCGCGGGCGTGGCGCCAGGCGCTGCAGATCCAGGTCAGCCATGTCGCGAGCCGGCTCGGCTCGGACGATCCCGAGACAGACTCAGAGATCATTCTCTCGGTCATCGCGGGTCTGGAGATCGACCACCTCTCCACACCGCTCGACCCGTCGACGACGCAGGCGATCCGCACCGCACTCCGCCGCACGATCACAAGGCTCGGGCTCCGCGGCAACGCCGCGCGGCTGTAGGTCACATCCCGGCAGTCCGGACGCACGACACCTCTCCGTACAACTCGGCGGCACCGCTGATCTCGCCTACCGCTCACCGCCGACGAACGCGGTCAGCGGCAGAACCCGGGACACCCGACCTCACCGGCTGGTGGCCGGACCGCCCGTATCCCGGAGTCGACCGTGTACCGGCGTCCGCCGAGCAGTCCACGTACCGCGAAGACCATCGCTGTTCCGACAGCGGTCAGGTGGACGACGGGGACGTACCGATCCTCGAGCAGGTCGGGTTCGCTGCGGGCGGCGGCGGTCAGGGCTCTGCCAGCCTTCTCTCGGATAACACCCTCTGAGCACAGACCAGCGATAACACCGTCCTCGTTACCAGCGGCCTCAGGATGGCCTCAATTCATGGCACTAGCGCAGCACGGCCCAGCAGAACAGGTCTCCCGAGCTACGCGCCTGCAAGCATCCGTGCAGGTCACGCGACCACAAGCCGTGACAGGCCGACCCGGCCCCAAACTCACGAGCAGCGGATACGACGGGCGAGGCTCCACCACATGTGCGGTCTCGGCCCGCCCCGGCCGCCTCCCCGTCGGATCAGACCGTGAACTCCCGGATCACCACGTTCCGGAACACCGCCTGCCCGTCGATCGTGAACAGCGCCAGTGCGGTGTCGGACGGGTCGGGGAAGGCCTCGGTCGAGTGCACGTACCGGCCGTCGCCGACGAACATCTCGACGGACGTGCGGTCGACGAGGATCCGCAGGCGGACCGTGCCGGCGGACAGGTCGAACGGCGTGCGGCTCTCCTGCCAGCGGCCGGAGGTGTCGGGGCTCACGGTGTAACCGCGGTTGACGAAGGCGTAGTCGCCGTAGACCCCCGCGTCGATATGCCGCCCACCGTCCGACGACCGCCGCAACTGGAGGCCGGCGCCCACCAGTTGGTCCCAGGTGATCTCACAGGTCAGCTCGTACGCGGTACCCGTGTAGTCGAGCGGTCGTGTGCCGTCGACCGCGATGTCGCCGAGATCCACCGTGCGCGACACATGGTCGTCCAGGGCCGCCACCGGCTGGGACGCCAGGTAATACGTACCCGACGCGTGCTTCAGCCGTACCTCGCGGACGATCGAGTCGGTGCCGTTGAAGCCGTCGCACTCGATCGTGGGCGTGGTGTTCGCGTAGTCCCAGTGGTTCATCCAGCCGATCGCGTACCGCGCGTCCGGGTCCAGGACCCCGCTCGCGTCACGTTTGTCGAAGGTGACCGCCGCGTACCAGTCCCAGCCGTGGTCCAGCCACTGGGGATCGGATGCGTCGGCGATGAAGGTCGTACCGTCGAAGGAACCCGTCCAGTACGCGAACGTGCTCGGCAGCCCGGAGCCCTTGCCGTTGGCGCTGACGCCCAGCACCCACTTCCAGGTCCCGTCGTCCGCCCTGATCCGGAACAGGTCGGGGCACTCCAGGACGCCGATGCCGCCCTTGACGAAGCCGCCGACGTACGTCCACGCCTTGAGGTCGGCGGAATGGTAGAAGCCGACCTTGTCGTTCTCGGCGAGCAGCATCACCCACCGCCCGCGCTCCTCGTCGCGGATCACCTTGGGGTCGCGGAAGTCTCGTACACCGGGATTGGGGAGGACCGGGGCGGTGCCGTGGTTCGTGAAGGTGCGGCCGTCGTCCGTCGAGTAGTACAGGTACTGGGCCTGGGTGACCTCGTCGGGCGCCATGGTGGCGAGGACGATCACCGCGCCCGCGCCGAAGCCCGCCGTGCCGTCCGTGTCGACCACCGCCGAGCCGGACCAGACATCGCCGTTGGGAGTCGTGTCCTTCGGCACGGCGATGCCCCGGTCGGTGAAGGAGACGAGGTCGGTGCTGGTGGCCAGGCGCCAGGTGGTGCCAGCCGTCGTGCCGCCCATCGAGTAGTCGGGGTTGTAGAGGTAGTAGAAGTGGTACTCGCCGTCGATCCAGATCGGGCGCTGCGGGTCGTTCATCCACTGGTCGGGGACCGTGAAGTGGTACTCGGCGCGGTAGCTGCCCGTGCACGCGGCCGTCGCCTCGCGGGCCGCCGCCACCGCCGGTCTCACGAGGTCCGGCAGCAGAACACCGGCGGCGCCGACGGCCGAGACCGTCAGCAGCGACCGCCTGGACAGTGTCTCCCCTGTCTTCCCTGGGCCGAGCGAACTCCTCCTCATGCCACGCATCGTGCGGCTCCCTCCCCCGACGTCGTCGTCGGGACGCGGCTCATGTGGTCCGGAACCGTATACCTAACTCGTTAAAGGTCAAGCCTTCGCGCATCGGCCGTTCCCGTAACTTCCCATCCGCGCACATCCCTTGACAGCGCCGCAGCGGGGTTCTCATCATCGTGAAATCAAACTTCGGCTAACACGAGTTAGGCTCGCCGATGACCGACTCGCTCCTCTCCCGACGGGCCCTCATGCGCTACGGCGCGTACGGCGCCGGAGCCGCCGCTCTCGCCGGCGTCGCGGCCGGCTGGGACCGCCTCACCGCCGCCGACATCCCCGGCCGCGACGACGGCTCGCTCGTCATCGCCACCTTGGGCTCCGCCTTCGACCCCGAGGCCCAGCGCGCCCTGCGCGACGGATTCCGCGAGGTCCACCCCGACATCAGGATCCGTATCAACCCCGTACAGGCCTACGACTGGTCGGACTTCTTCTCCAAGATCCTCACCCAGATCGCCGCGGGCACGGCACCCGACCTCGTGTACGTCGCCACCGAGGGCGTACAGCTCTTCGCCCAGCGGCTCGGCGTACCGCTGGACAGGTGGGCGAAGCGGGACGCGGCCGAGCTGCGCACGTACTTCGCCGACGTCCATCCCTCGCTGGTCGAGTCGATGATGTACGAGGGGAGCCTCCACCAGCTGCCGGTCGAGTTCAACGCGGCCGACATGTACCTCAACAGCCGGGTCCTCGAACGCGCGGGTGCCGACCTCCCCGACGACGATTGGACCCACGACGACTTCACCACGCTGCTGCGAGCGATGAAACGCAGCAACGGCGACCGGTTCACCCCGTACTTCTGGACCAACCGGCTGTGGGGCGGAGTGGTCCCCTGGCTCTTCGCCAACGACACCAACCTCCTCACCGAGTCCAAGGCCCCCGGCGGCGACTGGCTCTGGAACTCCTTCTATCCCGAGGCACAGCGGCGCGGCCGGGGCGGCGGCTACCGGTGGACGACACCCCTGGCCGACTCCGACCGCGTCGCGGAGGTCTACGACTACCTCTCCTCCCTCGTCCAGGAGGACCTGTGCACCCGGCCGGAGGGCGGCGACGGCCGCAACCTCGTCGGCGTCTTCTCCACCGGCCGCGTCGGTGTCACGCCCGCGGGCGGCTTCTGGGCGGGCGGCCTGCATCAGGCGGGCATGAAACCGGCCGACTACGACGTGCGGTACTTCCCGCGCCGGCGTACCCGGCGTCACCAGTTCGGCGCCGCCGGGTACGCGATGCTGCGCACGTCGAAGATGCGGGACGAGGCCTGGGAGTTCATCAAGTACACCGCCCGCAAGGACGTGATGACCCAGCTCTTCGCGGCCAACCAGACCACTCCGGCCCGCCGCTCCATGGTCGACGAGGCCCGCTACCGGGAGACAGGACCGGCCCACTGGCAGGTCTTCTACGACACCCTCGACAAGATCCCCACCACCGGCCCGATCCCGGCCCCGCCGCAGGTCAACGAGGTCGAGCAGCTGCTGATCAAGCACACCGGAACCGCCCTCGCGAGCCCCGGCGCGGTGCGTCCCGCGCTGCGTCGGCTGCAGGGGGACCTGGAGAAGGCCATGGAGCGTGAAGTGTGACGAACACCGAGATCAGGTCCGTGGGGCCGGAGCCCGCCCGCACCCGCAAGAGCCACAGGAACCGCAGCAACCGCAGGACCGGTCAGACCCGTAAGGCATCCGAGTCCACGGCCGCCACCACCATCCGCACCCGGGGCACCCGCCTCCTCGCCGTACTGTTCCTCGCGCCCACCGTCGTCGGCATCGTCGTCTTCACGGTCGTACCGATCGTCGGCTCGGTCGTCCTCAGCCTCTTCCAGTGGGACGTGATCGACGACCCGCGGTGGGCCGGAGCGGCCAACTACCGGGAGATCCTGACCGATTCGACGGTCCTCGTCTCCTTCCGCAACACGCTCGTCTTCATGGTGCTCGCGGTCGCACTCCAGTTGCTGATCGCGCTCGTGCTGGCGATCGCGGTGAACGGCCGGATGCCCAAGTGGCTGCGGTCCGTGTTCCGTTCGGCGTTCTTCTTCCCGCTGGTGCTGTCCGCCGCGTCCATCTCGGTGGTGATGAAGTACCTGTTCAACCAGGACTTCGGCCCCGTGAACTGGCTCCTCGGCACGGTCGGTATCCCCTCGGTCTCCTGGCTGACCTCGGAGAACGGGGCGATGGCGGCCGTGGTCCTGGCGTACGTCTGGCAGCAGTTCGGCTTCTCGTTCCTGCTGTTCGTCGGCGGCCTGAACAACATCCCGAAAGAGGTGCACGAGGCGGCTTCGCTGGACGGCGCGAGCGGGGTGCGCAAACACCTCGCCATCACCCTGCCGCTGCTGTCGCCCACGCTGCTGGTGGCGTCCGTGGTCGGCATCATCAACGCCCTCCAGGTCTTCGAGCAGCCGTACGTCCTCACGGCGGGCGGTCCCGGCGACTCGACGCGCACGGTCGTGATGGTCATCTACGAGACGGCCTTCGAGCAGCTCCGCTTCGGCGAGGCGTCCGCCGTGGGCGTCCTGCTCTTCGCCCTGATCATGGCGGTCACCGCACTCCAGTTCCGGCTCAGCCGGCGTTACGTCCACTACCAGTGAGCCGGGTGAGTCAGATGAGTACGAGTTCCCTCTCGGGTTCGATATCGGGTTCGGCATCGAGTGCGGCGTCGGGTTCGATGCCGGGTCCCCGCACGAGCCCCACCGCGTCACGCGTACGGCACGGCCCGGCGCCCTGGGGCCGGATCGCAGGCCTGGCACTGTGCGCCCTGTTGACGCTCGGCCCGGTCATCTGGACGGTGTCGACGTCACTGCGCACGCCGGCGGAGTCCTTCGACCTGCCGCCGAAGATCATCCCCACGGACCCCACCGTCGACGCCTACCGCGGGGTCTTCGACCAGATCGACGTCTGGCTGTACGCACTGAACTCCACCCTGGTGACCGCGCTGATCGCGGCCGGCCAGATGATCACCGCGGGCCTGGCGGGCTATGCCTTCGCCCGCCTCGAATTCCGCTTCAAGAAGCCGCTGTTCGCGCTGGTCCTGGCCACGATGATGGTGCCGTTGCAGGTCACCATGGTCCCGGTCTTCCTGGAACTGAAGACGATGGGTCTGACCGACACCCTGCTCGGCCTCATCGTCCCGGCCTTCCCGACGGCCTTCGGCACCTTCCTGATGCGCCAGTACTTCCTGGGCATGCCGAAGGACCTGGGCGAGGCGGCGATGATCGACGGCGCGGGCCCGTGGCGCGTCTTCCGGTCCGTGTACGCCCCCTTGGCGGCCCCCGGTCTCGCCATCGTCGGCGTGCTGGCCTTCAACTACCACTGGAACGAGTTCTTCCGGCCGCTGATCCTCGAAACCTCCACCGAGAACCTCACGCTGCCCCTGGGCCTGGTCTCCCTCCAGGGCAACCTCGGCACCGGCTCGATCTCCGTCGTCCTCGCCGGAGTCGTCCTCTCCATGATCCCCGCCGTCGTCGTGTTCGTCGTCGGCCAGCGCCCTCTGCGCGAGGGCATCACATCCGCAGGAGTCAATCGTTGAGTTCCGTGAGCCGGTCGACCGACGCCAACAGCCCGCGTTTCAGGGTCCGCCCGCCGGCCAACTGGATGAACGACCCGAACGGCCCGTTCCGCTGGGGCGATCGATACCACCTCTTCTACCAGCACAACCCCGACGCCCTCGTGCACACGAACGTGCACTGGGGCCACGCCTCCAGCCCCGACCTCGCCCACTGGGACGACCACGGGATCGCCCTGCGCCCCACGCCCGACGGCCCGGACGAGGCGGGCTGCTGGTCCGGCTGCGTGGTGGACGACGGTGGTGTACCGACAGCGGTGTACTCCGGGATCGACCACGACCACCAGGGCCTGAGCGCGATCTGTCTCGCCGTGGCAGAGGACGACGGCCTCCAGAAGTGGAAGCAACTGCCGGTGCCGGTGGTCGCCGGCCCACCACCCGGCCTGGACGTGACGATGTTCCGGGACCCTTTCGTCTTCCGCTTCGCCGGACGCCGCTGGGCGCTGATGGGCGCCGGCCACGCCGACGGCACCCCGTCCGTCCTGGTGTACGACTGTGAGGACCTGTACGACTGGCGGTTCGCCGGGGTCCTGCTGGACGGCCGGGACCCGGCGGCGGCCCGCGCCTTCGGCAAGCGGGCGATCGGCTGGGAGTGCCCACAGTTGTGGGCGACCCCCGGGGGTGACTGGGTGCTGGCGGTGGCCCTGTGGGACGGTGATCCAGTGAGCACGGCTTACCTGACGGGACGTCTGATCGAGGCCAGCAAAGGGGAGTTAAGTTTCGCGGCCGGTACGGGCGGCGGCCCGCTGGACCTCGGCCGTGACTTCTACGCCCCCTCCGTCCTCCAGGACACGGAGTCCGGCCGCGCCCTGCTCTGGGGCTGGTCCTGGGAGTCACGCCCGCCCGAGGAGGTGGACCGCGCGGGCTGGTCCGGAGTCCTCACGGCACCCCGGGTGATGGACACCCACGAGGACGGCACGCTACGGGTCGTACCGGCTCCGGAGCTCGAACTACTGCGAGCGGCCGTCCCGTTCACGGCCGCACCAGGAGCGCACCGGCCACTCCCCCTCGCGTACGACCTGCTGGTGACCGCCCGTTCAGCGGCGACCGTGAGTCTGCTGCGGGCCACGTCCGGGGCCGAACTGACCGTGCGACTCGACCCGGCGTCCGGCACGGTGACCCTGGACCGCACGGCCTGGCCACGCTCCCGCCCGGACGGCACGGCGCCCCTGGTCCTGCCGACCCCGCCGGGCGAGACCCTCACCGTGCGGATCCTCGTGGACGGCTCCCTGCTGGAACTGTTCGCGGGTGACCGGGCGACGGCCACGGAACGGGTGTACCGACGGCACGACGACATCGCGGAGTTGGCCGTGTCGGGGACGGACGTCGAGGTCACGGGCTGGGAGCTGGTCCCACCGAACCTCGCGTGACGACGGGGCACTCCAGCCGCCGGGTGGTGACCGGCGGCGCGGTCCCGCTGTCGATGGCGTCCAGGAGCAGGCGGACGGCCGTCTCTCCCATCGCGCGATGGGGCAGAGCGACCGTGGTGAGGGGCGGGCTGAGGAAAGCCGCCATGTGTTCCTGGTCGTCATAGCCGACGACGGACAGCTCGGCGGGCACGTCGAGGCCCAGGCGCGCGGCGGCGTGGAGGACGCCCGCGGCGACCCGGTCGTTGTAACAGACGATCCCCGTGGGCCGCCGGTGGGCGGGAACACCGTCCAGCAGCCGCAGCGCGCCCTCGTACCCGGCGGCGATCTCCCCTCCCGTCCGCATGATCCAGTCCTTCTCGGCGGTCAGCCCCACCGTCCGCAACACGTCCCGGAAGCCGCGCAACCGTTCCGCGGTCGCGATGTCGTCCAGACCGCCCACCAGGGCGACACGACGGTGGCCCGCGTCGAGAAGGACGCGCGCGGCGCTGCGGCCACCGGCCCGCTCGGCGGGGATGACGGCCGGGAGGGATCCGTCCTCGGGGAGACAGTTGGCGAGCACGGCGAACGTGCGGTGCAGCCCTTCCGGGACTCGGGCGCGGCGCAACGACAGCGCGGCGTAGATGATCCCGTCGACCCTCCGGTCGAGCAGTTCGGCGACAGCCGCGTCCTCGGCGACCGGGTCCTGCCCGGAGTCGACGGTGAGCACCAGGTGCTCACTGCTCCAGGCCATGTCCATGGCCCCGCGCAGCAGCCGCCCGGCGAACGGCGAGGTGGCGATCTCGTCCGTGACCAGACCGATCACGGCGGTACGACTCCGGCGCAGGCCGCGGGCGACCGCGTTCGGCCGGTAGCCGAGCTGTTCGGCCGCCTTGCGGATCTTCTCCTGCGTCTCGGCGGAGAGGTTGCCCTGGGCATGCCCGTTGAAGACGAAGGACACGGCCGTGTGCGACACCCCGGCAAGCCGGGCGACATCCCGCGAGGTCGCCCGCTCAGCCCCGCCACCCCGCGTCTTCTCGACCCCGCCCATGCCTCGTCCCCGCCGACTTTGCCTGATCAGGCAAAGCCTACCCGCGGGAGATGCTGCGGAGCCCGCCGCAGACCGAATGGACACCGGGGTAGAACAGCCGCTGGCCTCGGCACGCCGGGGTGCAGGTCGCTGTGCGGCCGTGGACGTCCGACCGCCGTCCCTCGCGGCTGTCAGCACGCCTCAATGAGACTCGGCCTCGACCGCCCTCGACAACCGTCGTGGGCTCCCTGCGAGGCCGCTTTCTCTCGGGGCCGTTTCCTCACCACTTACCGGCCATGGCCAAGACACATCCCGAGCGGTCCACAACCCTGAGGACCCCCATCGAACTCTTCGACCGCATGCTGACGCCGGACCGGCGGGCGCTCGACGTGCTGAGGGTTGAAGTACGCACCAGAGACGGGACCGGGAAGGCACGCCCGCGCCGTCGGGGTCTACCGCCTGTGGCGCGACGGCGGCTTCGCCGTCGCGCCCTCACCGCCGTCTCCGGCCTGATCGTCGCCGTCCGCATGTACGGGACACACCCTCCAAAGCCCTGAGCCATACCGGCTCTTCGCAGACGGGGGTGTAGTGCCTGTCGGGCGGTGCCCACGCACTTGAAAGTGCCTTTTGTAGGCCCTCTCTTACTCACTCATGATGGTGTTACGCACTACTAGTGAGGTGAGGAAGATGGTTGAGCAGGCGGCACGATCCAAGGGGTCGCGGGTCATCATCGAGGTGTGGGCCGACCTGGGCTGCCCTTGGTGCTACGTCGGAAAGCACCGGCTCCAGGCCGCGATCTCACAGCGCCCGGATGCGCATCGGTTCAAGATCATGATGCGATCCTTCGAGCTGGACCCGGAGGCGCCGCAGGAGCTGGAGAAGAATGAGGAGAGCTTCATCCGGACCCACGGCGGCACCGCCGCCCACGTCCTCCAGGCGGAGCGCCAGATGCAAGCCGTGGCTCGCAAGGAGGGGCTCGAGTACTCTCTGGACCGCCTGAACGCCAACACGTTCAACTTGCACCGCGTGGTGCAGTACGCCAACGACCAGGGCCGCGGGTTCGAGTTCTTCTCCGACGTGCAGGACGGCTTCTTCGCGGGCACCCTCAACCCCTACAACTCGGACGCTCTGGCAGGCGTCGCGGAGTCGGTCGGGCTGGACGGGCAGCGAGTGCGCGAGATCCTCACGAGCAACGAGTACGCCGACCGTGTGCGCGCCGACCGCCGCGAGGGTGTGGAGCTGGGCGCGACCGGCGTTCCGTTCGTTGTCCTCGACCGCCGGATGGCCGCCCCCGGCGCACAGAAGGTCGCTGTCTATGCCCAGTTGCTGGAGCAGGTGGCCGGGCCCGTGCCGAGTGAGCGTGTGTCATGAGCAAGGCGAAGGACGGACTTCAGATCGTGGCGGCCCCCGCCAGCGGGTGGTGCGATCCCCACACCGGGGTCTGCCACATCGACACCGCCGACGAGGCAGCGAGCGCTGAGGCGAACAACGAGGATGCCGCGGGCGATGTGCCCGATGTACCCGACGCTACGGACCGATGAGTGCCACCGACACCTCAGCCTGCCGACGCGCTGACCGCGGCCTTGGCTCGGCCGACTCCGGTCAGCTCGCTGGCGGCCCGGTTGCTGGCGATCTCGCAGTGGTGGGTGGCGGCCCAATCCACCATCGCCATCACCGCATCGATCAGCGACCGGCCTAGGTCCGTCAGCTCGTACTCCACTCGCGGCGGGACCTCGGCGTACGCGGTCCGGGTGATCAGGCCGTCGCGCTCGAGATGCTTGAGCGTCTGGGTCAGCATCCGCTGGGAGATCCCTGGGATGCTCGCCTGCAAGTCGGAGTAGCGCAGCGAGCCGGCGCTCAGGGTGCTGATGGTCAACACCGTCCACTTGTCGCCGATGCGGTCGAGCACCTCACGGATGAAGGCGCTGTCCTCCGGCCATGCCTGGCACGGACCACTGATCTGTCGCGTTGATGCCATCTCGATTCTCTCTCTTCCGGCTGCAACCGCACTACCAGTATGTAACGCCCGCGGGGCGACCACGCACCGATCGACGACTCCGGCCCGCTCTCGGATCACCGGAGCGCGCTCTCAAACCACTCTCAAAGGAACCCCATCCATGCCTTACCTGCTTCACATCGACTCCTCCGCGCTCGGCGAGGCCTCGGTCTCCCGCCAGGTCGCCCAGTCCTTCCTCGAAGGCTGGGAGGGCAAGGTTGTTCACCGCGACCTCGCCGCCGCATCCGTGCCCCACCTCAGCGCGGCCGGCATCACCGCACGCGTCACACCTCAATTCAATGGAGAGTGATTACTGTGAATGCACACGACACCATCGTGGTCGGCGCGGGACCGGTCGGGCTGTGGATGGCGGCGGAGCTGGCCCTGGGCGGCGGGCGACCGCTGGTCCTGGAACGGGCCGAGCAGCGCAGCCCGCACTCGAAGGCGCTGGCCATCCACCCGCGCACGATCGAGGTACTGGCGATGCGCGGGCAGGAACAGGCCTTCCTCGACGGCGGGCTGCCCGTGCCGGACGGGCACTTCGGCATGCTGCCTGCTCGCCTGGACTTCCGAGGGCTGGCCACGCCGTTCCCGTTCACGCTCGCGCACCCGCAGCTGCGCACCGAGGAACTGCTCGAACAGCACGCCCTGGTCCTCGGGGTGGTGATCCGGCGCGGGCACCAGGTGTCCGGGCTGAGCCAGGACGAACAGGGCGTGACGCTGCGGGTCAGCGGGCCGGACGGCGAGTACGAGATCACCGCGGACCACGTGGTCGGGGCGGACGGGGCGGGCAGCACCGTCCGCCAGGCGGCGGGCATTGACTTCCCCGGCACCGACTCGACCGTCTTCGGCTTCCTCGGCGACGTCGAGCTGGCCGACCCGCCAGAGCGGCCGGGCTTCTGGCACAACGAACACGGCGCGCTGATCGTGGTCCCGATCCCTGGCGGGCGCTACCGCGTCACCGGGTACGCCCCGTCAGCTCCCACCCCAACCCTGGAGTCCCTGCGGGAGACGGCGAAACGGATCGCGGGCACGGACTTCGGCCTGCACTCCCCGGTGTGGCTGTCCCGCTTCGGCAACGCCACCCGGCTCGCGGCGGAGTACCGGAAGGGCCGGGTGTTCCTGGCGGGCGACGCCGCGCACATGCACTTCCCGGCGGGCGGCGTCGGGCTGAACGTGGGCCTGCAGGACGCGATGAACCTGGGCTGGAAGCTGGCCGCGGTCCAGCGGGGCTGGGCGAACGCGGCCCTGCTGGACACCTACCACCCGGAACGCCACCCCGTCGGCGTGGCCCTGGGCGAACACACCAAGGCCCAGACCGCCCTGATCACCGCCACCACCGAGGAGGGCCAGTCCCTGCGTCGGTTCATGGCGGACCTGCTGCGCACCCATCCCGACGTGGCGACCGCGCTGGCCAACACGGTGACCGCGCTGGACGTGCGCTATCCGGGCACCCATCCCCTGGCAGGCCAGCGCCTCCCGGCCACCCGCGAGCAGCTGCACCTATTGCGCGAGGGCCGCCCGGTGCTGCTGGCCCAGGAAGCCAGCCCGGCGTTGAAGGACCTGGCCACGAGCGCGGACCTCCGGCTGTACGAGACCGAGCTGCCCTGGCCCACGGCCGCCGTGCTGATGCGCCCGGACGGGCACGCATGGGCCGCCGGGGACACTGCTGGGCAGTTGGCGGACGCCATAGCGGAACTGCCCCTGGCCTGACAAAAAGCGGCGGCCCCCGGGAAAGCCCTCCCGGGGGCCGCCGCCTGGACTTCTAGATGCAATACGGTGCCCCTAGTCGGCCTTCCGCCAGCGGGCGCGCAGACTGAACGCCGCGCCCTTCGGCCGACGTTCGCGGGTGAACACTCCCTTCTTGTTGCCGTCGACACGGAAGACACCGGGCGCCGTGGCGAAGTCGGCGAAGTTCCAGACCTGCTCGCCGACGACCGCGTCGACACGGTCGAACACCCGGTGATACACGTCGAGCAGTTCGGTCTGGTACTCCTCGGTCCACGGGCTGGGTACGACGCTGCGCAGTCCGGGGTAGGTGTCCGCTCCGTACTCGGTGATGACGATGGGCTTGTCGTGCGCGGCCCACTGCCGCAGTTCCGCCTCCAACTCCGTCTCGGCCGCCGCCAGGTCGTCGGGGCCGAAGTACCAGCCGTAGTAACGGTTGAGGAGCACGACGTCGAACAGGTCGGTGACCACGCACTCGTCCGGTTTCCCCATGAGCGCGTTGACGTAGGCGACGGGCCGTGAGGGATCCAGTCGGCGTGCCTCGGCAGCCAGTGGTGCGAAGTAGTCGCGCGCCTCCGGTTGGACGTTGTCCGGCTCGTTGGCGATGGACCACAGCACGACACTCGGATGGTTCTTGTCGCGCGCCACGAGCTCTCTCACCGCCTGCAGGTGCGTGCGAAGTGTGCTCTCACCCACGGTGTCGGGCGAGAACGTAGACGCCTTCCGGCCGGAGCCGAAAACACCTCCCGCGATGTTCAGGTTCAGGCCGACGGCCGCCGTCTCGTCGATGACCACCACACCTTGTCGGTCCGCGTAGTCCAGCACCTCCTCGGCATAGGGGTAGTGCGAGGTGCGGAACGAGTTCGCGCCGGTCCACTCCAGCAGGGCGAAGTCATGCACCATCAGGGTGTCGTCGTGAGCCCTGCCGCGCACGGCGGCGTCCTCGTGCTTGCCGAAACCCTTGAAATAGAACGGGACTCCGTTGATCAGGAATTCCTTGCCCCGTACCTCTACAGTGCGCACCCCCACGGACTGCCGGTAACTGTCGACGAGGTCGCCGGAGGTGCTCCACAGCGTGGCCTCGAGTTCGTAGAGGTAGCCGTCTCCGGGCGCCCAAGGATGCACGTCCTCGATCCTGAGGGTCCCCACCGCCCCGGTGGCGGCATGGACCTCGGCCCCGGAGGCATCGCGCAGCGAGACACGCACCACGTGCTCTTCGGCTTGAGCGGTGCTGTCCACGCGATAGGCGACGAGGCCGGTCGTGTCCTTCAGGCTGGTGGTCACGGTGATGTCGGTGATGTGGACGGGGGGCGTGGTGTACAGCCACACGGGCCGGTGCAGGCCCGCGTAGTTGAAGAAGTCGAAGAAGTAGTGCTGCACCCGGCGGCCGTCCTCGCGTTCCTCCACTCGGCCGGGTGGTATCGACTCCCAGGTCAGTTCGTTGTTGACCACGACGGTGACACGGTTCTCGGCACCCGGCCGCAAGTGCGCCGTGACGTCGGCCTCGAAGGGGGTGTAACCGCCTTCGTGCCGGGCGACCTCGACATCGTTGACCCAGGCGGTGGCGCGATGCGTCGCGGCGTCGAAGCGGAGTACCGTCCGTTCCCCCGCCCACCCGGCAGGAACCCATACCTGCGTCTGGTACCAGACGTCGCCGACATGGTCACGGACGGTCGTGTCCGGGAAGATGTCGTTGTAGCTGGCCGGCACAGGGATGTCCACGGCGCCCGCGAGCTGCGAGCGCCACCAGCCCTCGGCACGGCCGGCCCCCTCCGCGTCCAGGCGGAAGCTCCACAGGCCGCCGAGAGAGCGGCGTTCACGAGTGGGGCCGTCCTGGGGACGAAGCATGGTTGGTTCTCCTGTTCTGTTTGCGCCTGTCGACGCGGCGGTCGAATAGGTCGAATAGGCGGGGATGAAGGGCGCCCAGGGGACGGTCAGCACCCCCGGGGCCACGCCGATGCGCTGACGCTGACCGCCGGAGAACTCG
>NZ_JAAKZX010000320.1 GCF_011045025.1 Streptomyces ureilyticus
GGCAGGGGCAGGGGCAGGGAGAACGTACGGCGCCGACGTCGACTCTGGAACTGGTGGCACCGGAGCCGCTGGTGCGGGGGTGACCGGCTCGGCCGGGGCGCGGAGCTGGTCGGGCTGGAGGGGAACGGCGCCGACCGGTTGCTGCCCTGGCCACAGTGTCACGACGTACTCCTGCTCGTCCCCGCCACTGACCGCCGCGGGTTGGCCGAGGACCTCACCGTCGTCGCGGCTCAGCGACAACGAGAGCGCTCCGATGCGCGCCGGCCTGCTGGTGCGCTGGCCCGCACCGTAGTGGCCGGCCACCAGCCGCTCGTACGCTCGGGTATCGGCGCTGCGCATGTGGATCACGTCCTCACGTTCACCTTGACAACGGCGTACTGGTCGAACGCCACCACGACGTCGTTGTCGGCGCGCAGCGCGTTACCCGGCGCGAGCTGGATCAGCAGCTCGCGGTCACTGGTCGCCAGTACGTCGGCCAATACTTCGTTGACCACGGCAACAGGCTGGAACGCCGGGTCGACCCCCAGGTGCCGACCCTCGATCAGCAAGCAGGGCCCGTCGTCGTCCGCGACGGACAGGCTGACCGCGCCGATCGTCGGCGGGCTCTGGTTCCGCCTCGACTTCTGGATCTTCTTGGCCAACATGGTGTAGTCGATGTCGTTGCCGGAGACCTGCCCGAGATCCACGTCGCGCTCCTGAAGCTGCTCGAGATCGTCGACCGAGCTGACGCCCAGCTTGCGGAGCTTCTTCCTGGTCTCCTGGTCCACATCGATCTGGTCGATGGTGACGTCGGTGGTACCGCGCGGCAGTTTCGTCGTCGCCCGCACCTGCTGATCGGTGATCGAGTTCAGCGAGATGGTGACCTTCGAAGCGCCTTCCTGACCGGGCTGAGCGGTGAGGAACCGGATCTGCTCGCCGTCGTACGACGGGAACGTGTTCAGGTCGAGCGCGAGTTCCTTGACGGTGTAGCTGAGCGGCTTGTTGACGGCCTTCACCGCAAGTGTTTCGCGCGTCTTGTCCAGCTCGACGACGAGCGAGTCGACGAAGTCCTCAAGCTGCCAGGCGGTGTTGTCAGTCATCACCGGCTCCCCGCTCGACGGTGAACCGCATCTGGTGGTACGACGGCCGCAACGACGTGTCCACGTAGTACAGCGGAGGTGTGGTTCCGATCCGCTGCGCGCCCTCCGCATCCGTTGTCACGTCGAGCTCGATCGGCGACTCGATGTGGTAGCGGGTGATGTAGGCACGGACGCCGGCCTCGTCGTCGACGTACTCGTCGATCGCGGGCAGCATCGCCAGCACCAACGCGTGCAGTGGAATGAAAGCCTCGTCCATGGCGGTCGCCTCCTAGCCTGAGTTCTGGCCGGCCGGCATGAGTTGCACCAGGTCGGCGAACTCCACACCGAATCCCTCGAAGGCATACGTCGCCTCGCCGTCAGCGGAGGACACGTCGCCCGAGGAACCGGAAGTGAGCCCGATCAGCCGGACCGCGTCCGGCAGCGGAAGCGCAACCTGTTCGTCGTCGACGCCGAGCACGCGACCGTAGGCATCGATCTCGCGTACTGCGGAAACCACGAAGTTCCGCAAGGAGAAGACCGGTACCACCCAGACCATGCCGCGTTCGTCCGTGCGCCCCTTCAGCTTCACCGAGTGCACAAGCTCGCGGGACTGCTGCCGGGCGAAGTCCGCGGTGCTGAAGGCCGCCAGCCGGTCCGGGGCGAGCGGGTTTCCACCCGGCCACAGCGAGGCCAGCTTGTTCAGCTCGGAGAGGCTGAGTTCGATCCCGGCCTTCATCCGCCCCTCGGCCCGGTCGATCGTGCTGTCGGCGGCCGGCGGCGTACGGAGCATTCTCGTCTCCATCAGCCCGTTGGCCAGTGCCGCGGGTTCGATCAGCACGGAATACCGGACGGCGGCTTCCAGCGCCCAGTGGTAGACCTTGTACGTCCCGTCGTGGCTGACCGGCGACTCCCAGATCTTGTTCCAGTACGGCCGGAACCGGGTCATGTCAGTGAGCTCCTGCGATCCGGGTACGGCTGAGCCCTGCTCTTTGACGAAGTACCTGCCGACCAGAACGAGCTCCGTGGTCGCAGTGGTCCGGTAGGTCTGTCCGGCACTGCCGGGCCACCGCAGCTCGCCTGACACCGATAGCAGATGGCCTGTTGGCAGCTGGGCAAGCTCGGCCTGGGTGAGGTCTGCGTCGATGACCACGCCTGGTTGCAGTTGCCGCAGCCGGAACGCCCTGTCCAGCAGCACGGAGCTGTCCGTCGGGTCCGTGATCCGGATCGTCAGGATCGCCTTCGGCAGCGGCGTACCGGGCCCGGACCGGCCGACATTGAGACTGACCTGCAGCCGGATGTCGCGGTCGCGCGCGAAGAGGGCGGCGGACCGGCCGTTCCAGGCCATGGCGAGGCCGGGCACGAACGACAGCACCGCCCGGCTATTGACCATCGACGACGGTGCGGGTGCCGGCGGAGAGGCGACGGCGAATTCCACGCTGAGGGTGCGGCAGGCGACCTGTCGCGCGGGCCGGAAGGTGGTGCTCATCGTCGTAGGCCTTTCCCACGGCAGCGCGTGCAGCACGGGCACTGTGACAACGCGGGAAAACGCCGGCGACCGGCCGTCGCGGGACGCGTAACTGAACAACTGTGCGTACATCCGGCCGCTGCTGAACCCGTCCGCCGGGACGGTGACGTCCCGACGCGTATCGATCTGGAAACCGGCCTGGTCGTTGACCGCCATCGGCGTACGGAACTCGACCTCGTCGACGGTGTCGGCTGAGTAGCCATCGTCACGGCGGACCTCCCTGCCGATCGTCAGTTCGTAGAACGGATTGGTGCCGGTGTCGATGCTGAAGCGCAGACCTGACTGGTCAGTGTCGAGCAGCCGCAGGATCGCCAGGGACATCGCGGGTCACTTCGGTGGCGCCTGTCCGGGAGCTCCGGCCGGAGGGGGCGTGAGAGCCTTGACGCCGCCGTCGGCGTACATGTTCGCGAAGTTGTCGAGCTTGAAGTAGTCGGTCGCGAACTCGATCCGTACCAGCCCTTTCAGCGTGGCGGACAGATCATCGGTCGCCTTCTTGTCCGAGGTGTTCACTTGGATGTTCGTGTTCGACACGCTCAACTCGGCACTCGGGCCACCGAACATCGCCCCGAATCCGCCGCCGAACGACGTCTCCAGCGTGGCCACATTGATGTTGGTGTCGTCGTGGTGCGCCTTGCTCTCGCGGTTCGCCTTGATGCTGAACTCGACACCGGCTTCGATCAGACCCTTCTTCACGACCAGCCGGGTGACACCCATCAGCAGCACTTCCCGCAACGCGGCCCGGTGCTCCTTGGCCATGTTGATCTTCGCCTCGAGGATGGCCCGCTTCACCTCCGCGTCCTCGGTGTCGACCTTGTCCCCCTCGGGGTTGGTGAGGGCGAGTTTGCTGCTCCCGTCGGGTTGTTTCTCAACCACGACGTTGAACTGGTCACTCTTGCTCTCTGCCAGGGTCGCGAAGCTCTCGTCGTCCCCGATCTTCTTGATGAAGTCCGCGGTGGACTTCGTCGCTTCCTTCATCAACTTGATGTAGGCGTCCGTCTGTTGCTTCATCACCTTGAGGTTCGCGTCGAACACGGCCCCGAGCAGGTCCGCGACGAAGGCCGGGAAGTCGACCGATTCGACCAGCTCGTTGAAGGCTGCAGTGTCGCCGGTGAACCCGGGGTCGTAGCCCTTGTAGCCCATCTCCTCGCCGGTGTCAGTGGCCATCGCGCGAGCGACGCCGTACCGGTTGCGCTGCTCGTCGAGGTTCTCCTCCACCAGCGACAGGTAGATGCTCTGCTGGTCGGGCAGGCTCAACGCCTGGAACATCCGGCTGGGGGCAAGCACTTCCACCGCCTGCGCCCTGGCCCGCGCCACCATGTCCTGCTCACTGGGAGTCGTCACCACGTTGTTGGTCATCGTCAGCTCCGCACCTGGTCTCAACAGCCTGGATCAGAAGTCCCACTCGTCCTGCGGCGCGCCGGCCCCGGCGCCTGCCTTGTCCGGCTTAAAGCCGAGACCCTGCCCCGGTGACATCAGCTCGTCGATCCTGGGGCCATAGCCGGATCCGTTCGGCGAGGCGGTGGGGGCTGCGGCCCTGGCAGCCTCCTTGAGGTCATCGGCCAGCGCCTCCTGCAGGATGCTCTGGGTCGTGATGAATGCCTCGACCTCGCTGATGAACGCGGAGAAGTTCTCGTCCTTCTCGAAGACCGCCGGATCGTAGTCGGCGATCGCGCGGATGATGTTGTAACCGCCCTGCGCCTTGTTCTGCAGCACAGTGGCCCGCGGCCGCGCGTGGTTCATCTCCAGGTGGAGCTTCTCGACGACCTTCCACCAGGTGCCGCCCGACGGGGCGAGCTGGGTGAGCACCTCGCGGTGCATCAGGATCCGCCGGGTGACGAAGTCGAGCTCGTCATCGATCAGCGGGGTCATCACCGTGGCCATCCCGGTGCAGCGCAGTGACAGGTTGTAGCGAAGGTCCTCGACGGCCTGCATCACGCCCTGCGGTGACACCCGGTTCGCCGGGTGCGGGCTCAGCTGGGCTCGCTCCAGGTACCGCGCCGACTCCAGCATCAGGACCTTCCACAACTGCGGGAAATCGTCGTTCACGATCAGATCGTCGGGGACCTGGCCGGTGCCGGATCCCTGGTCGAAGACCTTCCGGTAGAACAGTTGCCGCTCGGCGGGCTCCGTACGGTCCAGCACGCGCTTCAGGTTGGTGCGCGTGTCGGTGACGGTGAACTTGTTGGAGAAGACGTACATCTGCAGGTCCGCCCGCAGCCGGTTGTCCTCGATGTCGAAGCCCTCTCGCATCAGGTAACGACGGGTGAAGTAGTCGACCGCGCCGAACACCTGCAGCTCGTCGCCGAGCACCATCGTGTAGAAGAGCTGCGCGGCACACTTGACCGCGGACGAGCTGACCTGAGCCTGCTCACGGTCGTCGGTCAGGAACTCGACGTTGAACTCCCGGTCGGGATCGGGGCGATCGCCCTGGTTGTCGTCCTCGAGCTCGATCCCGCCGCTGATCTGGGTGATGAACAGCGGCAGGAAGTAGTTGATGTTCTTGGCGGTGATCTCCACCGGAGAGTTCTTCAGGTACTTCACCAGTTGCGGCAGCATGGCGGGCTTGATCACGCCGATGTCGGCGTTCTTGATCAGCGTGTGCCACTTGCCGTTGTAGATGAAGTCGTCGACCAGGGCATCCACATCGTGCTGGAAGGCCGGCGACGACAGCGGGAGGCCAGCCGCGATCAGCCTGCTGACGATGTCGCTGTCGTCCTTGTCGTACTGCGGGACCTTGAGCTGCTCCTCGAAGATCAAGGTCCGGGCAGCGCTGACGACGGCGTAGTCGATGAAGGTCTTGACCCCGCCCGGGTTGTTCAGCAGGAAGTTCGTCAGGCTCTTCGCATCGTTCAGCTTCATGACGTGGAAGCCGAACGCGATCAGATAGCCGCGGATCGCCGGATACCTGGTGTCGAGGACGGCGCGCATATTGAAGCCGAGATGCCGCCACCGGTGCGCCAGCACCTCGTCGAATGCGTACCGCAGTTCGGACAGGACCGGGGTCGCGTCGATCCGCTCCAGCAGCGTGAAGGAAACCTTGTCTTCGGGGGCCGACAAGAACTTGTCGACCAGACTGCCAGTCGCCCAGAAGTCGCCGCCGACCTTGACGGCACGCCGGGGGGTCAGCCGGTTCTTGAGGATCTCCATCCCCTGAAACTGGGTCGAGCCGCTCGCAGAGCCTTTTGCCGGGCTGCCAGAAGTCGGCTTCGTGGAGAAGATCCGCCGGTTCAGCACTTTGTCCAGCTCAGCAAGGTGGCGTGCGACGGTGCCGTCGGTCTCCGAGACGAAGTCGTGGTTGGTGGCGGTCGGCCGCTTGATCCTGAAGTCTGACCGCCCGTTCGTGGGGAAGGTCGTGGCCATGATGTCCTTCTTCCGGATCTCAGTTGAGCGAATAGCTGAGCAGTTTGAACGCATCGACGAGGTTGATCAGCCCGTACCCTGCGTGCTCGGACCGCGGCCGCCGGTCAGGTTTGTCGGACGTGTGCCGCAGGATGTCGAGGATCTCCGCGTTGCCGAGCCGGTGTTGCCGTTCCAGGGCATACGACTTGAGCAGTCCGATGCCGCCCGCGACGTACGGCGAGGCCTGGGAGGTGCCGGACGCGACCGCATAGCCGCCGTGGGCATAGGAGCTGTGAACGTCGACGCCAGGGGCCAGCACGGTGATCTGAGCACCGTACGACGTGAACGCTGTGACCCCACCATCCGGCCCGGCGGCGCCGACGGCGACCACACCCGGCAGCGCTCCCGGGTAGTACCGTTCGGCCGATCCGTCGTTGCCACTGGCCGCGACTACAGCCACGCCCTTGCCGATTGCATAGCGAATGACATCGGCGTGCGGAAGGCCGCCACCTTCGTGCTTCACGCCGAGGCTCATGTTGATGATGTCCGCACCGCTGTCGACGGCCCACTTGATCGCCGGGTTGATGTTGTCGACCAGGCCGGCGCCGATGAGCTTGTCGCCGTCGCGCATGGTCGCGAGCACCCGGACCGCCAGCAGGCGGCAGTCCGGCGCGACCCCCTCAGCCATCCGGAGACCCAACCCGGCAATAATCCCACTGACGTGCGTGCCGTGACCGATGTCGTCGCCCGGCTCCGCGTCGTACCCGCTAATGTCGCCGACGAAGGCGGACGTATCCATGCCCTTCAGCTCGACAAAGTCCGCGCCGGCCACCACCTTGCCCGCGAGCTCCGGATGATCGACGTCGACACCGGTGTCGAGGACCGCGATCTTCACCCGGGCGTCGCCTTTGGTGATCACCTTGGCGTACCCAAGGCCGGTGCGGTCGATCCGGGTGCCGATCGAGGCTGGCCTGGACAGCACGGGACTTGGAACCGGCGCGGCAACGATCTCCAGGCGACGAGCCTCTTCGACGGACGGTAGGGCACGCAGCTGGACGAGCAGCGGTTCGGGGACCTCGGCGTCACTGCGGAGGATCAGCCGATAGGTCCGGTCCAGGCCTTGTGCCAGCTCGCCACTGTCCCAGCGGTTCGCGGCCGGTCTGTACTCCCTCGTCACCCAGACGGGCAGACTGTAGCGCCGCAGTACGTCGTCGACCTCGGGCGTCGTCGTGATGAGCGCCGCCGATTTGTCGTTGCCGAACGTGGGCCAGTCCGGGACCGCCAGCCCGCCGGGCAGCGCCCTGTGGAGCTTGATGGCGATGTGGTGTTTCATCTGGGCCTCGATGGCTCGACGGTTTGCTGTCAGTAACTCACCGCGTCGGCCGGACCGGTATGAGTACAAGTACTACCTCAGTGGGCGATCGGCAGCAGACCGATCGCCTGGGCTCGATTGACAGCTACCAATCGGTCGTGGGCGTTCAGCTTCCGGTACAGACTGCCGAGGTGCTTATGCACCGTGCGTGGCGAGACGGACAGCCGAGACGCGATGGACTGCGCCAGAAGTCCCTCGCTGAGCATCCCTAGGACCTGCAGTTCACGTGGGGTGACACCGTGTTCCGCCGCGAGCCGGCGCCTGTTCGACTCGACCTGCCGATCAATTCCCGGCCGAGCCTCGAGATGGCAAAGGTGCCTGTCCAGCGCGGCGACCGGTTGTTGCAAGATGGCCAGCAGCTCGACCTCGGCGGCCGTGAACCTCGACTTCTTGGCGAACACCATCAGCCGCAGTTCCGCAGAATCCAGCCCGAGCGGGAGTTGCGCGAACTCGATGGGAAGCAACACGCCGGCGAGAATGGTGATCGCGACGCTGCGGGGCCACGGGTCGGCACCAGCCTCGACGGGCAAGGTCTCGGGGCCGTCGTACCGCATCAGTCGCGCGACTGTCTCAGCATCCTCCTGGGTCACCAACCTCATCCGGATCGCCTCGGTGAGCACAGGCCAGCAGACCACCTTGCAGGTGCGGACCACGACGTCCACCTGGAGGTAGGCGGCCGCTGAGGCACTGAGCAAGGTTGCCAGCCGAACACAGGCGATCTCGCGAGCAGAGGCCGGATCGTCAACAGCAGCGAGCGCGTCGCCGAGCAGGCCCAGCGAGGCTCCCAAAGCCGTTCCGCTGCCCTCCACCGAACTGCCCCCCCCACC
>NZ_JAAKZX010000321.1 GCF_011045025.1 Streptomyces ureilyticus
GCCCTCACCCCCGCCCAAGCCTTCGACGCGCTCTACGAGTTCTGCGCCCCCAGCCTCGTACAGCAGACGTATCTCCTCACCGGGCGGCGGGAGTTGGCGCGGGAGTCCGTGGATCGTGCGTTCCAACTGGCGTGGCAGCGCTGGCCGGAGGTGGCGGTCGACCCGGAACCGGCGGGCTGGGTGCGGGCGGTGGCACACGAGTACGCGCTGTCGCCCTGGCACCGGCTGCGCCTCCGCCACCGGCGCCCGGACGCACCGCCCGCCACTCCGGGCGACCGCCGCCTGCTCTCCGTACTGCTGAGCCTTCCGCCCTCGTACCGGCGCACGCTGCTTCTCCACGACGGCCTCGGCGTCGGCCTGCCGGAGACCGCTGCCGAGACGGAGGCGAGCACCGTGGCGGCGGCGAACCGCCTGCTGCACGCGCGCGAGGCCATCGCCGAGCACTTCCCGGACCTGACGGATCCACAGGAGCTACGACGCCGCCTGGCGAGACTGGCGAAACTCGCGGACAAGGAGCGCCAAGACCGGCGGGCTGCGCCGAAACCCGTGACAGTTCGCACGGGCAGCGAACGCCGAGCCCAGTACTGGACCCGCGCGGCCATCGCTTGCACCACCCTGCTCGTCGCGGCCACGGCCATCACCGTCAAGACGGCCCCGAGCCACTACGAACCTCCCGTGCCCCCCGGCGAGAAGATCCACGGCGTACCGCCCCGAGCGGCCCCCGGCGCACTCTCGGCCAAACAGCAGAAACTACGTGCAAGGCTGAAGTCGGACTCGGCGAACGGCCCGGAAAGACTGCTCCCGGAAGGCCGTTAGCGCTGCGGGCAGTCGTCCCGCTACTGCTGCGGGCAGTCGTTCCGCAACTGCTGTGGGCAATCGTTCCGCAGGGCGGAACGGGTGGGCACAGCAGGGCAACACCGGGTGCCACCCCAACAAGGTCCCACCCCGGGAAACGCAAGATGGGCCCGCCCCAGCAAGGGGTACGAGCCCACCCAACGCTCACCTGACTTGTTCAGCCTGCGGCAGCTAGCCCGCCAGGATGGCGCGCGCCAGCTTCGCCGTCTCCGTAGGCGTTTTGCCGACCTTCACACCGGCGGCCTCAAGAGCCTCCTTCTTGGCCGCGGCCGTACCGGAGGAACCGGAGACGATGGCGCCGGCGTGGCCCATCGTCTTGCCCTCGGGCGCGGTGAAGCCCGCGACGTAACCGACGACCGGCTTCGACACGTTGGCCTTGATGAAGTCGGCCGCCCGCTCCTCGGCGTCGCCGCCGATCTCACCGATCATGACGATCAGGTCGGTGTCGGGGTCGGCCTCGAACGCGGCGAGCGCGTCGATGTGCGTCGTACCGATGACCGGGTCGCCACCGATGCCGACGGCCGACGAGAAGCCGATGTCACGGAGCTCGTACATCATCTGGTACGTCAGCGTGCCGGACTTCGAGACCAGGCCGATACGGCCCGGCTTCGTGATGTCGCCCGGGATGATGCCGGCGTTCGACTGACCGGGGGTGATCAGACCCGGGCAGTTCGGACCGATGATGCGGGTCTTGTTGCCCTTCTCGACCGCGTACGCGTAGAACGCCGCCGAGTCGTGCACCGCGATGCCCTCGGTGATGACGACCGCGAGCGGGATCTCGGCGTCGATCGCCTCGACCACGGCGGCCTTGGAGAAGGCCGGCGGCACGAAGAGGACGGAGACGTTGGCGCCCGTCTTCTCGATCGCCTCGGCAACCGTGCCGAAGACCGGGATCTCGTTGCCGTCGATGTCGACGGAGGTGCCGGCCTTGCGCGGGTTCACGCCGCCGACGATGTTCGTGCCGTCGGCCAGCATGAGCTTGGTGTGCTTCATGCCCGTGGCACCGGTCATGCCCTGGACGATGACCTTGCTGTCCTTGTCGAGGAAGATAGCCATGGTGGTCTTAGTCCCTCTTCCTTACTTCGCAGCCGCGAGTTCGGCGGCCTTGTCGGCCGCGCCGTCCATGGTGTCCACGCGCTGCACGAGCGGGTGGTTCGCGTCCGACAGGATCTGGCGACCCAGCTCCGCGTTGTTGCCGTCGAGGCGCACGACCAGCGGCTTGGTGACCTCTTCGCCCTTCTCGGCGAGCAGGGCCAGGGCCTGGACGATGCCGTTGGCGACCTCGTCGCAGGCGGTGATGCCGCCGAAGACGTTGACGAAGACGGACTTGACGGCCGGGTCGCCCAGGATGATCTCCAGGCCGTTGGCCATGACCTGGGCGGAGGCGCCGCCGCCGATGTCGAGGAAGTTGGCGGGCTTGACGCCGCCGTGGGCCTCACCGGCGTACGCGACCACGTCGAGGGTGCTCATGACGAGACCCGCGCCGTTGCCGATGATGCCGACCTCGCCGTCGAGCTTGACGTAGTTGAGGTTCTTGGCCTTGGCGGCGGCCTCGAGCGGGTCGGCCGCCTCCTTGTCCTCCAGCGCCGCGTGGTCCGGCTGGCGGAAGTCGGCGTTCTCGTCGAGCGAGACCTTGCCGTCGAGGGCGATGACCTTGCCGGAGGCGACCTTGGCGAGCGGGTTGACCTCGACGAGGAGGGCGTCCTCCTTGATGAAGGTCTCCCACAGCGTCACCAGGATGTCGGCGACCTGGTCGGCGACCTCGGCCGGGAACTTCGCCTGGGCGACGATCTCGCGGGCCTTCTCGATCGAGACGCCCTCGTTGGCGTCGACCGGCACCTTCGCGAGGGCGTCGGGGTTCTCCTCCGCGACGACCTCGATCTCCACGCCGCCCTGTACGGACGCCATGGCCAGGAAGGTGCGGTTGGTGCGGTCGAGGAGGTACGAGACGTAGTACTCCTCGAGGATCTCGGGAGCCGTCTCGGCGATCATCACCTTGTGGACCGTGTGGCCCTTGATGTCCATGCCGAGGATGTCCGTCGCGCGGGCGACGGCCTCGTCCGGGGTGGCGGCCAGCTTCACGCCGCCGGCCTTGCCCCGGCCGCCGACCTTGACCTGGGCCTTGACGACGGACTTGCCGCCAAGACGCTCGGTCGCCGCGCGCGCCCCCTCAGGCGTGTCGATGACTTCACCGGCCAGCACCGGTACACCGTGCTTGGCGAAGAGGTCCCTCGCCTGGTACTCGAACAGGTCCACGCGCGTCCGTCCCTATCAGGTATCTCGCGGTTCGTTGGTCTCCGTGGGCGTGCCGCGAGGGCAACGTGACTGCGCGGTCACTAGGAGGGCGTGGGCACGGTGGCCGGCACGCGGCATGTCCGTCTGGCAGGTTATCGCCGCTGACGGTGGGGTCGTAAATCGCAGATCACACCTGAGCGGTGATTACGGTCACAGATGCGGGTCCGATGTGGCTCTGATCAGGGCCTCACCAGGCTGGGGTTGGCCTGGTGAGGCCCCTGTAACAGCCCCTGAGGAACGCGCGAACAGCCACTCAGGGGTTGCGGGGCGGACGGTCCCCACCCCATTGGGGACCACCCGCCCCTGTCCGCGGGATTTCGGTCGGCCGGCCGATGGATTTCGGCTGCCCGGCTGGTTCCCGCGGAGTCGGTCGGTGCCGTACGGCTGGGCGTGCGTACGACAGTCCGGTCAGATGCCGTACGCGGCGCCCGGCAGGTAGCTCGGGGTGACGGACTCGGCGACGCCCT
This sequence comes from Streptomyces ureilyticus, assembly GCF_011045025.1. GTDB lineage: Bacteria > Actinomycetota > Actinomycetes > Streptomycetales > Streptomycetaceae > Streptomyces > Streptomyces ureilyticus. The sequence goes on from NZ_JAAKZX010000321.1 coordinate 3,618, forward strand.
GGGCGCCGGTGGCCGCGTTCTGGACCAGCGGCCCGCCGGCGGTCTCGGCGGTTCCGGTCAGGTCCTGAGCGACAGGCCCGGCCTGCCCGGCCACACCGCCCGCGAACGGGGAGACCTCGCCGGCAACGCCGTACGCGAAGGGCTGCACATCGCCCGCGACGCCGTACGCGAACGTCGTGGCACCGCCGCCGACGCCCTGCACGACGGGCTGCGCGTAACCGACGACGGCGTCCACGACCGGCTGCACGGTCCCGCCGACACCCTCGGCGAACGGCGGCACCTGCCCGACGACACCCTGCGCGAATGAGCCGGCCTGGCCCACCACTCCGTACGCGACCGGCGGAACGTCACCCACGACGCCCTCCGCGAAGGGCCGCACCTCGCCGACGACACCGTCCGCGAGCACGCCCGCGTCACCCGCGGCCTGCCCGGCGACCGGCGCCACCCCGTCCACGGCGGTATGGGCGACCGGCGGGAGCACGGAGGCGGCGGTGTCCTCGGTGACCTGGCCCACGAGGCCGGTGGCGTACGGGGTGGTGTCGCTGACGACGCCGTTCGCGTACATCTGCGTTTCGCCCGCTACACCGTGTGCGTACGGGGTGGTGTCCTGGGCGACTCCGCCTGCGTACGTCTGCGCGTCGGCCACCACTCCGTATGCCAGCGCCGTCGTCCCGGCGACGGCCTGCCCGGCGACGGGGACGACGCCGAGGACAGCCTGGTCGGCGACGGGTACGGCGCCGTGGATGGCCTGGCTGGCGACCGGCGTGACGCCGTGGACGGCGCCTGCGGCGAAGGGCGGGAGGGCGGACGCGGCGGTCTCGTCGACGACCGGGGTGGCGGTCTCGTGTATGCCCTGGACGGTGGAGGGGACGGCGGTGACGGTGGCCTGCACCTGGGCCGGGGCACCGTTCACGGTCTGGCGAGCGGCGTCGGCCGTGGTGCGTACGGGGGCAGCCGTACGGCCCGCAAACGCGACCGTCCGGTCGGCGGTGGCGACCGTCTGCCGGACCTGGGCGCGGGCGTCGGACGGTACGCCCGCCGCGGTGCGCTCGGTGGCCGTGAGCTGCGTCTGCACGGCGGCGAGCGCCTGCTCCAGCTCTGGGGCGAACGTCGACAGCGGGCCGAAGAGGTAGTCGACCTCGTCCTGGGGGCCGGTGGCGTCGGAAGCGGCGTGCGCCGCCTCGGACTTGGCCTCCTGCGCGGCGGCCTTCGCCCGGGCGATCTCGTGCGCGGGCAGGGCGGGCATGGCGGGCAGCTCGGCTTCGACGTACTGACGGGCCTGGTCGGCCGCCTTCGTCCCGGTCTCCGCGGAGGCGGTCGCCTTCGCCTTTGCGGTGGTACCGGTGACGACGTCGTGCGCCTTGGCTGTCGTACCGGAGGCGGTGTTCTGCGCCTTGGCGGTCGTGGCGCCGGTGATGTCGGCGATCTTGTCGGTGACGGTGGAAGCGTCGGAGGCGGTGCCGGAGACGTCGGAGACGTCGTGCAGGGCGTCGTCGGCCACTTCGGCGACGGGGTTGTCGGCCTCGTGGGCCGCGTTGCCGACCGCGTCGTTCACGTCGTCCACAGACAAGGACGCGTCGGGTACGGAGGCCGTCGACTTGGGCAGTTCGTCAGCGCCGGCGACGGCTGAGCCGAGCGCCCACGCGCCGGTGACACCGGCGGCGATGACTATGGAACGGCGGATGTTCTTGTGCATGCGTGCTTCAGATCCTTCGGGATACCGAGACTTGATGACTTCGGGAGTGGGGGGCTTCCGGTGTCGGATGCGGCGCCGAGTCCCTTACCGGTCCGGGGAGTTGAGGACCGGTGGTGTCGGCAGCGGCTCCGGTCCGGATCCCGTTGGCTGTGTCCGGAGATCGGAGAGATGTCCGGACGACGGGCAGACCTGTTCCGCCCCCGCGCGGCAGGTCAGCGCGGGTGGGCCTGCCCTAGCCGGGGAATACGGGAATGTCCCGGTACCTGTCCCTGGTCTCGGCCGCGGTCACCGCCGCGGCGATACCGGGCACCAGCCTCAGCTGCGCCCGGTTGCTGAACGCGACGGCATGCGCGTCGCCGTGCCGCGGCGAACCGTTGTCGGCCGCGGAACCATGCCCGAGCGCACCTCTGGGAGCACCTTCGTGCTCCTGGTGCGCGGGCGGCTGCGCGGCACCCCGCGCACCCTCGTCGTTGTCGTGCACGCCGGCCTCGGGCGCCGCGTGACCGCCGCTGAACTGCGGCCCGTACCCACCCGGGGAACGATCGCCGGACTTCGCTCCTGCGTCAGGCCCGGCCGCCCCGTCCTCGTCCGCCGCCCCGCCGGGCACCTGCGGCTGCGAACCGACCGGCAACGTCTGGCCGGGCAGAACGGGCGGCCCCGGCAGGTGCGGGAGACCGGGGAGTTCAAGCCCGGGGAGTATGGACAGGGGCGGCCACCACGGCGACCCTGGCGCTCCGGACTCGGCAGTTCCCGCGCCCACGACCTGTTCCACCAGGCCACCTATCGGCCGTACGACGCCGTCGGTGGCCGGACGTATGACCTGGTCGGTAACTGGCCGTATGACCTGGTCTGTGACGGGCCATATGACCTTCTCGGTGGCCGGCAGAACGACCTGCTCGGTCACCGGGCGCATGGCCTGCTCGGTGACCGGGCGGACGACGCGGTGGACTCCGTCGCTCACGGGGTCGGTCACCTGGGTCGTCGCCTTGCGGACGGGGGCCAGGGGGTCGACGGTGCGGGGGCGTGCCGGGGTCTCGACGCCGGGATCCGAGCTGCTGCCGGGGCTGGCGCCCTGGCCCGGGGCGGCGCCCTGGCCGGAGGCGAGGCCTGGACCGGGGGCGGCGCCGGCACCTGCTGGGCCGGCTTCGGCTTCAGAGGAGCCGTCCCCTTCGGACGAGGGGGCGCTGAGGTCGACGAGGCCACTGAGGCCACTGAGCCCGATACCGCTGGAGGCTCCGGCCCCCGAGGCTTCAGCCCTGGACCTGTCAGGGGTCGCCGCCCGCTGCTCCGAACCCGGCAGCTCCACCCGCGACTGCCGGACGGCCTGCGCAACCGCTCCGACCGAGCCCGTCACCACACGCTCCGCCGAACCCGTGACCGACCGCACGACACCCGTCGCCGTCACACCCGAAGTCGCACTGTCCGCGCCGTCCGCCGCGTTCGCCCGCTCCCCGCACAGCAGCCCGAGCACGAACAACCCGCCCACCAGCAACCCCACTTGCAGGGCACGCCGCCCGGCCGCCGTGCGCGTCATGCGCAGAGCGGCACCGGGCAGTGCGGCGGACAGGGTCGACACGGTCAAGACGGAGAGAGCCTCCCGTGCGGCGGGACGAGGCGGGTACGAGGTAGGACGGGGCGGCACACAGCGCCACCGTTGAAGTCGCGACGATCCTTGCATGGGAGTCGGGAGGTTGCGCAAGCCCCCCGTTCCCGTTGGGCATTCATGTCCGGTTTCCTCCAACCAGCCCTGCGTGCCCCCTTTTACCGTCCCGGGCTCCCGGTGTCCGGTATCGGCAGCGGGCGCTTCTCGATCGCCGCCGCCATCACCTCCGGGAACAGGTCGGGCGTGCACGCGAACGCCGGTGCGTCCAGCGCCGCGAGCGCCGCCGCATGCTCCCGGTCGTACGCGGGCGCCCCTTCGTCGGACAGCGCCAGCAGCGTCACGAACTGCACTCCGGACGCCTTCATCGCCGCGACCCGCTTCAGCATCTCGTTCCGTATGCCTCCTTCGTAGAGGTCGCTGATGAGCACGACCACGGTGTCGGCGGGGCGGGTGATCTGCGACTGGCAGTACGCGAGCGCTCTGTTGATGTCCGTACCGCCACCGAGCTGGGTGCCGAAGAGGACGTCGACCGGGTCGTCTAGCTGGTCGGTGAGGTCGACGACGGCCGTGTCGAAGACGACGAGCCGGGTGTTGATGGACCGCATCGAGGCCAGTACGGCGCCGAAGACCGAGGCGTAGACGACGGACGCCGCCATCGAACCCGACTGGTCGATGCAGAGGATGACCTCCTTCTTCACGGACTGGGACGCACGCCCGTAGCCGATCAGCCGCTCCGGCACGATCGTCCGGTACTCGGGCAGGTAGTGCTTGAGGTTGGCCGAGATCGTGCGGTTCCAGTCGATGTCGTGGTGGCGCGGCCGGCTGATACGGGCACTGCGGTCCAGGGCGCCGGTGAGCGTGGCCCGGGTGCGCGTCGCGAGCCGCTTCTCCAGGTTCTCGACCACCTTGCGTACGACGGCACGTGCCGTTTCCTTGGTCGTCTCGGGCATCGCCTTGCTCAGCGAAAGCAACGTGCCGACCAGGTGGACATCGGCCTCCACCGCCTCCAGCATCTCCGGCTCCAGCAACAGCGTGGACAGGCCGAGCCGGTCGATGGCGTCCCGCTGCATGACCTGAACCACGGAGGACGGAAAGTACGTCCGTATGTCCCCCAGCCACCGGGCCACCGACGGCGCGGAGGCCCCCAGTCCCGCCGACCGGTCCTTCCCCTGTCTCTTATACACAGCT
>NZ_JAAKZX010000322.1 GCF_011045025.1 Streptomyces ureilyticus
GTGGGGTCATTCGGGTCTTCGCCCGGGTCGTTCTCGTCCGGGGCGTCCGGGTTCTCGTTGCCGGCGGGCGGCCCGGCGGCGGGCGGTGTCGTGGGCGTCATCGGGCGGTCGGGAGCGGGCCGGTCCGGGGCGGGGTTGTTGCCGCCGGCCGGCTCTTCCGCGGCTCCCTCGGGCGTCGGCGTCGGGCTTGGCCGGCCGGTCGAGGGAGCCACCGCCTCGGACCCTGCTGAATCGTTACGCCTACTCCTGCTGGACTCCGGCGCGTCCTGGCCCCGCCCCTCGGCGGCGCCGATGGACGCTTCGCGGTCCGGGTCGCGTAGCGGCATCAGCGTCTCGGGAGCGAAGGGTGCCGCCCCGGCGAGGCTCAGCCCGAGCGTCAGGCAGTACGTGACGCAGATGCCGCCCATACCCCACCCGACACGGCGGACCCAGCGGGGCCGACGCCCACTGGAGTCGACGAACACCGGGTCGCTCTCGGCTATGCCGCTGCTGTCGGTCTCGGTCGTGCTCTCGGTCGTGCTCTCGTTCCCGGCGCCTTCACATGCGCCTGAGGCAGAGTTCGTCACGGTTCCCCCCATGTCGAACGTTCAACTCCAAATGCCCAACCTAGAAGCCGAAATGAACGTCCGCAGGTGAGATGGGAGTCAACACACACTCCTCACAAGCTGTGTGTTCGCTGTACCGGCGATGTTCCCGGAGGAGCGGGTGCCCGGCCCGGTGTGACCAGGTCGCCCTTGCGATCCGGGGAAACGACTGCGCAAGATGCGGAGTGGGGACCGGGGCCCCCGTGTCGAAAACGGCAGGGGCGGACCGCTACCCGGAGTACACAACAGGAGACAGCGATGTCCCACGAGGCTGCAGAGCCCGAGACCCCGCATCTCGACTTCCACGGCACGACCCCGTACGAGGACTACGTACAGGCGGATGTGCTCACCCACCTCCAGCACACCCTCTCCGACGATCCCGGAGAGATGGTCTTCCTGGTCACGACCCAGGTGATGGAGCTGTGGTTCACGGTCATCGTCCACGAGTGGGAGACCGCGACGAACGCGCTGCGCGAGGACGACGTGCCGGTCGCCGTGGCGGCGCTGAAGCGGTCCGTACGGGAGCTGGAGGCGCTGAACGCCTCCTGGAAGCCCCTCGGCCAGCTGACCCCGGCCCAGTTCAACTCGTACCGCAACGCCCTCGGGGAAGGCTCCGGCTTCCAGTCCGCGATGTACCGGCGGATGGAGTTCCTGCTCGGCGAGAAGTCCTCGTCCATGCTCGTACCGCACCGGGGCGCACCCCGCGTGCACGCCGAGCTGGAGAAGGCACTGCATGAACCGAGCCTGTACGACGAGGTGTTGAGGCTCCTGGCCCGGCGCGGGCACGCGATTCCCGCCGCCGTACTCGAACGCGACGTCTCGCTCAGGTACGAGCCGTCGCCCGAGGTCGAGCAGGTGTGGGCGGCCCTGTACGCGGGCGACGACACCTCCGAACCGGCTCGTCTCGGCGAGGCGTTGACCGACGTCGCCGAGCTGGTGTGGCGATGGCGCAACGACCATCTGGTCGCGACCCGGCGCGCGATGGGCGCGAAGGCCGGCACCGGAGGTTCGGCAGGCGTGGCCTGGCTGGAGAAACGGGCGCGGAAGAACGTGTTCCCCGAGCTGTGGACGGCGCGGTCCTATGTCTGAACTGAGCATGAGGGCTGTGGAGTTGGACGCGGCCGATGAACTCGCCAAGCTGCGCACGCAGTTCGTACTCGACGACGTGGTGTACCTGGACGGGAACTCGCTCGGCGCGCTCCCGGCCGCCGTGCCCGGCCGGGTCGAGGACGTCGTACGGCGCCAGTGGGGCGAACTCCGGATCCGCTCCTGGGAAGAGAGCGGCTGGTGGACGGCGCCCGAACGGATCGGCGACCGGATCGCTCCGCTGGTGGGCGCGGCGGCCGGGCAGATCGTGGTGGGCGACTCGACAAGCGTCAACGTCTTCAAGGCGGTTGTCGGGGCGGTGCGGCTGGCCGGGGAAGGCCGGGACGAGATCGTGGTGGATGCCACGACGTTCCCCACGGATGGCTACATCGCCGAGTCGGCGGCCCGTATGACCGGCTGTACGGTGCGTGCGGTGGCCCCCGGTGACATACGGCCGGCACTCGGCCCGCGTACGGCGGCGGTGCTGCTGAACCACGTCGACTACCGCACGGGCCGCCTGCACGACCTCCCGTCCCTGACGTCCGCGATCCACGAGGCGGGAGCGGTCGCCGTCTGGGACCTGTGCCACAGCGCGGGCGCCCTGCCGGTGGGCCTCGACGAGCACGGCGTGGACCTGGCGGTCGGCTGCACGTACAAGTACCTGAACGGCGGCCCCGGTTCACCTGCCTTCCTGTACGTACGCCGAGACCTCCAGGACCGCTTCGACTCGCCGCTGCCCGGCTGGAACTCCCACGTAGACCCCTTCGGCATGCGGTCGGAGTACGAACCGGCGGGGGGCGCGCCGCGCGGCCGCGTCGGCACCCCCGACATCCTCTCCATGCTGGCGCTGGAGGCGGCCCTGGAGGTGTGGGAGGGGGTCTCGATCGCAACGGTCCGCGCCAAGTCCCTCGCGCTCACGGACTTCTTCCTGGAGTGCGTAGCGGCGTACGTCCCCGAGGGCCGCGTGGAGTCGGTGACACCGTCGGCCCATGCGGACCGGGGCAGTCAGGTGGCTCTGCGCTGCGATGACGCGCGCGAGGTGATGCGCCGCCTGATCGCCCAGGGCGTGGTCGGCGACTTCCGCGAACCGGACATCCTGCGCTTTGGCTTCACGCCGTTGTATGTGGGGTTCGGGGATGTGGAGAGGGCGGTGAGGGTGTTGGCGGGGGTGGTGGGCTGAGTCGTACTGCCTGCGCCTGCAGGTACGGCGGGGCCGCATCCGTGTGTGGCTCCGCCGCTGGCCTGTGGCTGTGCGCATAGCCGTGTTCGAAATCGATGGTGCGTCAGGCGTTGCTGATGCCGGCACGCTGCGCGGGCCGGTTACGGAACCAGCGGTACGCGGCGCCGAGTACGGACGCCTGGGCGACAGCTCCGACAGCGACTCCGATGAAGGGCAGCGCGCCAGGAAGGGCCAAGAACAGGAACGAGGTCGGAGCGGTGACGACGAACAGCCAGACGCCCGCAAGACTGGCATCCGCGTGCTCGACGAAGAGCGCGTCCACCCCGACCCAGACGCCGACGGCGGCCACGATGGCCAGATAGCCGAGAGCGGCAGGGTTCACCAGGTGGTGGCGAAGGGCCTGGGACAGGGAACGCGAAGAGGCAGCCATTTCCGAACTCCTTTGATGCGACACGGTGTTGCGTGGGCTGTTGAGGTCAACCATGTCGTGGGGGAGCGGCTGCGGCTTGAGTACGCGTACCTACCTTGGCTCGGCGATCGGACGTGTTTCTGTCTGGATGGGCAAGTCGGCGAGATCTTCGGCCTTGCGGGCCAGGAGGTAGGCGGGATGTCCATGACGTTCGGTGGCGTGGACGAGTGCGAAGCCCTGAACGTCCCGGTAGTAGCGGACCAGGCCCAGGTGCCCGCAGCCGCGCCGTACCCACTCCTTGTCTGTGCGGGCCGCGTGTCCGAGTGCCCACCAGGCGATCAGTGCACCCGGGCGTTCGGCTCTGCGGGCCGGGTCGGTGAAGGTGGTGGCGAGGAAGAGCGCCGGTTCGGCACGCTCGGCGTCGGTCCAGCCCCAGTGTGGGGTCTCCTCGTACAGGCTGGTGCAGCCGATCAGGCGCCCATCGACATCGGTCATGGCCCAGACCGGAGACTGGTCGTCGGCGGCTTGGGCGGCGATCTGGTCGGCACGGTCCGGCAGCTCCTCGCCGCCCTCCAGACCGCGCCGGACCATCCATGCGGCACGGTCGCGGATCAGAGTGGCGTAGGCGGGAACATCGGTTGCTGTGGCCGGTCGCATGACATACACGATGTCTCTCCAGGGCTGGTCACGAGCGGGTGTTGCGGGCTGCGAGGTCGGCGGTGATGACGTCGGCGAGCCGGTCGTCCGTCTCCAGGTGGTGCCCTCGCGGATGCGGCGGACGGCTTCGGCGAAGGTGTCGGGGTCGATCAGCTTGGCGTCGATGAGCGGAGAGCCATCCTTCAGGATGCGGTCGGCGTGCGCCGGGATGTGGTCGCGCAGGGCCTTGTACATGACGTGGGTGAAGTTCTCCGGGAGCCGGGGTCGCACCACGTCTTCGGACAGGCCGAGGTGGGTGAGCCGGCTGCGGTGCAGGGTCTTGTCCGAGCGCCAGTCGCGGGGCAGCCATTCACCGAAGCGGATCATGGCTGGGTCGGCGAAGGGGTGGATGGGCCAGATCCCCGCGTCCAGCAGAAGCGGCGCGGCGGAGGCCAGCGCCAGCAGAGTCATTTCGTTGACGACCGTGGGCGGGGCGGTGTCGGCTTCGGCGTCGAGGAGAACTTCGCGGGCCACGGGACCGAGCCAGGGTGTGGTCTGGTGAGCGGGGCCGACTGGCAGGTGTGGGGCCTCGGTTGGGGTCAGTGCCAGCATTTCGTCACCACCGATACCGGTGATCACCGTGCGGACGCCGTGAGCGGTGAGCGCTTCCACCAGGGCGGCGGTCGCCTCGTGGTACGACTCCTCGTACGGGTTGACGAAGCCGCCGAGCGCCCGGCGTCCGGTGGGGTGCAGGGGTGCGAGGGCACCAGCGTTCATGGTCACGTCCGCGCGGAAGTTGGCACGGCGGATCATCTCCTGGCGGCGTCGGCGTTGCTGCACTCCGCCGGGGCCGGGCAACAGCATGGCGGAGGCCAGGATGCGGCCGGGGTAACGGAGCGAGGCGTGGGTGCCGGTGACGGCGGAGTCCATGCCGCCAGACAGGTGCGCTGTGGTGGTGTCCGGGTCGAAGACATGCCGGTCCAGGACTCCGTCCAACAGTTGCTCGTAGGCGGCCAGTACGTCGGCGTCCGGCCGGAGTTCGCGGGCGGTCGAGTGGCGGGCTGCCTCGGGCATCCGGAAGGAGAGAGAGCCGCCGTCGAAGGTGGCGGCGGCCCGCTCGGTGAGCCGGTACAGACCGGTGAAGCAGGTGCGGTGGGTGTAGCGGAACCACAGGCCCAGCAGACGGGTGGTTTCCACGACGTCCAGGTTCACGGTTGGTAGGCGGCGGGCGGCGGCGGCCATGTTCCACGAGCCGTACAGGATCCCGTTGTTGGCGGTGAGGTAGACGGGTGCGGTGCCGCGGATTCCGGCACTGAGGGATACCTGGCCGGTCCTGGTGGCCTCCACAGTGGCGAAGTCGAGCGGCCATCGGCGGGCTTCGTCCAGGAGACGGTGCTACCCGGCCGTCGGCAGTTCGACCACTGCCCGTCGCCCGTGGTCCTCCCGGTCCGGAAGGAGTTCACGGACGGTGATGAATGTGGCCCCCCGTCGAGCGATCGGCCGCGGTGAGGCAGTCCAGGGCGGGGTGGGCGAGGGGTTCGATCCATGACCGGCCGGACTCGAGGCGGCTCCCGTTCCAGGTCCAAGACCCATCCAGGCTCGGCGGGTTGATCTGCAGTTTCAACACGGTCTCTCCCAGGATCACGGGCGGGACGGTCCGGGGCGCGAGCAGCACCCCGGACCATCCCGCCCAGGTTCAGACGCGGATGGTGTCGTACTGGTGGTGGGTGTCGCTGGAGCCGGGATCCTTCTTGTAGGCGAAACGCTCGGCCAACTCCGGTACGTGGTATTGCGGTTCGTCCGTGAAGATGCGGCTGCCGATCTGGGTCGCCAGCGCGGTCTGTTGCTCTAGGTGCGCCATCGCTTCTCCTGCTTTCTTTTCTCGGGTTCCGGATTGATGTCGTCGCGTCTCGCCCGCTGCTTCGGGAAGGAGCGAGCGAGGTGATGCACCATCCGGTGCCGGGCGACACGGCTCCGGCATCGGACGGCAGTTCGCTACGGTCCGCTGACCTCCTGCGCCACCTCGGGCTGGTTGGCGGCCAATGGCGTCTGGCAGTGAACGCACCGAGCGGTCTTGTCCTCCCAGATCACCAGGCAGGAGCAGCCGGGGCACCTCTTGATCTCTTCGCCGTCGATGACGACGGGCTTGGCCGGGGCTGATCTCAGCCGAGAGGGAAGCAACTTGAGCAACGACAACGGCCGCGTCTTCCGAGAAGCCTGGATCGCGGGAGTCACCAAGCACTACCCCGGCGAGCCCAAGCCCAGCTACATCACCCCCTGGGACGACACTCCGGACTGGGAGAGGGCGGCGGCTGCGGCGGTGTACGAACAGGTACGCCAGTTCATCGAGATCAGCGGCGGAATGACGCGAAAGCTCACCCGCGAGCAGCGCGGCCACTTCATCGCCACCTGCTGGATCGCCCAGGTGTACCGGCACATCGAAGACCCGAAGCCCGGATACGTCGCTGATTACGCCGACCTGCCCGAGTGGCAGCGTGAGACGGATGCCGACATCTTCGACACCATCGAGGACCAGCTGCGGCGTTAGACGCAGTTCGTTTGGTCCCGGCCATTCAGTGGAATTGGGTCAGTTGACGCTCTGACAGCAGAAAGGTGGCAGGGCCTGGCCATGGGTAAATCAGCAGCAGGCAGGAGAACGATCTTAGCTGGACTCGGGTGGGGAACGGTGGCAGTCTGCGTATCGGTTCCTGTCCGCGCCCTCGTCTACGACGACCCCGTGTTGTCACTAACCCATGTGACCACCTTCGTGGTCGTCGGCGTCGCTACGGCAGCGGCAACCTTCTACAGCAACTACCGGAGGGCAGGGAAAACCTCCTCTTGACTCCAACCGTTGGTACGGGGGCTCTGCTTCGAGGAGCCCCCCCGGTACCAACGCCGGCCCGAGCACCGCGAGGATCCGCGTACCGCTCAGTGCGACGCCGCCCGCAGCAGGCACACCCACGCCCGGTGACATCCACCATCGACCACCGGCTCACCAGCCCAGCTGCGCGATCTCCTCCGCCACCACCGCGCACGCGTCCGCAGCCGGATCGATCAGCGGGAAGTGCCCCACGTCATCGAGGAGCGTGAGCCCCACCACCTCTCCGGCCTTCGCCGCCGCGTCCGCGTACGACTCGGCGACGGCCTGGGGCACGACGACATCGGTCCGGCCCTGTACCAGGGTCGTGGCGATTCCGGTGGGCAGGAGGAGAGCGGGATCGGCGTACGGCTGCCGTTCGGCAAACTGCCCTTCCCCGCCCAGGAGTTGAAGAACCGCGCCGGCGCACACGTCCAGCTTCTCGGCGACGGCGAAGTCCGCGATCGGAGCGAGCGCGACGACACCGCGCAACGGCGCCGGCCGCTCCGTCCGCCAGGGTGCGTCCTCCGGCAGCAGATGCCGGGCGGCGGCCCACAGGGCGAGCTGCCCGCCCGCCGAGTGCCCGGTGATCACCGTACGGCGCGCATCGGCCTGCGGCAGGGCCTCCCGTACGAGACCGGGGAGCGCGTCGAGCGCCGCCGCGACGTCGTCGAAGGTGTCCGGCCAACGCCCCGCGACGGAACCGTCATCGCCCTCCCTCGCCTCGGCACCGCCCCGCCGGTACTCGACATTGGCCACCGCGAACCCGCGCCGAGCCAGGAAGTCCACGAACGGGGTGATGTGCCGACGGTCGTACGCGGCCCGCCAGGCGCCCCCGTGCAGTACGACGACGAACGGGGCCGACTCCTCGCCCCCACGCGGGGCGTAGAAGTCGATCACCTGGTCGGGATGGTCGCCGTACGCGGCGGTGGTGTCTGGATCGACAGGCGGATGCGAGAAAGCCGACTCCTCCTCGGCTGCGGTCCGGGCAGCGACGGCGTCCGGTTCCGCGGCTATGCGGGCTGCGTCGTCCTCCGGCATGCTCCAACCTCTCAGCGCTGTTCGAACGTTGGCCGGACGGTACCAGCCCCTTGACGTGGGCCGACATGGGGCTGTCCGGCTGTGGCGGGCGGTGGCGAACGGTGACCGGTCAGTCCGGATATGAGCACAGCAGCCACTCCGGTCTGGCCGCCCGGTGATACCCGTAATACCTGAGAGCTACTTCCCAGGTGAGCTCCCTGGCGGGACGCCGACCACGAGGCCGCGTCCGTAACTTCCTTTCCAGTTAGGCCCGATGAGCGGGTCGGTGAGCTGGGAGTGGGGGGGACGGCGTCATGGGGG
>NZ_JAAKZX010000323.1 GCF_011045025.1 Streptomyces ureilyticus
ACCGCGGGAACCCGCCCGACGCACCGCAACTCGTCCCCTCGGTCGAGCGAGTGACCACGCTGACTGGCCGACCGCCCGGCACCGTCGTCGCCGACCGCGGCTTCGGCACCGCCGCCAACGACCGGGCACTGGCTGAACTCGGCGTCCAGCGGATCGGCCTCCAACGCAAAGGAACACCGGGAAAGGCACGACGCGAACACGAGCGCACCCGCCCGTTCCGCCGGATGCGGAACTGGAGAGTCGGTATCGAAGCCCGCATCAGCCACCTCAAGCGCAGCTTCGGCTTCCGCCGCACCCGACTGCGCCGCCTGGCGGGCGCGCAGACCTGGACCGGACTCGGGATCTTCGCCTACAACCTCCACCGGATGACCGTCAGCAGCCCGTGAGGAAGCAGGCACCCCCGCCCCCGGCCCCGGAGCAAACGCGCAACAACCGGCTCCGACCAAGCCAAACACTTTTTCAGGAGCAAGTAGCTAGTGGCTTCCGGCGCGCAGCCCAGCTTGAGGAAGGCGTCCAGGGTGAAGGCGGAGTCGCGGACCCAGCTGAAGCGGTAGTCCCAGTTGCGCTCACCGCCGAGCTCCTCGGGCAGCGAGGTGGTCGCGGCGGCGGCGACCGCGCCGGAGGGCGCGAAGACCAGGAGCTTGAGGGCGAGCGCGCTGCGGAGCACCGCCTCGCGCCAGGGGCCGGTGTACGTGCGCTGTTCGGCCCACTGTCGCCAGGCGACGGTGGTCTTGTCCAGGCGGTCCTCGCACTCGGCACGCGTGGGCAGGACCAGCGGTTCCTGGTGTGCGTAGGCGAGCGCGATCAGGGCCCGGGTACCGGCATCGGCGTGGAATCGTGCGGTGACCGAGTCGCTCGTGCACTGCGGATTTCCCGCGTTCCAGGCGCAGACGGCGACCGCGTCGGGCCCTGAGACCGCCACCGGGATCCCGGCGCGCTGAGTCATGAGCGGTGCGCGCGTGCCGTACTCGAAGCGCGGCTGGACGCTCCAGCGCATGGGGACACTGCCGGCGAGGCACTCGATCCGCCGGACCAGTTCCCGACCGGGCGCCAGGGAGAGGTCGTCGGCCAGGGTCAGCGCGTCGGTCAGCCGGACCGTGCCCTGCACGGTGGTGAACGTCGTCTCCAAGACGTTGGTGCCGGGGAGGTAGCGGCGGGTTGCGGTGCAGGGCACGTCAGGCTGGAGGAGGAATCCGCCGCCGCGGGCCTGGTCGAGGACGGCGGCGAACAGGGTGGGTGAGTCCAGGTCGGGCCAGGCCAGCCAGTCCACCGAGCCGTCGCGAGCTATGAGCGCGGCGGAGCGCCCGTCCCCGATCACGGCGTAGTCCCGCAGTGGCGCATACCCGTCCGCCCGTACCAGAGGTTGTGCGGTGTCCGGGTCGGTCGGGGTAGGGCCTGATGCAGGAGGCGGGGCTGTCACCTTGAGACCACCTTCTCCGGGCTATCGTCCGGTGGAGTCGGGCCGGCCGAGAAGGCCGCTCAGGGGTACGTCGGGGTCGGCGAGCCGCGTCGGATCGACCGGTTCTCCGGAGGTGACGAGCGCGCGGAGCGGGTCGGTGACGTCCCAGACGTTGACGTTCATGCCAGCCAGTACCCTGCCCTCAGCGAGCCAGAAGGCGATGAACTCGCGGGTGTCGGTCCGGCCGCGGAAGACGACCTGGTCGTAACCCCCGGGTTCGACATAGCCGGTGTACTCCATACCCAGGTCGTACTGGTCGGTGAAGAAGTACGGGATACGGTCGTACATCACGCCCCGACCCAGCATCGCCTTGGCCGCGACCTGGGGCTGGTTGAGGGCGTTGGCCCAGTGTTCGACGCGGATGTGCCGGCCGAGCAGCGGGTGGAAGGCGTCTGCGACGTCCCCGGCGGCGTAAATGTCCGGGTGGGAGGTGCGCAGGTCGGCGTCGACGCGGATGCCGTTGCCGACGTCGAGGCCGGCGGCTGTGGCGAGCTGGGTGTTCGGGGTGACGCCGACTCCTACGATGACCGCGTCGGCGCCTATGCGGCTGCCGTCGCCCAGCAGCACGCCGCTCGCCCGGCCCGCGTCGCCGGTGATCTCGGCGACCTGGACGCCGCAGCGCAGGTCGACTCCGTGATCGGTGTGCAGGGCGGCGAAAATCTGGGACACCTCGCGGCCCAGTACGCGCAGCAAGGGCAGTTCCGCCGTCTCCAGGACGGTGACCTCCACACCGGCCGCGCGTGCGGCGGCCGCGGTCTCCAGGCCGATCCAGCCGGCGCCGATCACTGCGATGCGGGATGCGGATCTGAAGGCTTCCTTGATGCGGTCGCTGTCGGCGAGCCGGCGCAGGTAGTGGACCCCTTCGAGGTCGGCTCCAGGCACCGGCAGGCGGCGCGGTGATGAGCCGGTGGTCAATAGCAGCTTCGCGTAGCCTATGCGGCTGCCATCGGCGAGCGTCACTTCATGTCCGGCCGGGTCGATCGCTGTGACGGTGGCGCCCAGGCGCAGGTCGATGTCGTGCTTGATGTACCACTGGGGCGGGTGGACGTAGACCGTCTCACGCTCTTCCTTGCCCAGCAGGTAGCCCTTGGACAGCGGCGGACGTTCGTAGGGGTGCTGGTTCTCCTCTCCGAACAGCACGATGGGGCCATCGAAGCCCTCTTCCCGGAGGGTTTGTGCTGCCTTCGCACCAGCCTGGCCGGCTCCGACGATCACGAGTCCTGTGTTTGCGGCCATGTCCTCTCCTTCTGCTGCCTTGGCTGTGCCCTCGCCGCCCTGGAGCCCATCGTCGGCGATGGCGCTGCGCTGCGGGTGGTTGCGGTGTTTGCTGGGTGTGTCTGCCGATCGGTGGTCGCAGGAGGCTGCTCCGGGATGGTCCCGTCGGCGACCGGCGGGCATCAGGCGGCGGCGCGCTTGGTGTGAAGTTCGGTATCCAGTTGTTCGAAGAGTTCATTGCCGGAGGCCGTGAACTTGGCTATGCCCTCGTCCTCCAGCACACGCACCACGTCGTCATAGGACACTCCGACAGCCTCCAGGCCATCGAGTACCTGCTGGGCTTGCGCGTAGGTGCCATGGATGGTGTCGCCCTGGATGCGGCCGTGGTCCGCGACCGCGCGCAGGGTCTGTTCCGGCATGGTGTTGACCACTCCGGGAGCCACCAGTTCGTCGACGTATCGGGTGTCGTCGTAGGCGGGATCCTTCACCCCGGTGGATGCCCACAGCGGGCGTTGCGGGCGCATCCCGGCCGCCGCCAGGGTCCTCCATGGGTCTGATGCGCATGCCTGCTCGAAGTGCTGGTAGGCCAGGCGAGCGTTGGCGATTGCTGCCCGGCCGCGCAGGTCTCGTGCCTCCGGTGTGGCGGTCTTGTCCAGTCGGCTGTCGACCTCGGTGTCCACCCGGCTGACGAAGAAGGAGGCCACCGACGTGATGGACGTCAGGTCGTGGCCCGCCGCATGCGCCCTGCCCATGCCGTCCAGGAAGGCGCGGAGCACCTGGTCGTAGCGGTCCAGCGAGAAAATCAGGGTCACGTTGATGCTGATGCCCTCGGCAAGCGCCGTGCTGATCGCCTCCAGGCCCTGCTGCGTGGCGGGGATCTTCACGAACAGGTTCGGGCGGTCCACCAGCCACCACAGTGCCCGTGCCTCGGCGACCGTCGCCGCCGTGTCGTGGGCGACGCGCGGATCCACCTCGAGCGACACCCGCCCGTCGACACCCTCGCTGGCCTCGTACACCGGGCGCAGTACGTCGCAGGCCCAGCGCACGTCGAACGCGGTCAGTAGCCTGACGGCTTCCTCGACCCGAACCCCGCGCCGGGCGAGATCCTCTACTTGCTCGTCGTAGCGGGCACCCGAGCGGATCGCCTTGGCGAAGATCGTCGGGTTGCTGGTGATGCCGACCACCCGCTGTTCCCGCACCAGGTCGGTCAGTTGGCCGCCCCCGAGCCGCTCCCGGCTCAGGTCGTCCAGCCAGACAGCTACGCCTTCGACGGCCAGCCGGTCCAGGTTCTCACTCATGATCTTCCTCCCTCGCGTCGCTTCGGGCGATGCCCTCTTGTATGCCGCACCGATATCTCCTGCGGACGGGGCGCAGACCTCCTTGACGCAAGGAGGCCGGCGACCGCGCGGTGACTCGATGCCGGGCGGGTGTTACCCGCGTTCCGGATAGCCGAGCCAGCCCCGGCAACGCGTGCGGGTGAGCCGATGGAGGGGCCCACCCGCCTCGTCACTTTCCGTGGCTGCTGCCTGCCGTCAGTGAGACTGCTGCTTGCCGTGGTAACGCTGTGCGAGCCGGGCGAGGGCGACCGCGCCGAGCAGAAGGCCGACATCGCGCAGCGCGATGTCGTAGTGCCCGGGGATGGTCAGCAGGTTGACGATGATCCCGGCGAGCCATCCGGCCACCAGCCAGCCCCCGAAACGCGGTGCGAACGCGACGGCAAGGCCCGCGACGATCTCGATCACTCCAACGGCGTACATGGCCGCCTGGGCGCTGCCAGGAACGACATCGTTGATCCACGGCGCGAGGTAGGTGGGCCAGTCCACGAGCAGGTTGGCGAACTTGTCCAGCCCGAACAGGATCGGCGCCACGGTGAACCCGGTGCGCAGGATGACGAACGCCTGGTAGCCGGGATCAGTGAGCACGGCCCGCCGGGAGGCGGCGGATGTGGTGGTTGTGGTTGCGGACGACATGACACCCTTCCTTCTATCGACAACTCTTACTAACGATAGAAGCGCGCTAATCTTCTTTAGTCAATCACTGTTGGTTTTACACTGGTGTTCGTGGATCACTCGAAGGAAGCACCCAGCCCCGACGTCTCCGCCGTCGCCGCGCTCGACGAGCCGACCCGCAGGAGGCTTTACGACCACGTCGTGCGCCAGCCGGGACCGGTCAGCCGCGACGAAGCCGCCGAGGCCCTCGGCCTTGCCCGCCAGACCGCGGCCTTCCACCTGGACCGGCTGGCTGACGAATCACTGCTCGACGTCGTCTACGAACGGCGCAGCGGACGAACCGGCCCGGGAGCGGGCCGACCCGCCAAGCTCTACAGGCGCTCCAGCAAGCAGGTCACCGTCAGCCTGCCCGAGCGACACTACGAGCTGGCCGGACGGCTCCTCGCCCAGGCGCTGGAGGAATCCGAAGCCACCGGTGAACCGGTCCGCCCGGTCCTGCACCGAAAGGCCCACGAGCTAGGCACACAACTCGCCGGACCGGGCCAGGCAGATGCGTTCGCCGTGCTGGAAGAGAACGGCTTCGAACCCCGCTGTGACGGTGACGCGATCGTCCTGGGCAACTGCCCGTTCCACGCGCTCGCCCGCGAACACACCCAGACGGTGTGCGGCATGAACCTCCACCTGCTTCGAGGCGTGCTGGAAGGGCTCGCCGAAAGCGGCCTCCAAGCGTGCCTGGCGCCCCACGCCGGTCACTGCTGCGTCCGCCTGGAGCCGACTTCCGCACCACCCACCAGCGTGCGCCCATCCTGAAGCGTTACACCACTCGCAGCCCGCAGTTCGACATCCCCGAGGAGTACGTCATGGACATCACCGCACCGGTCGCAGCCTCGGCACCGGAAAAGGCTGGTATCCCCACCCGCTTCATCGGCATCCCCGGCCCCCAGACGACGGTGCCGTCCATCAACCCGCTGCGCGTCGTCCGCGACACCGGCGGCGCGGCAGGGCGGGAGGGCGGCATGAAACTCATCGACGGCCTCAAGATGCTCGGCACGACGTAACGCCTACGGTTACGTCGGCGGAGCGGGGCTTCTGGCCACCCCCACCGCGGCCTGCGCCGTCGTATCGGACGCCCGGCGCAGGCCCGCCGCCGCTGTTGGCGGTGAGCCGGGTGGCGCGAGGATAGAGCCTTCGGGTCGCCACGCGAGCCCCGGGAACTGCCGTGGAGAGTCACTGCCCGTCCACGACGACCCTGTGTTCAGCGTGGAACGATCAGCGGCTCATCCGTCATACGCGATCAGGTCGGCGACGTCCCACACCAGCGCCCAGCGTCAGGGCGGCCCGCTGCAGCGACAGCCAGTCGCCGGGGGCACCCAGCAGAAGAGCTTCGAGGCAAGGGCCTGCTGACACAGAGCGATCGCTCGATGCACGCGCCGATCAGCGCGGCCGCGGTCCGCATGTCCGGCGCAGTCTCCACGCCCCACCCGCGGGGTCGGCCGGCTGGAGATCCGGAGCGTTTGGGTACCGGGGCTTGAGCTTGGCCGTCGCCGGTCGCGGCTGTGGCTTCGGACCGCTGGGCCCTCGGCTCTCGCCGGGGCTGCTGTGGGTGCCGGTTGAGGCAACAGTTGTTCACCAGGAACGTGACACGGCGCTGACCTGCGGTCAAGCTGCGTTGGCTGCGCGGCGTTCGGCGGCGAGTGCGGCGACGTCGGCGACTGCGTACCAGGGTTGTCGTGGGCTGCCGCCGGAGCGCTTCAGCCGGCCGCGTCGGACGAGTTGCCGGACGCCGTCGAGGGCGATGCCGAGCTGCTGGGCGGTCTGGTGTGCGGCGAGGTGGCCGGGCCGGATGATCTGCGACTCCATGGCCCCATGATGCGGCAGTGGCGCACCGGTGGAGTACCGGCGGTCGCGGCCCTCAGTCCCGATACCTAGCGTCGTGAGCAAAGACCGACCCGTGCGAAAGGAGGGCTCGCGGATGCCCATCCTTGCGTATCACCAAAGCCCTGACTGGACCAAGGAACTCTACCAGGCGACCATCGACCAGGTCATTCCTGACCCTAACAACCTGCCAAGTGGGATGATCGCCCACTATGCGGCGCCCTTGGAGGGAGGCGGCTGGCAGGTTGTCGATGTCTGGGAGTCTGCGGAACATCACGACCGCTTTCTTCGCGAACGGGTGATCCCTGCCGCCCAGGAACTGAACGCGCCTCCCTTCGACACCAAAATGACCGAGCTCTACAACTCACTGGTCGCTTAGCAGCACTCGCTACCTCTGCCTCGTGCGCAGCACTGGTTAGCCTGACCGGTTTCGGGTACTCCGTCTGGTTATTGCCGCAGGATGGAGAAGATCATGGTCATCAAGAGACTCCACGACATGGGCATACGCAGCGAGCACGCTTACATGGCCGCCATCGGTAGCATCGGCCTGTCCGTGGCCTCCTGGTTCACCAGCCTGAATGCCGAGCCCGTCGGCGGGCTAGGTTTCCGGCGGGGTCGCGGCTTGGCCCGCGCTGACCGGTGGGGCATCTTCGTCGGCGAATGGGCGCCCACCTTCTTCGGCCTCGGCGTCGCCCTCTCCCACTACGAGCAGCAAGACGGCACGCTTACGGCCAGCGTTCACGAGATCCGCGAGCAGAAGAAGACTGGCTGACCGGCGGGTCATCTCGGGGGCTCGCGGGGTCACGGCGTACAACGTCGCCTCTCCCTCCGACGACTGCCGGGGAGGGAGGCCGGCCGGGAAGGCTGAACCGCTCGTTTCCCGTTTTCCTCAGGTGTGGAGGCTGGTCTCCCTCAGCGATCATCTGTGCAGGTCACACCGAGGGAGGCAGGCCAGGGAGGCGGTGAGGGAGAACTCCCCGAGCCCTCGGGGAGCCCTCTACGCCGCGTCGCGGCTGGCGAGGGCGTCGACGACCTTCTTGCGTTCGACCACCATGACGCCTTCGCTCTTGTGCGGCTCGGCGTCGAAGCCCTCGAGGAACTCCTTGAGGTCGCCGTTCTTCCACTCGCGGTGGTAGGCCTCGTCGCGTGCGGGGAGTCGCTGGAGTACCTCCTGCGTCCGCATGCGGGACGCGGCGCCGAGGGCGGCGAGGATGTCGGCGAGCGGGTCGACGTCCTTGACGACCTCCAGCTGGTGGACGGTAAGCGACGCCGCTGCGCAGCTGCTTGGCCCGTTCGGGGATCTCCTTCTCCGTGGTCCGGGGCGAGTTGGTCGGCTGAACGGCGATCCCCCGGCGCGCGGCGGGGGGCCGGGCGGAGCTACAAGGAGAGCCGGGCGTACTTCTCGATCAGACCCGTCAGCCACTCGGGAGCAGAGTCCGCGTCGAAGGAGTTCTATACCGCGTAATGCTGTCGGCGTCCGTGTCGACCACGCAGGTCGGCGCGGGGGACGGCCCCAGCTCGCGTTCCGAGTCCACCACCTGCCCGTACAACACACCAACACCCCCACCCACCCCAGAAC
>NZ_JAAKZX010000324.1 GCF_011045025.1 Streptomyces ureilyticus
GGGCGTAGCGGTGCAGGCGCAGCAGGAGGCGGACCTGGTGCCACGGGGCGTCCTGCGCCGCCCGCACCCTGTCTTTCGTCAGGTTCCGGTCCGGACGATCGCTGGGTGTGACGACGTACGACGCCTGAATACCGTCCGTGGTCATGGACTCCGACCTTTACCTAGAGATCAGCGACGCCGCCCACGACAGCCCGACTTGGGTACGACACCTGGCCGAGACAGGGACAGAGGCCGGACTGCTGCTCTACGGCGTCCTCTTCGTCGTCGCCTGGTGGCGTCGGCGGCGGGGCGAAACGGGCCTGTTCGCTGTCGCGGTGCTTGCGCCTCTGGCCACGGCTGTGGCTTATGTGTGCAGCGAGTTACTCAAGTCCGTCGTGGACGAGGAACGCCCGTGCCGGGCCGTTGCCGACGCGGCCACCCCACTCATCGATTGCCCACCACACGGCGACTGGTCCTTCCCCAGCAACCACGCCACGATCGCGGGTGCCGCGACAGTGGCGCTGGCGCTGACCTGGCGCGGCATCTTGTGGCTGACGGCACCGATGGCCCTGCTCATGGCCTTCTCGCGGGTGTTCGTAGGCGTGCACTACCCGCACGACACGGTGGCGGGCCTGGCCCTCGGCGCACTCGTCGCCTTCAGCTTCGTACGCCTGACTACGCGTCCGGCGGCACGGGTGGCGGAGGCGATGCGGGGATCGGCGGCGGGGGCGGTGCGGTGGTTCGCGGGTCCGTCGAATCTGAAGTGACGTCACTTGTCCCGACGACTCTCCACTACTCGGCCAAGCCCGCCTCGTACGCAACGATCGCCGCCTGGACGCGGTTTCTGACCTCCAACCGGTCGAGGATCGCGCTCACGTACGCCTTCACCGTGCCCTCCACAAGGTGCAGGCGGGCGGCGATCTCGGGGTTCGAGAGGCCGGCTCCGAGCAGGCCGAGGACTTCGCGTTCGCGTGGGGTGAGCGGCGCGACGCGTTCACGGGCGGCGGCCTCGCGACTCAGCCTGCGCCCGGCGCCGAAACCGTCGATCACGTGCCGGGCCACCTTCGGCGAGAGGAACGCGGCACCGTCCGCGACTGCCCGCACCCCCGCGAGGAGTTCGTGCGGATCACCCGACTTCAACAGGAATCCCGTGGCACCGCCGCCCAGCGCCCGGGCCACGTACGCGTCCTCCGAGAAGGTCGTCAGGATCGCAACCGCCGTTCCCGGCACGGTCCGTACGATCTCCTCGGCGGCCGCGAGCCCGTCCAGGCGTGGCATCCGGATGTCGAGCAGCGCCACGTCGGGACGGTGCGCCTGCGTCAGCGCGACGGCTTCGCGTCCGTCGGCGGCCTCCGCGACGACCTCGATGCCGCCCCCGCCTCCGGCATCGAGGATCGCCTTCACGCCGGCGCGGACCATCGCCTCGTCGTCGGCCAGGAGTACGCGGATCACCGCACTCACCCGTCTTCCTCCTCATCAGGCCCCTGTCCGGCCGTATCGCCTCTGGGAACCACGTCCTTGGCGACCAGTCGCTCCCTGTCGTCGAAGCAGAGCCTGAAGTGCTCGACGGAGACGAAGAGTTGGCCGCTCGCGCGGTAGTAGCGGCAGTCGGCCCCCTTCGGAGCGGCGGGGGCGCGCTCCACCGGTGGGTCGCTCACCGTGCGGTCGGGCAGTAGTCGTCCGGCCTCGTTGAGCGGGGTTCCGAGGCGCAGTTCGGCGTAGTCGCCGGGCTTCAGGACGGAGTGGGTCTTCGTGTACGCGTACCAGGCGAGGGCTCCGCCGAGGATCACGGCTCCGACGGCGACGGCACCCGCGAGGGACAAGACCACGCGGCGCCGGGCATGCAGGGAGGGGGCGCCGGGCGGGCTCGGTGGGCGGTGCTCGGCGGCCTCCTCACCCGAGGCGACGAGAGCGACCGATGCGGCAGGTACGTACGCCCTGACCCGGAAGCCCTCCCCGTACGGCCCCGCCTCGAACCGGCCTCCGACACCCTCGACCATCGTTCGCAGCCCCAGCAGCCCCGATCCCCCGGACGACGAACCCGCTTCCGTAGCCGCCGCCTTGTTGACCACACTCACCTCCGTGCCGTCGGCCTCTCGCCGCATCGCGACGGTGACTGCCGCGCCGGGGGCGTGCCGGGCGGCGTTGGTCAGGGACTCGCGGACGACGCGGTGGACGATCCGCTCGACGAGCAGCGAGTACGTATCGGCAGACCCCGTCGCCTCCCAGCGCACCCGGAGGCCCGACTCCGCCGTGCGGGCCACGAGTTCCTCGACGGTCTCGCCGACCGGGGTCAGCGAGACCGGACCGTCGTACTCCTCCCTCAGGAGGCCGATGATGCGGTGGAGCCGTTCCGTGGCGTCGGAGGCGGCCTCGCGGAGGTCGGCGGCGGCCTCGCGGTGGTGCTCCGTGAGGTCGGGGGCGAGTTGGAGGGCGCCGGCACGCAGGGCGATCAGGCTCAGTTCGTGGCCGAGGGAGTCGTGCATGTCCTGGGCGATACGGGCCCGTTCGCGCAGTCGCGCCCGGTCCTCGGCGGTCCGTTGCTCACGCTCCAGTTGTTCGCGGCTCTGGCGCCAGTAGCGGCCGCCGAGCCAGGGGAACACGACGCCGAAGTGCAACGTGGCGATGAGTACGAGCCACTGGGCGGACGGGTCTACTCCCCGTACCGCGATCTGGAGCGTGCCGATGACGCCGATCGCGCCGAATGCCGTCAGGGCGGGGCGGGTTTGTTGTGCGTGCAGGCCGAGGAGGAGGGCGAAGGTGGCGAGGGCTGGGCCGTACGCCAGGGTGAGCAGGGCGGGGTCTGAGGCGAGGCTGAGGGCTGCGGTTGCGGCGAAGGCCGTGAGCGGGTGTCTGCGCTGTGCCGCTACGGCCGCGGCGAGGGTTGCGATGCCGGCGAGTTGCTCCGCCGTGGTGCGGGGCTCGTTCAGGCCGATGCGGTCGACTGTGGCCACCGGCAGGGCCAGGGCCGCCCACAGCAGGGCTTCTGTGGCCCTCCTCCGACGACGTTCCATTGCGCCGACGCTACAAGCGGGCGCAGGGCTGCCGCCCCTGTCGATCGTCAGGGGTTCGCGCCGCAGGGGGCAGCCGACAACGAACCCAACCCGCCACGACCCCATTCCGCCCAACCGCCGGAGGTACGTGGCAGGATCGGTGGCGTCATGACTGCGCCCACCGAAACCCTCCACACCCCCGTCATCCACTGGTTCGAAGAGAACGCTCGCGACCTCCCCTGGCGGCGCCCCGAAGCCGGCCCCTGGGGTGTCATGGTCAGCGAGTTCATGCTGCAGCAGACGCCGGTGAACCGCGTGCTGCCGGTGTACGAGCAGTGGCTCACCCGCTGGCCCCGACCCGCCGACCTCGCCGAGGAGTCGCCGGGCGAGGCCGTCCGCGCCTGGGGACGCCTCGGTTACCCGCGGCGCGCGCTACGGCTGCACGGAGCCGCCGCGGCCATAGCGGAACGCCACGGCGGGGACGTACCCACGGATCACGCGAAGCTGCTCGCCCTGCCAGGCATCGGCGAGTACACGGCCGCGGCCGTGGCCTCGTTCGCGTACGGGCAACGTCACGCCGTCCTCGACACCAACGTGCGCCGCGTGCTCGCGCGAGCCGTCACCGGCGTGCAGTACCCCCCGAACGCCACCACCGCCGCCGAACGCAAGCTCGCCCGCGCCCTGTTGCCCGAGGACGAGCACACGGCCTCGCGCTGGGCCGCCGCCTCCATGGAACTCGGCGCACTGATCTGCACGGCGAAGAACGAGAGCTGCGAACGGTGCCCGATCGCGGCCCAGTGCGCCTGGCGCCTGGCCGGGAAGCCCGCGCACGAGGGCCCGCCGCGTCGCGGTCAGACGTACGCGGGAACGGACCGCCAGGTACGCGGCCGGCTCCTCGCGGTGCTGCGCGAGGCGGTCGGGCCGGTCCCGCAGCCGGTCCTCGACCGCGTCTGGAACGAGCCGGTGCAGCGCGCCCGCGCCCTGGACGGCCTGGTCGCGGACGGCCTGGTCGAACCCCTCCCGGGCGGCCTGTACCGACTCCCGCTCACCTGACAGGCACCAACAGGTACCGAGTGTCTCGGCAGCTCTCGGCATGTTTCGGCCAACTGTCTCCCCCGCCCGGCAGGTACGCCTCTCCCACAGCTGACCCACAAGTTCCGGAGAGCGCATCACAGCCCGCTGACAGCCAACCGACACCAACCCCGCAGGCAAATCCGCCCAACCCCGCCCCATCCCCCACAGCTCTTTACTCCCGCCCTACTTCCGTTACACAACCGACGGACAGCCGAGCGCTCGCCGCAGGCTTGCTCGGACAACCCCGTGACAAGCCCTCCGTAGCTTCATTGCCGTACCGCGAACCAGCGGCACGCGAAGCAGCGAACAGCCGACAGCAGGCGGGTCGGAAACGGGGATCGGAGGCGGTTGGACATGGCGCACGGCGAGGTGCTCGAGTTCGAAGAGTACGTACGCACCAGGCAGGACGCGCTGCTGCGCAGTGCCCGCCGGCTGGTGCCGGACCCGATCGACGCGCAGGACCTGCTGCAGACGGCGCTGGTACGGACGTACGGCCGCTGGGACGGCATATCCGACAAGCGTCTCGCCGACGCCTACCTGCGCCGCGTCATGATCAACACGCGTACGGAGTGGTGGCGGGCCCGCAAGCTGGAGGAGGTCCCCACCGAGGCGCTGCCGGACGCGAGCGTGGACGACTCGACCGAGCAGCACGCGGACCGCGCGCTGCTGATGGACATCCTGAAAGTGCTGGCTCCGAAGCAGCGCAGTGTCGTGGTGCTGCGACACTGGGAGCAGATGTCCACGGAAGAGACGGCCGCCGCCCTCGGCATGTCGGCCGGAACGGTCAAGAGCACGCTGCACCGTGCCCTGGCCCGGCTCCGCGAGGAGCTGGAGAGCCGCGGCTTTGAGGGGCGCGCGTTCGTACCGGGCAAGGCGGGTAAGGAGCGGGAGCGTTGCGCGGCCTAGACACAGGCCCCGGCACGGAGCCCCCACGGGCCCGCGGGGCCCTGAAGGCGGCGATCACGGCAGTGGCCGTGATCGCCGCCCTCGGCCTTTTGGTATCCGCCTGCGCGAGTGGCGGCACCGGCGCCCGTGATGAGGGCCCGGCCCGTTCCGACTCGGTGTCGGTGGGCGCCGTCACGCCCGCCCCCTCGCAGTCCTCGGCCGAGCCGAGCGTGGACGCGGTCCAGCTCCTCAAGGCCGACCCGGAGGTCAGTGCGGCGGTCAAGCGTGATCTGCAGCCGTGTGTCGCCGACGAGTACCCGGTCGACGTGTCGTACGGCAAACTGACGGGCGGCTCCGCGGACGACCTGGTGGTCAACGTGCTGACCTGCGGCGACGCGGTCGGAGTCGGCTCGTATGTGTATCGCGGGCAGGGTGGCGAGTACGAGAACGTCTTCAAGGCCGAGGAGCCTCCGGTCTACGCGGAGATCGACCGGGGCGACCTGGTGGTCACCCAGCAGGTGTACGAGAAGGGCGACCCGGTGGAGTTTCCGTCCGGCGAGGAAGTGATCACGTACAGCTGGATCGCGGGCCGCTTCATGGAGCAGGACCGCAATCACAGCGACTACAGCAAGGTGACGGGCAGCGAGACGCCGTCCCCGGCCGAGGACTGACGTCGATAGAGCGTCTGACCTTGACTGGCACCTGCCCTCTGACCGACAACTGACCCTGGCCCGAGAACTGACCGTGCCCCTGAGCCTGACCGACACTCGACCGACGGAGAACTGAGAGCACCGGATGGCAGAGCAGACCCACGTCCTGTTCGTCGAGGACGACGACGTCATCCGCGAGGCCACCCAGCTCGCGCTGGAGCGCGACGGCTTCGTGGTCACCGCCGCACCCGACGGGCTGGCCGGCCTGGAGGCGTTCCGCGCGGACCGGCCCGACATCGCGCTCCTCGATGTGATGGTGCCGGGCCTGGACGGCGTCTCGCTGTGCCGCCGGATCCGTGACGAGTCCACGGTCCCGGTGATCATGCTGTCGGCCCGCGCCGACTCCATCGATGTCGTACTGGGCCTGGAGGCGGGCGCCGACGACTACGTCACCAAGCCTTTCGACGGGGCCGTCCTGGTCGCCCGTCTCCGCGCGGTGCTGCGGCGCTTCGGGCACGCGAGCGGGCACCGGGCCGCCGCCGAGTCGGAGAGTTCCTCGTCCGTCGACGGCGGTGTGCTGTCGTTCGGCGACGGCGATCTGGAGATCGACACAGAGGGCATGGAGGTCCGCAGGGGCGGTGAGCCGGTGGCGCTGACACCCACCGAGATGCGGCTGCTCCTGGAGTTCTCGTCCGCGCCGGGTACGGTCCTGTCGCGCGACAAGCTGCTCGAGCGCGTGTGGGACTACGGCTGGGGCGGCGACACCCGCGTCGTCGACGTCCATGTGCAGCGGCTGCGTACGAAGATCGGCCAGGACCGGATCGAGACGGTCCGCGGTTTCGGCTACAAGTTGAAGGCCTGACCGGATCATGCGGGGGACGAGCAAGAGTCCGCATGTGAAGCCGGGCGGGAATCCGGGCAACTGCCCGAGCAGCGGTCCGGGCGGAAATCCGAGCGGGAATCCGGAACACCGCAGTCCGGAACGGCTTCGGAGGTTCACGCGACGACCGATGCTGCGTACGGGGGTCAGGTGGAAGTTCAGCGCGGCGATCGCCCTGGTCGGGGCGCTGATGGCCGTCACCCTGAGTGTGATCGTGCACAACGCCGCCCGGTACTCGGTGCTCTCCAACGCGCGTGATCTGGCGGACACACGCGTACAGATCGCGCAGCGGAACTACGAGACCTCCGGGCGGGCCAACTTCCCCGGCATCAAGATCGACGATCCGGAACTGCCGAAGGACCTGCTGGCCAAGGCCGCGGCAGGCCGACGGGCGACGTACGTGGCGGAGAGCCCCGGCGGGGCGCCCGACATCTGGGCCGCCGTACCGCTCAAGGACGGCCGGATCATGTCGACGCACATGGCCGACCGCAGCGCCCTCGTGCTGGGCGACCTCGACAAGGTGCTGCTGATCGGTTCGATCGCGGTCGTCTTCGGCGGCTGCGCGCTCGGCGTCCTCATCGGCGGCCAGCTCTCGCGGCGGCTGCGCAAGGCGGCCACGGCCGCCCGGCAGGTCGCACGGGGCGAGACGGATGTACGGGTGCGGGACGCCATCGGCGGAGTCGTACGCGACGAGACCGATGACCTCGCGCGGGCGGTGGACGCGATGGCGGACGCACTCAGCCAGCGCATCGAGGCCGAGCGCCGGGTGACCGCCGATATCGCGCACGAGCTGCGTACGCCGGTGACCGGGCTGCTCACGGCGGCCGAGCTGCTGCCGCCGGGCCGGCCGACGGAGCTCGTACGGGACCGGGCGCAGGCGATGCGTACGCTCGTCGAGGATGTCCTGGAGGTGGCGCGGCTGGACAGCGCTTCCGAGCGGGCCGAGTTGCAGGAGATCGCGCTCGGCGAGTTCGTGGCCCGGCGGGTGGCGGCGCGGGACGCGGACATCAAGGTGCGGGTGGTGCACGAGTCGCAGGTCATCACCGACCCGCGCCGTCTGGAGCGGGTCCTCATCAACCTGCTGGTCAACGCGGCCAAGCACGGCAGGCCGCCCATCGAGGTCACGGTGGAGGGCCGGGTCATCCGCGTACGCGACCACGGGCCCGGCTTCCCCGAGGAACTGCTCGCCGACGGGCCGAGCCGCTTCCGCACCGGGAGCACGGACCGGGCGGGCCACGGCCACGGCCTGGGCCTGACCATCGCGGCAGGCCAGGCGCGCGTACTCGGCGCGCGGCTCACCTTCCGCAACGTACGCCCCGTGGGCATGCCGGAGGACATGCCCACGGAGGGGGCGGTGGCGGTGCTGTGGCTGCCGGAGCACGCCCCGACGAATACGGGGAGCTATCCGATGCTGCCGGAGTAGGGCGACTGTGGGGCCCCCGCCGCCCTTACCCGTCCCATACCAAGGGGCTCCGCCCCTGGACCCCGCTGGGGGCTGCGCCCCCAGACCCCCTTCGGGGCTCCGCCCCGGACCCCGTTCGGGGGCCAGCCCCCGGACCCCCGCTCCTCAAACTCCCCCAGCTACCGCTGGGAGGTGCCCCCAGA
>NZ_JAAKZX010000325.1 GCF_011045025.1 Streptomyces ureilyticus
GGTGGGGTCCGGGTGGCGGGCGCCGGACATGCATCGGGCCCGCCGGCCGGCCGGCCCGTGGACGGGATGCGGATCCCGTGGGTCGGTGCGGATTCCGTGGTCAGTCGATGAGCTCCAGGACCGTCTTCGGTCCCGCCGAGTTGACGACGTCGTCCGCGCTGGAAATGTGGCGCTGCCACAGTTTCTCTGCCTCGTCCGCCTTGCCCGACTCGATCAGGCCCACCAGCCGTACGTGCGCACGGTGGCCCTTGAGGGCCTGGGTTTTCTGGGCCTCGGTGTCGGCGGCGGCAGCGGTGTACGAGGCGTTGGCGCGGTCGACGATGTTGCGCAGCATGCCGCAGAGCAGGATCAGGGTCTGGTTGCCGGTCAGTTCGACCAGCAGGGCATGGAAGGCGTCCTGGGCGTCGACCAGGGCGAGCGGGTCGTCGAGGACGGTCTTCTCCGCGGCCACCGCCTCGCGCAGCCGCTTGATGTCCGCCGCCGTGTGCTTGGCGGCGAGCTGGCGTGCGCACGGTGGCTCGATCATCGCCGCCGCGCGGTAGACGTCGCCGAGGGTGGCGCCGCGGTACTCCAGGATCAGACCGGCGAAGCGGGCCGCGACATCGGCGTCCGGCGCGCTCACCCGGGCACCGCCGTGCGCTCCGCGGCGCACCGTGATCAGCGACTCGGACTCCAGTACGCGGAAGGCCTCGCGCAGCGTCGGCCGGGAGATGCCGAACTGCTCCATGAGCCCTGACTCCGGCGGCAGCGCGTCGCCGGGCTTCAGCTCGCCGCGCACGATCTGGCGGCGCAGGTGTCCGGCGACCAGCTCGGCCGTCTTCGGAACGCGCACCTGGCGCCCGACGCGTGCACGGGAGGGGACGGGCACGGTGGGTACTTCTGCTGCGCCGGCTGCCTCGGCCACGACGGACACTCCTCGCTGGTGATCGATCCCGTCCACTTTGCCTGATATAGCAAAATGAATCTTCTTAGTGCACCGAGGGTACCAGGTCAAGGGGCCGGTGATCACCTCCCCTGTGATATAGATGATTCATATAGCTATAAGCGCGGGAGGGGCTGCTCGATGACCGAGAAACCGACCCCGGTGATCCTCACCGAACTGACCGGCGACGGGGTCATGCTGCTCACCCTGAACCGGCCCGAGCGGCACAACGCCTGGACCCTGGAGATGGAGCTGCTCTACAACGAGCTGTTCGACCGCGCCGAGAAGGATCCGGCGGTACGGGCCGTCGTCCTCACCGGCGCCGGCCGCAGCTTCTGCCCGGGCATGGACATGAGCGTGCTGGACGGGGCGTCCTCCGGCGCCCGGCCCTGGCCGACCGACCAACTGCCGCCGCGCACCCGGCCGATGACCTTCCCGAAGCCCGTCGTGGCGGCCGTCAACGGCGCCTGCGCCGGGATCGGCTTCAACCAGGCCGTGATGTGCGATGTGCGGTTCGCCGTGCCCGGCGCCAAGTTCGCCGCCGCCTTCAGCGCGCGCGGACTCGTGGCGGAGGACGGCGTGTCCTGGATCCTGCCGCGGCTCGTCGGATACGGGAACGCCGGCGACCTGCTGCTCTCCTCGCGCCGCATCAGCGGCACGGAAGCGCTCGCGATGGGCCTCGTCAACCGGCTGTGCGAACCCGACGAACTCCTCCCGGCCGCCCTCGCGTACGCCACCGAACTGGCCCGCTCGGCCAGCCCGTACGCCATGTCCCTCATCAAGCGGCAACTCGCCGACGACCAGACGAGAACCTTCGTGGAGAGCCGCGACGCCGCGGCCCGGCTGCTGGCGACGGCCAAGCGGGCGCCGGACTACCGGGAGGGCGTACGCAGCTTCATCGAGCGGCGGCAGCCCGAGTTCGCGGCGCTGGAAGAGCTCGCGGAGTTGGGAGAGCCGGCGGTGCTGGGGGAGGAGTCGTCGTGACGCGCGCCGAGGTGCCGCTGCATCGTCGTACGGTCAGCGTCACCGCGTACGACGAGGGTGGGGGCGAGATCTCCGTCGAGGCCGAACTGCGGGACGAGCGGCCCTGGGTGACGGAGCCGGACGCCGGTGTCGTGCACCGGATGGTGCTCGCCGTGCGGGTTCGGCTGGCGGACATGGTCATCGTGGCGGCCGATGCGGACATGCGCACGTTTCCGCACGCCGAGTGTCCGTTGATCACGCCGGTCTTCGGTGGGCTGGTGGGGCTCAGTGTCGCTGCCGGGTACAACCGGGCCATACAGGAGCGCTTTCGTGGGGTGTCCGGGTGCTCTCATCTGTACGAGTTGGCGCGGGTGCTCGGGCCTGCCGTGGTGCAGGCCGGGATCTCGGCCAACGCGGGGCTTCGTATGGCCGGGCGGCCCTCCGATGACCCGCGTTCCACGGCGGGGGTGCTGAACAGCTGCCATATCTGGGCGCCTGGTGGGGTGGGGCTGCGGAAGCTGGATGCGGGGTGGCGGCCGGGGACGGGGCCGCGGCCTGTGCCGGAGGTCGAGGTGTTTGAGCCGAGATCCTCAACAGAGTCAAGCTGAGGACGAGTGCGAGTACACACAACGGGGTCCGGGGAAGCGGACCTGGCTGCTGCCTGAGGCATCCCGTCAGCTCATGGGCGGCAGTCCGGGTTCCGGCTGCACCTGCAGAGAGTTCAGGGTGAAGGCCAGCAGATGATAGTGGCCCACCAGCATCGGCAGCTCGATCAACTGGCGCTCCGTCAGGTGCTGGGCCAGCCCTTCCCACGTCGACTGGCCGATCCGGGCGCCGGAGTGCAACTCGTCCGTGGCCCGCAGCAGCAACGACTGCCGTTCCGTCCACCCCGGCGCCTCGGGACCCGCGGCGACCCGCGCCATGTCGTCCGATGACAGCCCGGCCTTCGCGGCGATCCTCACGTGCTGGCCCCACTCGTAGGGTGACTCGCAATTGCGCGCCACTCGAAGGATCACCAACTCGCGTTCAGCGAAGGGCAGGTCGCCCGCAAGCAGCAACTGGCTGCTGAAGGGAAGCCAGGCGGCGAACAACTCCGGATGACGAGCAAGCGTCGTGAACACATGTGCCTCACCGAGCGAAGACACGCCGAGGCCCAGTGAACCGATGTCGGCGGACAACGTCTCCCGCACGGATTCAGCCCATTCCTCCGCGGGCTGCGGAGGAATGCGGGGCGCGGCGGGCGGCAGCGGCGGCTCTGACACGCGGCCACGCTACGCCAAGGGCAGTCCGGCCAAAACGCCGACGACAAGCCATGTCGCTGAAGGACTTCAAGCCACGCGTCACCGACTTCGTCACCGCGGGCGGCCTCGAACTGCCCCGCATCCTGGGTGAGACCTGAGGATCACACCCTCGGCTCGCGCGGCAGGCCCAGCACCTTCTCCGCGAGGATGTTCCGCTGGACCTGCGATGTCCCCGCATAGATCGTGCCGGACCGGGCGATCAGGTACGTCGTCGACCAGGACGCCGAGGAGTTCGCGGCGCCGGGGTCGTCCGTGCGGTACGTACGCAGAGGTGGGCGGCCCACCGGGACCTGGGCGTGCAGGCCCATGATGTCCATCGCCAGGTCCGTGACCTCGGTGTGGTACTCGCTCCAGTACAGCTTGGCGATCGAGGACTCCGGGCCGGGCTCGGCGCCCCTCAGCCAGCCGGTGAGGATGCGGTAGCCGAGGTAGCGCATGATCTCGACCTTGGACCAGCACCAGGCGATGCGCTGCCGGACGACCGGGTCCTGGTCCTTGCCGTACTCGCGGGCGAGGTCGACGAGACGCTCCACCTCGGCCTTGAACAGGATGGGGTTCGTCGCGGCCTCCTCCCCGCGCTCCACGCCCAGCAGGCTCTGTGCGACCGCCCAGCCGTTGTTCACTTCGCCCACGACGAGATCGGCCCGGGTCCGAGCGCCGCTGAAGAAGACCTCGTTGAAGTGGAGTTGGCCGCTCATCATGCGGAACGGGCGTACCTCGACGCCGGGTTGGCGCAGCGGCACCAGCAGGAAGGAGATGCCCCGGTGCTTCGGGGCGTCGCGGTCGGTGCGGGCCAGGACGAAGATCCAGTCACAGTGGTGGGCGCCGGACGTCCACACCTTCTGGCCGTCGATGACCCACTCCTCGCCGTCCCGCACCGCGCGCGTCGTGAGCGAGGCCAGGTCCGAGCCGGCGTCGGGCTCCGAGTACCCCTGGCACCAGGTGTCCTCGCCGCTCAGGATCCGCGGCAGGAAGTCGGCCTTCTGCTCCTCGGTGCCCCAGCGCAGCAGCGTGTTCGCCAGCATCTTGACGCCGAAGGTGTCCTGCGGCAGTCCGAACGGCACGCCGGCCAGGGCCAGTTCCTCCATCAGGACGACCTGGTGGAGCTTGGAGAGGCCGCGACCGCCGTACTGCTCCGGCCAGGTCAGGGAGAGGTATCCGCGCTCGGCGAGCCGGGTCCGCCAGTCGCGGGCGAAGGTCCAGGCGGCCTCCTCGTCGAGGGCGCCGATGCCTGTCCAGCCGGCCGGCAGGGCGGACGCGAGGAACGCCTTGACCTCGGCGCGGAACGTCTCGGTCTCCGGCGGGTAACTGATGTCCACCTGCGTCATCTCCTCCTCGGCCGGGGCCCGTGCGCCGCTCTGCGATCAGTCGGCCCTGGTTGATACTTTCAGCGTAATAGGTTATCTATTTTAGAGGAATAGCGGAGAGCTGGAGACGAGTCGGGCGGGCAACGACATGGGACTGCTGGACGGCCGGGCCGCGGTGATCACCGGAGCCGCGCAGGGCATCGGATACGAGATCGCCGGCGTACTCGGCGGCGCGGGCGCTTCCGTCGTCATCGGGGACATCAACGAGGAGGCCGCGGCCGAGGCCGCCGAGCGCCTCGTGAAACATGGCGTCGCCGCCACCTCGCTGCGCTGCGACGTCACCGAGGAGGACGAGGTCGCGGCCCTGGTCGCGCACTGCGCCGACACCTTCGGACCGGTCGGCGTCATGGTCAACAACGCCGGAATCACCCGGGACGCCACCCTGCGCAAGATGGCCCTCACCGACTTCCGCGCCGTCGTGGACGTCCACCTCACCGGCGCCTGGAACGGCACCCGGTACGCCGCCGCGGCGATGCGCGAGCACGGCCACGGCGGCAGCATCGTCAACATCTCCTCCATCGCCGGCAAGGTCGGCAACTTCGGCCAGACCAACTACAGCGCGGCCAAAGCCGGACTCGTCGGCCTCACCAAGGCCTCCGCCAAGGAGCTGGCCGGAGCCGGAATCCGGGTCAACGCCGTGCAGCCCGGGCTGATCCGTACCGCCATGACCGAGGCGATGCCCCAGTCCGCCTGGGACGCGAAGCTGGCCGAGATCCCCATGGCCCGCGCCGGTGAACCTGCCGAGGTCGCCCAGACGGTCCTCTTCCTCGCCTCCGACATGGCGAGCTACATCACCGGAGCCGTCCTCGAAGTGACCGGCGGCCGCTACATGTGACCTGCCGCCGCTGCGTACGCGATCGGCGCCCCCAGACCCGTACCCCTGGAACCCCGTACCTCTGAAGCCCCGCACTTCTCAAGTCCCGTACACCTGAAGCCCTTTGCCCCCGAACCGAAAGGCCGTCCCGATGCCCGCCCTCCTGCGTGACGCGGTGATCTGTGAACCCGTGCGTACCCCCGTCGGCGGCTACGGAGGCGTCTTCCGCGAGGTGACCGCGGCCGAATTGGCTGCCACGGTCGTACGGGCCATCCTCGAGCGGACCGGAGTGCCGCCCGGCGCCGTGGACGACGTCCTGCTGGGCCAGTGCTATCCCAACGGCGAGGCGCCCGCGATCGGGCGGGTCGTCGCCCTGGACGCCGGACTGCCGGTGGAGGTGCCGGGGCTCCAGATCGACCGGCGCTGCGGATCCGGACTGCAGGCCGTGATCAACGCCGCCATGCAGGTGCAGACCGGTGCCAGCGATCTCGTCCTCGCAGGTGGCGTGGAGTCCATGAGCCAGGCCGAGTTCTACACCACCGACGTGCGGTGGGGCGTACGCGGCGCCGGTACCACGCTGCACGACCGGCTGGCCCGTGGCCGGGTCACTTCCGGCGGGGTCAACCACCCTGTGGCGGGCGGGATGTTGGAGACCGCCGAGAACCTGCGCCGCGAGTACGGCATTCCGCGCGAGGAGCAGGACCTGCTCGCTCTGCGTTCGCACGAGAAGGCCGTCGCGGCTCAGCGGGCGGGGCGCTTCGCCGACGAGATCGTGCCCGTCACCGTACGGACGCGCAGAGGCGAGACCATCGTCGACACCGACGAACACCCGCGCCCCAACTCCTCGTTGGAGAAACTCGCCACCCTGCGACCCGTACTCGGCCGACAGGACCCCGACGCCACCGTGACCGCCGGGAACGCCAGCGGTCAGAACGACGGCGCCTCCGTCTGCATCGTCACTCACCCCGAGCGCGCGGCCGAACTGGGGCTGCGTCCGCTCGGCCGGCTCGTCTCCTGGGCCGTCGTGGGCGTGCCCCCGGAGACGATGGGCATCGGGCCGGTCCCGGCGACAGCCCGTGCCCTGGAGAGAGCGGGCCTGAAGCTCGCCGACATCGACCTCATCGAACTGAACGAGGCCTTCGCCGCCCAGGTGCTGGCCTGCACCCGTGAATGGGGCCTGACCGAGGGCGACTTCGAGAGGTTCAACGTCAACGGCTCCGGCATCTCGCTGGGCCACCCCGTCGGCGCCACCGGCGGTCGCATCCTCGCCACCCTGCTGCGCGAACTCGACCGCCGCGAGGCCCGCTACGGCCTGGAGACCATGTGCCTCGGCGGCGGCCAAGGGCTTGCCGCGGTCTTCGAACGGCCGACGACCACCACTCACGCTCTTGGAGGACGCTGATGGCCGGACTGATCGCATACGGCGCCTATGTGCCGCACCACCGTCTCGCGCGGGCCGACATCGCCGCAACCCTCGGGACCCGGGCGGCGAAGGGGACCCGCTCGGTCGCGGGCTACGACGAGGACACCACCTCGATGGCCGTCGAAGCGGCCCGCGGCGCCCTGACCGCCGACGGGCTGCGCCCCCGCGTCGGCCAGCTCTTCCTCGCCACCGCCGCGCCCGCCTATCTCGACAAGACCAACGCGACCGCCGTGCACGCCGCGCTCTCCCTCGACGAGCACGTACTCGCCGTCGACATGGCCGGCTCCGTACGCTCCGGACTCGGCGCCCTGGTCACTGCCGCCCGTTCCGCGGTCCCGACCCTCGCGGTGCTGTCCGACCTGCGCACCGGGCTGCCCGGCGGTACGGACGAGAGCGCCGGCGGCGACGGCGCGGCGGCCTTCGTCTTCGGCGGACACCGCGACGGGGCGCCCGTCATCGCCGAACTCCTCGCCCACGACACCGTCAGCGACGAACTCCTCGACCGCTGGCGGCTGCCGGGCGCGCCCGCCTCCCGCGTCTGGGAGGAGCGGTTCGCCGAGGA
Source organism: Streptomyces ureilyticus (assembly GCF_011045025.1). GTDB lineage: Bacteria > Actinomycetota > Actinomycetes > Streptomycetales > Streptomycetaceae > Streptomyces > Streptomyces ureilyticus. The sequence goes on from NZ_JAAKZX010000325.1 coordinate 7,353, forward strand.
GATCTACGTCGACCTCGCGGGCAGGGCCCTCGGCGCCGCGCTCGACCGCGCCAAGCTCTCCGCCGACGCCGTCGACCATTTCGCGGTCGCGGGACTGCACGCCCGGGCCTGTGCGGCGGTGCGCCGGACAGCGGGCGTACGGCCCGAGACGGTGACCGGAGACCTCACCGGGGCCATCGGCAACGCGGGCACCGCCCAGCCCGGACTGCTCCTCGCCGACGTCCTGGACCGAGCCCGACCCGGCGAGACCATCGCGCTCGTCGTCCTCGGCGACGGCGCCGGAGTGCTGCTGCTGCGTGCCACGGACGCCCTGCCCGCGCACCGTGCCGCCCGCCCGGTGGCCGCGCAGATCGCCACGGGCGGCGCCCCCGTCCCGTACGCCACCTACCTCACCTGGCGCGGACTCCTCGACCGCGAACCGCCCCGTCGACCGGACCCCGAGCCCCCGTA
>NZ_JAAKZX010000326.1 GCF_011045025.1 Streptomyces ureilyticus
CCCCCTCGAGCACCGCCCCCGCCACCCATCTCCTCGTGGTGGAGGACGACGTCGGCGTCCGCGACGTGCTCACCATGGCCCTGGAATTCCTCGGCTTCGAGGTGAGCTGCGCAGCCACCGGCCACCAAGCCCTGCGTCTCGTCACACGGCGCATCCCCGACCTCGTCCTGCTCGACGTCAACCTCCCCGACGTCGACGGCTTCGAGGTCTGCCGAACCCTGCGCGAACGGGACCTCACCATGCCCGTGCTGTTCCTCTCCGGACGCAGCGGGGTCGACGACCGGGTGCGCGGACTGGACGTGGGCGGCGACGACTTCGTCACCAAGCCGTTCGAGCTGAAGGAGGTGGCGGCCCGTATCCGCGCCCTGCTGCGCCGCACCGCCGAACGGCCCACGCGGCGCCGCTGCCTGAGCGTCGGTCATGTGCAGCTCGATCCCGACGCACACCAGGTGTGGGCGGCCGGGCGCCCGGTCCGGCTCACCCCCACCGAATTCGCCCTGCTGCGCTATCTGCTGGAGAACTCCGACCGGGTACTGACCCGCTCCCAGATACAGGAGCGCGTCTGGAACCACCGCGACGAGAGCTCCGGCATCGTGGACACCTGCGTCTACTACCTGCGCCGCAAGCTGGGCGACCAGGACCAGTCACTCATCCGTACCGTACGCGGGGTGGGCTACCGGATGTCCGCGGTCTGACCATCAGCGTCCGGTAGCCCGGACCGTCGAAGTCCGCGTCGCGCCGCAACCTTCACCAAATCCTTATCCCGTACGGAGCGGTTCCGGATCCGCGCTCGCTTCACTGAGGCCGCGGCCTCCGCTCGGGGCCGCCCCTTCTTTCCCACCCCACAGGGAGCACAGCAACATGTACTCCGTACGGAAGAAAATCGCGGCCGCCCTGGGCTCCGCGATCACCCTGGCCGCCCTCGTCGTGGCCACCCCCGGCACCGCCATGGCCGACCACGAGGAGCAGCCGACCGTCGCGCAGCTCCTCGAGCAGTGCAACAACGGCACGGACCGGTGCGAGTTCCACGTCGAGTCGGTCGAGAAGTACCTCGGCCCGGAGCAGCGGGTCACCTCCGACGCGTTCAACTGCACGAGCGTCAACCAGAACCTGTCCAAGACGTGGTCGGACACCACGACGACCGGCACCTCGACGACCCAGACCATTGAGTTCGGCGGGGCCTTCGAGGCCTTCACCGCCGGGTTCAGCAGCGCCACCGGGAAGACCTGGGAGAAGTCCCACACCGAGACGCACACCGAGAGCCTGTGGATCGGCCCGAAGAAGAAGGGCTGGCTCACCCACCGGACGCACATGGTCAGGTCGCACGGCTACTACCAGCTCAACTTCGGTGACCGTTACTACGGCCACTACATCTGGTACGTCAACGACGTGACGATGACCGGCATCGACCCCGACAACACGTACGGCGAGAGCCCCGTGTTCCGCGAGGCGGAGACGGGCTCCGGCGACTGCTGAGCACGCGGACCGGATGCCGCACATCGACACAGCCCCGCGCCCCTCACGGGGCGCGGGGCTGTGTCGATGTGCGGCTCCGCCGCGATGCCCGGCGGGGGAGGCACGGCGGGGGAGCGACCAGCCACGACGCAACGGGCCCGCAGCCTGCGAACGACCCGCGTTCCTACACCTCGACGGTCGGCAACGTCACCTCGAAACGACAGCCCCCCGACACATTTCGTACGATCGCCCGGCCCTGGTGGGCCTCCACGATCCCGCGCACGATCGCGAGCCCAAGACCCGCCCCCGCAGGAGGCGTCCGCGCGTGCGTGCCACGCCACCCCGTGTCGAAGACCCGCGGCAGGTCCTCCTCAGGAATCCCCCCGCAACTGTCCGTCACGGACAGCACAACCCCCTCGGGGGACCGGTACGCGGAAACGGCCACCGTCCCATCGGACGGCGTCCGCCGAATCGCGTTGACCAGCAGATTCCCCAGTACGCGACTCATCTCCTTGCCGTCGACCTCCACCGGCACCGGATCGATCCCGGCCCCCACCAGCCGCACCCCATGCTCACGGGCCAGCGCGTCCGCCCCCGCCAGCGCGTCCCCGACGAGGTCGTACACCGACATCCGCGAGGGGTTCAGCGCCAGCGCGCCGGCATGGATACGGGACAGTTCGAACAGGTCGCCGACCATGTCGTTGAGCCGCTCGACCTCGGTACGCATCTGCCGCAGATACCGGTGCGGATCCGCCGCGACGCCGTCCTCCAGCGCCTCCGACATCGCGCGCAGTCCGGCCAGCGGGGTGCGCAGGTCGTGCGAGATCCAGGCGACGAGTTCGCGCCGGGAGGTCTCCAGGGCGCGCTCGCGGTCCCGGGACTCGTGGAGCTTCGCGCTGGTGGCCGCCAACTCCCGGCTCAGCGCGGCGAGTTCGGCGGTCCCGGCACCGGCCGGGGCGGCGAAGTCACCGCCGTCGCCGAAGGAGCGGGCGGCGATCGTGAGCTCCCGGCTGCGGGCGACCACCCAGCGGCCCAGGAGCATCGCCGTCGGCACGGAGACCAGGGCCGCCATCGCGACGACAGTCGTCACGACGGCGAGGTCGTGTTCGTTCAGGAACATCGCCTGCGCGACCATGAGCGTCCCGGCCAGCATCGCGGCGACGGCCACGAACACCACGACGTACAGCGAGACCGTGAGCGACCGGTGCCGGACCAGCCTCAGTACGAAGGCGCCCAACACGCCTGCGACCACGGCACCCAGAAGCGCGCAGGCCGCGATGAGGAGCATGTCCTGCATGGGGGGTATTTCTTCCATGGCGTTCATCGGCCCTCCCCTCCGTCGGAAACACCGGCCGCGTCAGCACCTGCCGTGTCGAAGCGGTACCCCACGCCCCACACCGTCTGGATCAGCGCGGGCCGCGCGGGATCCGTCTCGATCTTGGCGCGCAGTCTGCGGACGTGGACGGTGACCGTGGACAGGTCGCCGAAGTCCCAGCCCCAGACCTCGCGCATCAGCTCCTCACGGCTGTACGCGTGTCCGGGGTTCCGGAGGAAGAAGGCGAGGAGGTCGAACTCGCGGACGGTGAGGGCGAGTTCCGTACCGTCCTTGGTGGCGCGGCGGCCCTCCGGGTCCACGCTGAGTCCGGCCGCGCCCAGCAGTCCGCGCGGCTCGGCGGAGGGCCGGCTGCGGCGCAGTACGGACTCGACGCGCAGCACCAGTTCGCGCGGGCTGAACGGCTTGGTGACATAGTCGTCGGCGCCCACCTCGAGGCCGAGGATCCGGTCGTCCTCGTCGCCGCGGGCGGTCAGCATGATCACGGGTACGGGGCCCCGCCCGCGCATCCGGCGGCACACCTCCAGGCCGTCCATGCCGGGCAGCATCAGGTCCAGCACGACCAGGTCGGGCCAGTGCGCGGTGGCCTGCGCCAGGGCGGAGGGGCCGTCGACGGCCCGGTCCACGACGTATCCGGCCCGGTCGAGGTAACCCGAGACGATCTCGGCCACGGTGGGGTCGTCATCGACGACGAGAACACGGGTGCCGAAGGTGCTGTCGGACGGCTGCGGCTGCGGCTGGTGCATGACGCCAGGGTCGCACCGCAGTGGCGCGGCTGTCCTGCGTCCGGGGGTCGGAGACCTCGGTCGTCCTTGATTCGTAAGGAGCGGGGGGACCCCCATCGCGGCGGAGCCGCACATGGACACGGCCCGCGCCCCTGAAGGGCGCAGGTCGAACCCGGCGGAATACGGGCGGGACCCCGGAGCCCGGCTGGGCCCGGGAACCCGGCCGCGGACCGACGTCCGTGTTTCGTAAGGCGCCGCTGTCTGGAATGCCCGCTTCGCGTTCGTACTGTGAATGCCGTGTACCCGAACTCCACCACGAAACCCGACGTCGATGTCGTCCTGCCCTGTCTGAACGAAGCCGCCGCGCTCCCCTGGGTGCTGGCCCTCATCCCCGAGGGCTGGCGCGCGCTGGTCGTGGACAACGGTTCCACCGACGGCTCCGCCGACGTGGCCCGCGACCTCGGCGCGACCGTCATCCACGAGGAGCGGCGCGGCTTCGGGGCGGCCTGCCACGCGGGGCTGCTCGCCGCGAGCGCGGACATCGTCTGCTTCTGCGACTGCGACGCCTCGCTGGACCCGTCCCTGCTCGTGCCCTTCGTACGCGAGGTCCGTGCCGGCGAGGCCGACCTGGTGCTCGGGCGGCGGCGCCCGCAGGGCCGTGGCGCCTGGCCGGCGCACGCCCGCGTGGGCAATCTCGCGCTGTCCCGGATGCTGCGCCGCCGTACCGGCGTACGCCTGCACGACCTCGGCCCCCTGCGCGCCGCCCGCCGCGAGGGCTTGCTCGGCCTCGGCCTCACGGACCGCCGCAGCGGCTATCCCCTGCAGATGGTCGTCCGCGCCGCCGACGCCGGCTGGCGCATCGCCGAACACGACGTCCCGTACCTGCCGCGCACCGGCACCTCCAAGGTCACCGGCACCTGGCGCGGCACCTGGCACGCGGTACGGGACATGCGCCGGGTACTGACGGAGCCGGCGTACGCCACCGGCCAAGGAACCGCCCAAGGACCCTTCCAAGGAGGAGCCCACCGATGACCACCCTGCTCGTCATCGCCAAGGAACCGCGACCCGGACGCGTGAAGACGCGGCTCACCCCGCCGTTCACGCCCGAGGAGGCGGCGGCGCTCGCGGAGGCCGCGCTGGCCGACACCCTATGCGCGGTGGTCGCGACGCCCGCGGACCGGCGGGTCCTGGTGCTCGACGGCGAGCCGGGGCCGTGGCTGCCGCCCGGCGTCGAGGTGGTCCCGCAGTGCGCGGGCGGGCTCGACGAACGGCTGGCCGCGGCGTTCGCCGACTGCACGGGACCGACGCTGCTCATCGGCATGGACACGCCTCAGGTGACCGCCGAACTCCTCACGTTCGGGGCCGACTTCACGGACTGCGACGCCTGGTTCGGGCCCGCGGAGGACGGCGGCTTCTGGGCGCTGGGGTTCGCCGACCCCGACCCTGCCCTGCTGCGTGGCGTGCCGATGTCGACGCCCACGACAGGAGCCCGGCAGCGGGCCCGGCTCACGGCCGCCGGACTGCGTGTACGCGATCTGCCGCGGCTGCGGGACGTCGACACGGCGTACGACGCCTGGCTGGTCGCCGAGCAGGTCATGGTCCAGGGGCAGGGCGGCCGGTTCGCGGCGGAGTTCGACCGGCTGGCGGCGGGCGTGCGGCGCTCGGACGTCGAGCAGTCCGTCGCCGAACTATCCGCCGCCGAGCGATCCGTCGCAGACCGTTCCGTCGTCGAGCGCTCGGTCGTGGGGCGATGAGCGCGGCGAGTACGGCGAGCGCGACGGATACGGATACGGGCACAAGCACGGCGTCCGCCTGGTGCGTAGACCCGTACGCGGACGCCCTCCGCGACGGGCGCGGCCCGCTCTTCCTGCGCCGTACCGACGGCTGGCTGCTCCCACTGGAGGTCGAGCGGTGGTGCGCGCAGGCCGACGCCGCCGATCTGTCCGCGCTGCGGCGGTGCGAAGGGGCCGTACTGGATGTGGGCTGCGGGCCCGGACGGCTGGTCGCGGCCCTCGCGCTACGGGGCCTGCCGGTGCTCGGGATAGACGTGAGCGAGGCGGCCGTCAGCCACACCGTGGAGCTCGGCGGTCAGGCGCTGCGCCGCTCGGTGTTCGAACCGTTGCCGGGGGAGGGGCGCTGGAACACGGCGCTGCTCATCGACGGGAACGTCGGGATCGGCGGCGACCCGGACGCCCTGCTGCGCCGGATCGCCCAACTCCTCGCCCCGGACGGCCTGTTGATCGCCGAGACCGCACCCGTGGACGTCGACGAGCAGGTCCAGGTACATGTCACCGACGCCCAGGGTGCCGCCGGAACCCCGTTCCCCTGGGCCCGGCTCGGCAGCCGCGCCCTGCTCAGGCGCGCCCGCCGGCTCGGCTGGCATGCGGACGGTCAGTGGACGGCGGACGGCCGCTGCTTCGTGGCCCTGCGCCGCGCCCGCACCGAACGGATCAGCATCCACAGCGCCGACACCCCGAACAACGCGGCCGTCATCAGCAGCCAGCGGGCCAGGAACACATCGCCGGACGAGCCGGTGGACGCCTCGTAACGCCGCTCGACCCGCCCGCTGATCAGCGGAAACCACACCAGCAGCAGCAGTCCGGACAGGGCCGCCGGGACACGGACGAACATCAGCCACTCCCGGCGCCCGACCGCCCCGAGCGCCGCCCCGACGACCCGGTCGGCAGCGGCGTACAGCGGCAGCAGCACGAGGTCGTGCAGCAGCGCCGCCCCGACGATCCACATCAGTACGCCCCACCAGTCCCCCGCGAGCAGCTGTACGCCGGCATACGCCACGAGCGCGAACGAGCAGGCCAGGAGCAGGAGTTGGAGGGGACTCTCGCCGTACCAGCGACGCCACCGGTTCCGTACGCTCGTCATCCGTCCGTGCATTCGTACGTGCATTACAGGTCTCCGAACGTCAGCCGGGACACCCACTTGGTGTTCAGCACCCCGGGCGCGGCGGGAACGATGATGCGTGCCGGGTAGCCGTGGTCGGGGGTCAGCGGCTCGCCGTTGACGTACAGGGCGAGCAGCGAGCGCGGGTCGCGGACCTGGTTGTCGCGCAGGGCGGCCCGCCGGAAGGAACCCGCACGCTGCAGCGACTCCACGAACAGATCGGGCTCCCGGCCCCGGTCGTACCCCGCCAACTCCGCCAGATCCCGCAGCCGTACGCCCCGCCACCACTGGTCACCCGTCGACCAGCCCTCCACGCAGGCGATGGGCAACGCCGCGCTGTACAGCGGCAGTTCATGGAGCTGCGCCCGGCTGAGCCGGACCGTACGGCGCCCCTCGACGACGAGCCGCCACGCCTCGTCGCTCGTCTCGTCCGCCCCGACCCCCACCGCCGCGGCCGTCTTGTTGATCTGGAAGCCGCCCGGTCCCGAGCCCGGCTCCGGCCCGCCGTGCGGCGCGAGAATCGCCGTCCGGCGCAGCGGCCCGTCGAAGTTCTGCCCCACGGTCGTGGCGAGCAGGAACAGCGAGGAGCCACCGACGAATTGGAGCGCTCCGCGCCGGGAGACGGTAGGCGGGTCGGACGTTGGCGCGTCGGACCGGGGTGCCACCAACTCCCCTGTTTCTCCGCCTCGTTCGCGTCGGATGTTGCGCAGCACCGTGGGCATCTTCAGCGCCGCGTGCGCGACGAAGGCGGCGAAGAACACCCAGGCGCCGTAGAAGTGCAGGGGGTAGAAGGAGCCGGGGAAGACGTAGTCGAGCTGGACGTTCAGCACGCCCGTCACGAACTCGAACAGCGCGCTTCCGACCAGTACGAGCAGCGAGAGCCGTTCCAGCGCGTGCCCGAGCGAGCGCGCGGGCGGCAGCTCGAAGAGCTTCGGAATGACCGACCACAGCTTGGCGAGGAGTACGGGAATCAGGGCGATGCCGAGCGTGACGTGCGTTCCCTGGTTGAGGCGGTACAGCCAGGGCGGGTCGGTGGGCCAGGCGAAGAGGTAGAAGCCGAGAAGGCCCTTGTCCGGGGTCTTGTCGTTCACGGGCGAGAGGTTCGGGTTGTACGCGGCGTACGACACGAGGCCCGTCACGAACAGGACGGTGATCCCGGCGAGCAGCACGACACCGAGCAGCGAGGTGAGCCGGGGGCCGCGTAGAGGGCTGCGCCAGAAGGCGGGGGAGGTGGGGAGCCGTTCGCTCATTAGAGGACCATCCCTTCTGCAGCCCTCACGGGTAGGGTTGTGACCTCTCGGTCCCGGCGGGTGCACGGCCGCGCTCGCGTGCTACGCGATGGCCAGCATGAGTTATGCCGGCCCCGCCG
>NZ_JAAKZX010000327.1 GCF_011045025.1 Streptomyces ureilyticus
GCTTTCGCATGGGCCGGTGGGGGATGGGGGGTTCGAGGTGTCGGCCTGGTTGCCTTGGGCCTCGGGCGGCTAGGTGAAGGATCTCGCCCACTGAACGCACCCCGGCCCAACACCCCTATAGGCGTCCCCACTTCATGATTACGTGAGGCCCATGACTCCGATCCGTCTGCTCCTTGTCGACGACGACCCGCTGGTTCGCGCCGGGCTGGCCTTCATGATGGGCGGTGCCGATGATCTCGAGATCGTGGGGGAGGCCGCCGACGGGAGCGAGGTGGAGGAGCTCGTCGAGCGGACCCGCCCTGATGTGGTGCTCATGGACATCCGCATGCCGACCGTGGACGGACTCGTTGCCACGGAACGGCTCAGGGAGCGCAAGGACGCGCCGCAGGTCGTCGTGCTGACCACCTTCCACGCCGACGAGCAGGTCCTGAGGGCGCTGCGAGCGGGCGCCGCCGGATTCGTACTCAAGGACACGCCCCCGGGGGACATCCTTGAGGCCGTACGCCGTGTCGCGGCCGGCGACCCCGTGCTTTCTCCCACCGTCACACGCCAGTTGATGGAACACGCGGCGGGCGGCAGCGGCCCGGACACCCGGCGCACGACCGCCCGTACCCGCGTCGCCGCGCTCAACGACCGCGAACGCGAGGTGGCCGTCGCCGTCGGACAGGGACACTCGAACGCCGAGATCGCCCGCGAACTGTTCATGAGCGTCGCCACCGTCAAAACCCACGTGTCCCGCATCCTCGCCAAGCTCGACCTCAACAACCGCGTACAGATCGCGCTGTTGACGTACGACGCGGGGCTGTTGGAGGGCGACGGGCATTGAGCGCCCGCACCTTAGAACCGCCCCGCCGGCGAAGCGTTCAGTCGCGGCCGCCCGGGATCTCCGCCAACGACACCAACCGGCGCTCGTGCCGCGAGAGTTCGCAAGCCTCGGCGATCCGGAGCGCGTGCAGCGCCTCGCGCCCGTCGCACGGGTTGGCGCGCTCCCCGCGTACGACCTCGACGAAGGCGTGCATCTCCGCTTCGTACGCGGGCGCGAAGCGTTCCAGGAAGCCGGTCCACGGCTTGGTCGCGGCCGGCGGGCCGGTCGGCTCCGTGGAGGCGATCGGAGTGCGGTCGTCCAGGCCGACGCCGATCTGGTCCAGCTCACCGGCCAGTTCCATGCGTACGTCGTATCCGGCGCCGTTCATCCGGGTCGCCGTCGCGGTGGCGAGCGTGCCGTCGTCGAGGGTCAGGACGGCCGCGGCGGTGTCGATGTCGCGCGCCTCGCGGAACATCGCGGGCCCGGCGTCCGAGCCCATCGCGTACACCTGGGTGATCTCATGGCCCGTGACCCAGCGCAGGATGTCGAAGTCGTGCACCAGACAGTCCCGGTACAGGCCGCCCGACAGCGGGAGGTACGCGGCCGGGGGCGGCGTCTGGTCGGACGTCATCGCCCGCACGGTGTGCAGCCGCCCGAGGCTGCCGGAGCGCACCGCCTCGCGCGCGGCCGCGTAGCCCGCGTCGAAGCGGCGCTGGAAGCCCATCTGCAGGATCGTTCCGGCCGCCTCGACCTCGGAAAGTGCGTCGAGCGTGCCCGGCAGATCGAGGGCGATGGGCTTCTCGCAGAACACCGGGAGACCGGCGCGTGCTGCCCGACCGATCAGTTCGGCGTGGGCCGACGTGGCCGTGGTGATGACGACGGCGTCCACCCCCCAGGTGAAGATCTCGTTGACGCCGGGAGCCGCCGTGGCGCCCAGGCGGTCCGCGAGTCCACGGGCCCGGGCGGTGTCCGCGTCGGTGACGATCAGAGAGCCGCCGACCTCACGATGGCGACTGAGAGCCGTCGCGTGGAATGTGCCGATACGACCCGTTCCGATAAGTCCGATGCGCATGGGAACAAACTGCGACTGGAACCAGCCCCCTGTCAAGCTTTGTCCTGACAATCGAACTTCACAACTTCCCGTCATCATTCACCAGAGCTACGCTCGCCCCGTGCCCAAACCAGAAGTGGATCCGACCGTGACGCTCCAGCTCAGCGTCGACCGGAGCAGTCCGGTGCCGCTGTACTTCCAGCTGTCCCAACAGCTCGAGGCCGCGATCGAGCACGGCGAGCTCACGCCCGGCAGCCTCCTCGGCAACGAGATCGAGCTCGCCGCGCGGCTCGGCCTGTCCCGCCCGACGGTCCGCCAGGCCATCCAGTCCCTCGTCGACAAGGGTCTCCTCGTACGCCGCCGCGGCGTCGGCACCCAGGTCGTCCACAGCCAGGTCAAGCGCCCGCTGGAGCTGAGCAGCCTGTACGACGACCTGGAGGCGGCGGGCCAGCGCCCGGCGACCAGGGTCCTCGTCAACACCGTCGTCCCCGCGTCGGCCGAGATCGCCGCCGCCCTCGCGGTGGCCGAGGGCAGCGACGTACACCGCGTGGAACGCCTGCGCCTGGCCCACGGCGAGCCCATGGCGTACCTCTGCAACTTCCTGCCACCCGGCCTCCTGGACCTGGACAGCGCCCAGCTGGAGGCCACCGGCCTGTACCGCATGATGCGCGCAGCGGGCATCACCCTGCACAGCGCCCGCCAGACGGTGGGAGCCCGAGCCGCCACCGTCGTGGAGGCCGACCGCCTGGGCGAACCAGAGGGCGCCCCCCTCCTCACCATGCAACGCACCACGTTCGACGACACGGGCCGAGCGGTGGAGTACGGCACGCATACGTACCGGGCCTCGCGCTATTCGTTCGAGTTCCAGCTGCTGGTACGCCCGTGAGGTTCGCTTTTCCCGCGGGCGGCGCGGGGCTGTGTTGATGTGCGGCTCCGTCGCGATGGGGGAGCGACCAGCCACGACGCACCCGTGACCTGGTAATCGACCTGCAGTTGACAGGCGAGCCCAAGCGAAGCGAAGGGCCTCCCCGTGCAAGCCAGCGCCAGCGTGCGGCAGAATCGGCGCGATGAGCACCTACCGCGACCTAGCCCTCGCACACCGCGGCTCCGCAAGGGCCACCGTCCTGCGGACCGTCGGCACGCGCGAGCGCCGATCGCATCTGACGGCTCCCCGCGTCCCCACCGTCGGCATCGACATCGGCGGTACGAAGGTGATGGCGGGTGTCGTCGACGCGGACGGCAACATCCTCGAGAAGGTCCGCACCGAGACCCCCGACAAGTCCAAGAGCCCCAAGGTCGTCGAGGACACCATCGTCGAGCTGGTGCTGGACCTCTCGGACCGGCACGACGTGCACGCCGTCGGCATAGGAGCGGCCGGCTGGGTCGACGCCGACCGCAACCGCGTTCTGTTCGCGCCCCACTTGTCGTGGCGCAACGAGCCTCTCCGGGACCGGATCTCCGGGCGCCTCGCGGTCCCCGTCCTCGTCGACAACGACGCCAACTCCGCCGCCTGGGCGGAGTGGCGCTTCGGCGCGGGCCGCGGCGAGGACCATCTGGTCATGATCACGTTGGGTACCGGTATCGGCGGCGCGATCCTGGAGGACGGGCAGGTCAAGCGCGGGAAGTTCGGTGTGGCGGGCGAGTTCGGCCATATGCAGGTCGTACCCGGTGGCCATCGCTGCCCGTGCGGCAACCGTGGCTGCTGGGAGCAGTACAGCTCCGGCAACGCGCTGGTGCGCGAGGCCCGCGAACTCGCCGCCGCCGACTCCCCGGTGGCGTACGGCATCATCGAGCACGTCAAGGGCAACATCTCCGAGATCACCGGCCCGATGATCACCGAGCTGGCCCGTGAGGGCGACGCCATGTGCGTCGAACTGCTCCAGGACATCGGCCAGTGGCTCGGCGTCGGCATCGCGAACCTGGCCGCCGCGCTCGACCCCTCCTGCTTCGTCATCGGCGGCGGTGTCTCGGCGGCCGACGACCTGCTGATCGGCCCCGCGCGGGACGCCTTCCGACGCCATCTGACCGGCCGCGGCTACCGCCCCGAGGCCCGTATCGCCCGCGCCCAGCTCGGCCCGGAGGCCGGCATGGTCGGCGCCGCCGATCTCGCCCGGCTCGTCGCTCGCCGCTTCCGGCGCGCCAATCGGCGCAGGGTGGAGCGCTATGAGCGATACGAGCGGTATGTGCAGTCGCGCCGTACGACGCAGGGGTCGCTGTGACGACCACCTCGCTGCCCCACCAGACGCCGTCGCCCGACGATCCGCGCCCGCCCGAGGGCCGGGGCCACATGATCCGCCGCCGCGCACTGACGCTGCTGATCATCGTGCTGCTGATCGGCATCCCGGCCGGCTATCTGGTGATCTCCGCCAACCAGAGCCGTGACAGCGGCAGGACCAAGGAGGAGAAGTACGCCGCGAGAGGCCTCACCCCTGACTGGCCCTCGCGGGTCCAGCGCCGTCTCTACCACGTGCCGATCCCGCCCGCCTCGAAGAAGGTCGCGTACTACGAGACGAACAACTGGAGGACCAGCCGGCTGTACGTCCAGTTCCTCACCAGCGACGACGGCCTCGACACCTTCCTCAAGAACATCGGCACCAGCCGCGCCGCCCTGGAGAAGGACGACTTCCCCATCAGCGCCCGGCACCGGAACATCGTCGACTGGGACTTCACGACACCCGGCCCCTGGTCGGGCCTCACCCGCGCGCGGAAGAACCCGACCCCCACCCTGGACATGGTCGTGAACTGGTCGAGGCCCGGCCATCCCATGGTGTACGTGGTCGCCAGAACAACGCCCTGACCCGCCTGACCCGCCTGACCCTCCTGGCCTTCCTCGCCTTCCTGACCTGTGCCTGACCTGCCGATTCGGCCGCCGGGCCCGATTGTCAGACCCGGCCCGTACAGTCGAAGACGAGTGATCCGACTGGTCCGACGACTGTCGTGGCCGGTCGGTCTGGTCCGACTGGGGTGAGGGAGGTGGCCGGGAGCATGAGCGTGGCGGAAGTCGAGGGGCGGCGTGTGGAAGAAGCCGCGCGGACCGCGGTGCCGGTTCGGCTCGCTGCCGTTTTCCTCCCGGCCGGACTGCCGCGAGACGGTCGCATGGCCTTCTGGGACCCGGACGGCGGGCCGCTGCCGGAGGGCGAGCAGAGCGAGCTGACGGTCGTACGGCGGCACGGCTCGGGAGTCAGGCGGGGACCGGCGCCCGCCCTGACCCTCATGGTCGGCGAGGCGCTGCCCCTGCTCGTACGGGCGCGGCGGGACCCCGCGGCCCATCCCGCCACGGCCTGCTGGGGCGCCGCCGCACTGCACGCGCTGCGGCTCCTCGCACGCGGGCGACTGCTGCCCGGATTGACAAGGGACGGGCACGACGCCTGGCGCGCCGGACCGCTGGATCCGGACGACATCGCCCACTTGAGGGCGATGGCCGCGGCCCTCCCGTACGAGGGTCATGCCGTACCCCTCCCTGGTCGCGGCCCCCTCCAACTGCCCGACCCGGAAGCGCTGATGCGTGCATTCCTCGACGCCGTCGCCGACACCCTGCCGCGCACCGAGGCCGCGCCGTACGCCGTCGGGAAACCCTTCGCCGCGCGCGAGCCGCAGCGGCTGCCGGACGCCCAGGACTGGGCGGCGGAGGTCGCCGCGGGCATGGACGCGGGCGTACGGCTCTCGCTGCGCCTGGACCTGTCCGCGTACGACCTCTTCGACGACAGCGACACCGGCGACGGCGAGGCAGTGCGGCGGGCGGGTGCGGCCGTCGTCCAGGTGCACAGCCTCGCCGACCCCACCCTCGTCGTCGACGCCGCCGCTCTGTGGGCCGGGGAAGCCGACGCGACGTTCGGGCCACGCGCGCGCGTGGACGCCGCCCTGGCCGTACGGCGCGCGGCCCGCGTCTGGCCGCCGCTTGACCGGCTGTCGGAGCAGGACGTGCCGGACGTACTCGCGCTGTCCGAGGACGAGTTGTCCGATCTGCTCGGCGTCGCGGCGACCCGCCTCGGCGCGGCCGGCGTCGCCGTGCACTGGCCCCGTGACCTGGCCCAGGACCTGAGCGCGGCGGCGGTGGTGCGTCCGGCGCCCGGCTCGGCGACGGACGGCACCGGGTTCTTCGAGAGCGAGGAACTGCTCCAGTTCCGCTGGCAGTTGGCGCTCGGCGGCGATCCGCTCAGCGAGGCCGAGATGGATGCGCTGGCCGAGGCGCACCGGCCGGTCGTACGGCTGCGGGATCAGTGGGTGCTCGTCGATCCGGCCCTGGTCCGCAAGGCGCGTAAGCGCGAACTGGGGCTGCTCGACCCGGTCGACGCGCTCTCCGCCGCGCTCACCGGCAGCGCGGAGGTCGACGGGGAGACGGTCGAGGCGGTGCCGGTCGGCGCGCTGGCCGCGTTGCGTGACCGGCTGACGGCGGGAGTGCGGCCCGCCGAGCCGCCCGCCGGTCTGACGGCGCGGCTGCGGGACTACCAACTGCGCGGGCTGGCCTGGCTCGACCTCATGACGTCGCTCGGCCTCGGCGGCTGTCTCGCCGACGACATGGGGCTCGGCAAGACCGTCACCGTCATCGCCCTCCACCTGAAGCGGGCGCGCCACGAGCCGACCCTGGTCGTCTGCCCCGCCTCGCTGCTCGGCAACTGGCAGCGGGAGATCAACCGGTTCGCCCCCGGCGTCCCCGTCCGCCGCTACCACGGACCGGGCCGCACCCTGGACGACCTGGACGGCGGCTTCGTCCTCACCACGTACGGGACGATGCGGTCCGGTGCGGCCCGGCTCGCCCAGCAGCGCTGGGGCATGGTCGTCGCGGACGAGGCGCAGCACGTCAAGAACCCGTACTCGGCCACCGCGAAGGCCCTGCGGACCATCCCCGCGCCGGCCAGAGTCGCCCTGAGCGGGACGCCCGTGGAGAACAACCTCTCCGAACTCTGGGCCCTGCTCGACTGGACGACCCCCGGACTGCTCGGCCCGCTGAAGTCCTTCCGTGCCCGGCACGCGCGCGCGGTGGAGAACGGCGAGGACGAGGAGGCCGTGTCCCGCCTCGCGCGCCTGATCCGCCCCTTCTTGCTGCGCCGCAAGAAGTCCGACCCCGGCATCGTCCCCGAGCTGCCGCCGAAGACGGAGACGGACCATCCCGTCCCGCTCACCCGTGAACAGGCCGCGCTCTACGAGGCGGTGGTCCGCGAGTCCATGCTCGCGATCGAGACGACGGACGGCATCGCCCGCCGGGGCCTGGTACTGAAGCTGCTGGGTGCGCTGAAGCAGATCTGCGACCACCCCGCGCTGTACCTGAAGGAGGACGTCCTGCCGACGGACGTCTCGCCGAAGGCCGGCGACCTCCCCCACGCTCGGCTCCGCTCGCGCGGGGGGACCCCCACCGCCGCCCGGTCCGGCAAACTCGCCCTGCTGGACGAGCTGTTGGACACGCTGCTCGCCGAGGACGGTTCGGCGCTCGTCTTCACCCAGTACGTGGGAATGGCGCGACTGATCACCCGCCACCTCGCGGACCGGGCGGTACCGGTCGAGCTGTTGCACGGGGGTACGCCGGTGCCCGAGCGCGAACACATGGTGGACCGCTTCCAGAGCGGGTCGACACCAGTCCTGGTCCTGTCCCTCAAGGCGGCCGGCACGGGCCTGAACCTCACACGCGCGGGTCATGTCATCCACTTCGACCGCTGGTGGAACCCGGCCGTCGAGGAACAGGCCACTGACCGCGCCTACCGCATCGGCCAGACCCAGCCCGTCCAGGTCCACCGCCTCATCACCGAGGGCACAGTAGAAGACCGCATCGCCGAAATGCTCGCCTCGAAGCGGGCCCTGGCCGACGCGATCCTGGGGTCCGGCGAGGCCTCCCTCACGGAGCTCACCGACCGCGAGCTGTCGGACTTGGTGTCGTTGCGGAGGTCGACGTGATGTCTCCTTCGGGGCGGCGGGGTGC
>NZ_JAAKZX010000328.1 GCF_011045025.1 Streptomyces ureilyticus
GCCCCCGGCACCGAAGCCAAGGCCGACTCCGCGCCCGCCCAGGATGCCCAGGACACCGACGCGAAGCGTGCCCCCCGTGCCGGCGCCGTAGACGCCCCGGCTGCCAGTCGGGACGACGACGGCGAGCCCGGCTCACGTGCCGGTGACGACGAGCCCAAGCGTCCCGTCGACCAGCCCACCGCCGCCTTCAAGGTGCGGCCGCCCGCCGTTGATCAGCCCACCACCACGCTCAAGGTGGGCGATGCCAAGCCGGACGCCAAGCCCGGCGACAAGCCCCCCGCCGAGCGTGACTCCGAACGCACCAGCAAGTTCGTGGCGCTCAAGCCGCTCGATGAACCGGCTGCTCCCAAGGAGAAGCCGGTCGTTCCGCCGGAGAAGCCGCCTGTTGCGCCGGAGAAGCCCGCTGTTCCGCCTGCGGCCGAGACCGCCGCTATCGCGCAGATCGGGCCGGAGCGGACCGCGCAGCAGCCGTTGCCGCCGTTGCCGCCGCTCGATCTGCTGGCGGAGCTGACGAACACGCCGCCGCCTCCGGAGACTCCGGTGCGGACGATCGTGCGGCGGGTCAAGATCTGGACGCCGCTGGTCATCCTGCTGGCCGTGGTGTTCGCGGTGGTGCAGGCGGTACGGCCCCTGCCGACGCCCGCCCTCACGCTGACGGCCGACCAGTCGTACACCTTCGAGGGCGACAAGGTCAGCCTGCCGTGGCCCCAGGAGGGCCAGGGCTGGATGGACGTCAACGGCATCGGCACGGTCGACGACTTCGGCAAGCAGCAGCCCGTCGCCATCGGCTCCGTCGCCAAGGCCATGGTCGCGTACGTGATCCTCAAGGATCACCCGCTGAAGCCCGGCGACGAGGGCAAGAACATCCCCGTCGACGCGAAGGCCGAGACGGAGGGCGGTTACGACGCGGACGGCGAGTCCACGCTCAACACCATCAAGAAGGGCGACACCCTCACCCAGCGGCAGGCGCTCGCGGCCATCATGATTCCGTCCGCGAACAACGTCGCCCGGCTGCTGGCCCGTTGGGACTCGGGCGGCGACGAGGCCGCGTTCGTCAAGAAGATGAACGACGCCGCCGCTGATCTCGGGATGAAGAACACGAAGTACACCGACCCCTCCGGCCTGAAAGAGTCCACCGTCTCCACCGCCGAGGACCAGGTGAAGCTCGGCAACGAGCTGGTCCAGATGAAGGCGCTGACGGACATCACCAAGCTGCCCGTCTGGAAGGACCCCTCGGGCAAGGAGTGGCAGAACTACAACCGCCTCGTCCCGTACGACAACGCCATCGGCATCAAGACCGGCTCCACCACCAAGGCCGGCGGCAACCTCCTGTTCGCCGCCACCGAGGACGTGGACGGCGAGGTCGTCACCGTCGTCGGCGCGATCCTCGGCCAGCACCAGCCGCCGATCATCGACACCGTCAACGCGGTCAGCAAGACCGCGATGGTCGCCGCCCAGGACGCGCTGACCTCGTCGAAGATCCTGAAGAAGGGCGACGTCGTCGGGTACGTGGACGACGGGCTCGGCGGCCGCACCCCGGTCGTCGCCACGAAGGACGTCTCCGCGGTGGGCTGGGCCGGCAAGACCGTCGAGCTCGCCCTGAGCGACGACGGTACGGAGATTCCGCACGAGGCGAAGGCGGGAACCAAGGTCGGCGCGCTGAGCGTCGGTGACGGCACGGGCGACGCCGTCGAGGTCCCGGTGGCCCTCCAGTCGGACCTCACCGAACCTGATTACGGCTCCAAGCTCACCCGCGTGAGCTGACGGCCGGAGGGGCGGCGGGACGGCCACGCGGCCGGGCCTCTGCCGCGCCCCATGGGTGAGTTGACGGCACGTACGTCCCGGTCACGCAGGGCGACGTACGTGCCGCGCCCCGCCCGGGCGACCGGCTGCGGGGTGCGGGGTGCGTGCTAGCGTCGCAAGGATCGGGGTCGCTCGCCGGGTGCGGAACCCGGCCGGGAGCGAAACAACGTGACACGGGGAGTGCCTTTTACGTGGCGACAGCGGAGTCGACGCACGCCGAAGACGCCGAGCCGAGCCGAGGAGCCGGCCCGCGAACAGACGAGCGTGCGCGGGAGGCGGAGGACGGTCGCGACGAGACCCGCGACGGCACCCGTGCGGCACGTCAAGGTCGTGAGGCCGACGGGGCGCCCACGCCCTCCGTGGCCCTCACGCCTTCCGGGACTCCCACGCCCACCCCCTTCGCCCGTTTCCTCCGCCACCCGGCCACCCTCGCCACCGCTCTCGCCGGTGTGCTGCACGTCGTCTGGTTCTTCACGTTTGCCAATAGTGGTGGCGATCTCGCTGCGCAGGACGCCTGGGCGGAGTTTGTCGGGCGGCATCCGGACTCGGCGTACAACCTCGCCTGGTACGGGGGCATGCACCCCGTCTCGTACAGCGTCGTGTCCCCGTATCTGATGTCGGTGCTCGGTGTGCGCCCGACGATGATGATCGCGGGGACGGTCTCGGCGGGGCTGCTCACGCTGATCCTCATGCGCAGCTGGGCCGTGCGGGATGTGCGCTGGCCCGCGCTGATGGGGGTGTTCGGGCTCTTCTGCAACGCCGTGTCCGGTCGGGTGACCTTCGGTCTCGGCATGGTCTTCGCGCTGGGCGCGACCGCCGTCGTCTTCTGCTGGCCCTACCGCTGGCGCTACAAGCGCTGGGCCAAGGCCCTGTGCGCCGCGCCGCTCGCCGCGATCGCGACCGCCGCGTCGCCGGTGGCGGGGCTGTTCGTGGGGCTGGTCGCCGTGGCGCTGTTCCTGCAGAAGCGGCGGCCGGGGGCGTACGCGCTGGGGCTCGCGCCCGCTGCCGTCGTGGGCGTGTCCGCGTGGCTGTTCCCGTTCTCCGGTACGCAGCCGATGATGTTCGGGTCGGTCGTGCTGCCCGTCCTGTTCTCGGGCTTCGTCTACTTCCTCGTGCCGAGCGAGTGGAAGACGGTCCGGATCACGGCCGGGGTGTACGGGCTGTCCGTGGTCCTCGTCTGGTTGATCAGCTCGCAGATCGGGTCCAACATCACGCGGCTCGCGATGCTGTTCGCGGGGGTCGTGCTGCTGGCGGCGCTGCCGTTCACGGTGCCGCGTACGCGCAGGTGGTACGCGCTGGTCGTGGCCTGCGTGGGGTTCGTCGCGTGGATCGGCTTCAAGGCGGTGGACGACACCATCAACGCGATGCCCGCCGCGTCCTGGGCGCGTGAGCTCGCCCCCATCGTCGACCAGCTCCAGGAGGTGGGCGCCGAGAAGGGCCGCGTGGAGGTCGTACCGGCCCGCTCGCACCGCGAGGCGTCCGCGCTCGCGCCGTATGTGAACCTCGCCCGCGGCTGGAACCGGCAGGCCGACATGGAGCGCAACCCGCTCTTCTACGACGACACCCTGAACTCCGCCAACTACCACGAGTGGCTCAAGCGCTGGGCCGTCCACTACGTCGTCCTGCCCAAGGACGAGCTCGACGGGGACGGCGGCGAGCGCGAACGCGAGCTTGTGCAGCGTGGCCAGCCGTATCTGAAGCAGGTCTGGGGCGACGCGAACTGGCAGCTCTTCAAGGTCACCGATCCCACGCCGCTCGCCGACCCGCCCGCCGTCGTCGAGCGGGCCGGGCAGGACGAGATGACGATCAGGGTGAAGGAGGCGGGGCGGGTGCTGATACGCGTCCCGTACTCGCCGTGGCTGGGCCTGGTCGACGCCGAGGGCAAGAGCGTTACGCCTCCGCGGGAGACGGAGGAGTCCAAGGCGTTGCGGGAGGTCGACGAGGACGCGCCGAAGTCGTTCGAGAACGTCGCCGGGTGTCTGATGGAGGCGGAGGAGGACGCGAAGGGCGACGAGTGGACGGAGCTGGTGGCTCCGCGGGCCGGTACGTATCGCCTCGCGGCGCGGTACCAGCTGCCTCGCGGCACGGGGTGCCCTGAGGAGATGCGGGAGGCGCTTCTCGGGGCCGGGAGTCGTGCTCCGCAGGTTCGGTGACAGGGCGCGGGTCCGTTGTGGCTGGTCGCGCCCCGCGGAGCTCCCGGAGGAGCCCCGCGGTCAAGCGGCGTTACGCGACGGCCTTCTCCACCGCCGCCACGAGCTCCGCGGACTCCGGCTCCGTCTGCGGAGAGAAGCGGGCGAGGACCGTGCCGTCGCGGCCGAGGAGGAACTTCTCGAAGTTCCAGCGGATGTCGCCGCTGTGGCCCTCGGCGTCCTCGGTCGGTACGAGGCGCTCGTACAGCGCGTGGCGCCCGTCCCCGTTCACCTCGACCTTCTCGGTCATCGGGAAGGTCACGCCGTACGTCGCCGAGCAGAACTCCGCGATCTCCTCGGACGTACCGGGCTCCTGGCCCATGAACTGGTTGCAGGGCACCCCGAGCACGGTGAAGCCCTGCGCGGCGTACCGCTCGTGCAGCTGCTCGAGGCCCGCGTACTGCGGCGTGAGCCCGCACCGGGAGGCCACGTTCACGATGAGTACGGCCTTGCCCTTGTACTGGCCGAGGTCGGCGGAGCCGCCCTGGAGGGCATCGATGTCGACGTCGTACACGGATACGGATGATTCGTCAGTGGTCATGCCCGGATGTTAACCGGGCTGGGTAGGGTCGCCCGCGTGACCAAGGTGAATGGGATCTACGAGACACTCGACGACCGCTTCCGCACCGGCCGCTGCACGCTCGGGGACATGCGTCTGGAGCGCCTGTACGACGACTGCCGCTGGGCCGAGGGCCCGCTCTACCTCCCCGCCTGGCGCCAGGTGATCTGGAGCGACATCCCCAACGACCGCCTCCTGCGCTGGGACGAGGCGACCGGCACGGTCGGTGTCTTCCGCACACCGGCGGGCAACAGCAACGGCAACACCGTCGACCGCCAGGGCCGCCTCATCTCGTGCGAGCAGGGCAACCGGCGGGTGACGCGCACCGAGCACGACGGGCGGGTGACGGTCCTGGCCGACCGTTACGACGGCAAGCGGCTCAACAGCCCGAACGACGCCGTCGTACGCTCCGACGGCATGCTGTGGTTCTCCGACCCCGACTTCGGGATCCTCAGCGACTACGAGGGGCACCGGGCGGACAGCGAGATCGGCGCCTGCAACGTCTACCGCCTCGACCCGGCCACCGGTTCCGTGACCCTGGCCGCCGACGGCTTCCGCGGCCCGAACGGGCTCGTACTCTCCCCGGACGAGCGGCAGTTGTACGTCTCCGACACCCGCCTCAACCAGGTCCGCGTCTTCGACGTCCACGACAACGGCACGCTCGGCGAGGGCAAGGTCTTCGCCGAGTGCCGCCCCGGCGGCGGGGTCTTCGACAACATCCGCTTCGACGACGAGGGCCGCCTGTGGGTGGCCGCCTGCGACGACGGCGTCCACTGCTACGACCCCGACGGCACCCTCATCGGCCGCCTGCTGATCCCCGAGACGGTCTCCAACATCACGTTCGGCGGCCCGAAGAACAACCGCATGTTCATCACGGCCACGACATCGCTGTACTCACTGGTGATGTCGGTGACGGGCGCATCGCGGCTTTGACGGGACGTCGAAGCAGTCGAGCGGGCGCACGGAGAGCTCGGGCCCAGGGGGGGAGGGAGGCTAGGGGCTGTCCGGCGGATCATGGTCGGAGCCATAAGCGGATCGTGGCGAGGGTGACGGTGCCGAGGAAAACGAAGGCGCGCTTGTCGTAGCGCGTGGCCACGGCCCGGAAGTTCTTCAGCGCGTTGATGGTGCGTTCGGCCGGTAGTGAGCCGGGGGACGCTCAGGCGTTCCAGTACCGGGATGAGCTGCGGAGCGTCGCCCCACTGGCCCGGGGTGATCAGGAATGCCAAGGGGCGGCGGCCGCCCTCGCCGACCAGATGAATCTTGCTCGTCAGACCGCCCCTCGAACGTCCCAGCCCTTCATCTGGCCGATGCTGCGGGGGCAGCGCCCTGCGCCCCGGGATGCGTGGGGGTGTCGTGCGCGCGCCGGCCGCGTGCTGATGGGCCCGGCAGGAGGTGGAATCGATGCCGACCACGCTCCAGTCGATCCGGTCTTCGGCGTCGGCGTGCGCCAGGAGCGAGCGGAGGATCTTGTCCCAAGTTCCGTCAGCGGACCAGCGTCGGTGACGCTCGTAGACGGTTTTCCACGGCCCGTACCGCGAAGGCAGGTCACGCCAGGGCGCGCCCGTCCGCAGGCGGAAGAGGATTCCGTTGATCACTGTGCGGTGGTCGTTCCACCGTCCGCCCGGCAGTCCGATGCCGGGCAGCAGTGTTTTGAGCCGTGCCCACTCGGCATGTGTCAGATCGCCCCGCCCGACCTCGGGCACGGTACCCCCGTTCACCCAGATCGGATGGTGCGGACGGTTACGCGGTGTTCCGCCGGGCGTACACCTCGATCTCGATCTTCATGCGGGGGTCGGCGAGGCCGCACATGAGCATCGTGGCGGCCGGCCGGACCTCGCCGAAGGCGCGACGTAGTGCCGGCCAGCAGGGCTCGAAGTCGGCCCGGTCGGGCAGCAGGTAGCGCACCCGCACCACGTCAGCGAAGGTGCACTTCGCTTCGGTCAGTGCGGCCTCGATGTTGCGCAGGCACTGCTCGGCCTGCTCCACCACGTCCTCGGCGATCGTCATGGTGGTGTAGTCGAATCCGGTCGTCCCGGACACATGAACCCAGTCGCCGTCGATCACAGCGCGGGCATAGCCGATCTGCTCCTCGAACGTCGAGCCGCTGAGGATGGAACGTCGCTCTGTCATGCGCCGAACGCTAAGTGACCAGTGCAGATACGTCTAATACAGCTTCAGGCATGGAGTGATATCTCTAAGCGTATGGAGCGCCCTGAACTTCCCCTTCCGCAGCTGCACGCCTTCGTCGTTCTTGCCGAGGAACTCCACTTCGGCCACGCCGCCTCCCGCCTGGGCATCGCCCAGCCGCCGCTGAGCCAGCAGATCCGTCGCCTGGAGGACAAGGTGGGCTACGCGCTGTTCAGCCGCGAACCCGGGCGCATCTGCCTCACCCCGGCGGGCCGACAACTCCTCCCCGCCGCCCGGCATGCCCTCACCGGTCTCGCGGAGGGCTTGGCCGCAGCCCGAGAGGTCGGCAGCGGCAGGGTCGGCCGCCTGCGGATCGGCTTCGCTGCCTCCCTTGCCCTGACCGTCCTCCCCAGTCTGCTGCGAACCTTCCGGGAACGGTTTCCCGCCGTGGACCTGGACATCCAGGAAATGACGACCACGCCGCAACTGGCCGCTCTGCGCGAAAGGACGATCGACATCGGCCTGTTGCGCGAGCCGCCTGCCCATGACACGGATCTCGGATTCGAGACCGTGCTGACCGAACCGTTCGTGGCCGTGCTGCCCTCCTCGCACCCAGTCGCGGCACAACGAGCCGTTCGAGTCGAGCAGTTGGCGGACTGCCCCTTTGTGCTCCTGCCTCGCGCCGTCGGCCCGCCGCTCTACGACCAGATCGCCAGCCTGTGCATCGCGGCGGGCTTCACCCCACAGGTGACTCAGCACGCCGTGGAATGGCAGACCGTCTGCGCCCTGGTGGAAACCGGCCTGGGTGTGTCACTGGCCCCGGAAAGCATCCGCCGCATTCGCCTCAAAGGCGTTGCCTTCCGCAGGATCGAGCCCAACGCCGCGCGCACACGAGTCGCCGTCGCTTGGCGCAAGAACGACTCAAACCCCCTGGTCCCACACCTCCTTGCAGCTCTCGATCAAGATCCGCCGGACAGGCCCTAGTGTGCGAAATTGTGACACTTCGGGGTCCAAGTGTCACAATTTCAGAAAACAGCCTCCGGGGGGACGGGGGACGGGGGA